>CAYJID010000280.1:0-3072 GCA_964370135.1 uncultured Akkermansia sp. | reverse complement strand
TTGCCGTAGACGAGCGCGGAGCGTGAGTCGTAGCCCCAGCCTGTCTGTGCTCCCTCGCCCCAGTAGTTGGGCTGGTGGAAGAGCAGGGGGCGCGTCATGCCCGTGGACTTTGTTCCCCGGAACGTGGCTAGCAGGCTCACGCCGTCGCTCTTGCGCTGGGGCTGCCCCGCGATGTCAAGCAGCGTGGGGAAGAAGTCTTCGATGATGGTGGGGCGTGCGGATTGGCTGCCTTCTTTGATCACACCGGGCCATTTCACGATGGCGGGGACGCGGATGCCGCCTTCGAAGAGTGAGCCCTTGCCATATTGGAGGGGGTAGTTGGCTTCTTTCATACGTCCGCTGATGGCGAGGCCGCCGTTGTCGGAGACAAAGATGACGACGGTGTTGTCCGTGAGCTTGTTTTTCTCCAGCCATGCCATGAGATCACCGAGGCTCTTGTCCATGCCTTCGATGAGGGTGGCGTAGTTGCGCTCTTTGAGGTTCCAAGGCTTGCCGTCTTTGGGGTGGGTGCCGAGGTGGGGGGCGGGGTAGTTGCCCATGAAGCGGGGGTCGTTCGCACGCTCATCTAGCGGGCTGTGGATGGCGTAGTGGCTCATGTAGAGGTAGAAAGGCTTGCCATTTGCCTTGGGTTTGAGCTCATCAAGCAGATCCATGGCTTCCAGCGTGAGGGCTTCGGTGACGAAGGTGTTCTCCTTGATATACTTGTCCATGTTGCGCAGTCCTGTGATCTGGAAGCGTCCTGAGCCATAGCTTTTTGCCCCTCGATAGTCAGCGATGCCGCCAGTCTCCTTGCCCGCGATGTTGTGGTCAAAGCCGAGGTTCTTCGGATTCGCCCCAGGGGTGCCGCCTGCTCCCCAGTGTCCCTTGCCGCAGTGGATGGTGATGTAGCCTGCGTCGCGGAGGTATTCGGTGATAGGGCGCGCGGCGATGTAGGGGCGCTTGATGGCGTAGGAGGCTTTCTCCTCCGTGATGGGGAGCTTGGTGTTGCCCTTGGGGCGGGTGCCTTTGGGTTGGAGTCCGTTGAGGTTCCAATCGGGGGCGCTGAGCGTGGGGTGAGGGGTGTCAGTGCTCGTGTCGGGCTTGAGCGTCCAGTTCGTGACGCGGTGGCGCGCGGCGTTCATCCCTGTCATGAGGCTGACGCGCGAGGGCGATGAGATGGCGCAGGAGTAGGCGCGTGTGAGCATCATGCCGTCGGCGGCGAGCTGCTCCATGTGGGGCGTGCGGTAGCGCTTGTTGAGGAAGGTGGGCTTGGCCTTGCCCACGGCATCGCGCCAGAAGGGGAGGCTGGTGTCTTGCCATCCCATGTCATCGACGATGAAGAAGATGATGTTGGGCTTCTCCTTGTTGTGGGAGAAATCAGCGTGGAGGGGCGCGCAGCAGCTGGCGGCCACGAGACTGCTGGGTAAGAGATGCTTGACCATAGGACTCTAATCTAACACGTGCGCGTGGGCTTGTCTAGGAAATTTGACTTGCGAGGCCGTCTGAATTATACTGGGCGTCTATGAATCCTCCCTCTCTCAATCCCCAGTGGCTCCAGTGGACCATCGAGCTGCAGAGCATCGCGCAGTGCGGGCTCGCCTATGATACGGATATCTATGATCGTGAGCGCTACGAGCGGCTGCGCGAGATCGCGGCTGAGATGCTGGTGCGCCAGTCGGAGTACCCCGTGGAGCAGGTGCGGGAGCTTTTTTGCCATGAGACGGGCTACCAGACGCCGAAGCTGGATAGCCGTGCGGCTATCTTTGATGAGTCAGGGAAAAAAATCCTGCTCGTGCTGGAGAAGGACGGGCGCTGGTCGCTGCCAGGCGGCTGGGTCGATGTGCTGGAGTCCGTAGGGAGCAATACGGTGAAGGAGGTGCGCGAGGAGGCGGGACTGTACGTGATCCCACGCCGCCTCATCGCGGTGCATGACCGCAACCGCCACAATCCGCCGCCCTTTGCCTATGGGGTGTGCAAGGTATTCGTGCTCTGCGAATGTGTGGGCGGGGAGTTCGTAGAGAATAGTGAGACGGTGGCGAGTGGCTACTTCGCGCTCGACGAGCTGCCCTCCCCGCTGGCGGAGAGCAAGTGTACGACCGCGCAGATCGCGCTGTGCTTTGAGGCAGCAGCGGATCCGCAGTGGCAGGCGCGCTTTGATTAGAAGGGGCTCGCTATCGGCGTGTGTAGCGCAGCTCGGCGATGCCGTTGCTCTGGCTCGTGCCCTCGAGCTTCAGGAGGCGTGTGGGGGCTGCTGTGGCAAAGAGGGGGATGCCCGCGCCGAGGATGCAGGGGATGAGGCTGAGGCGGTATTCGTCGATGAGGTCGCAGGCGATGGCTTCTTGGGCGATCTGTGCGCCGCCGCAGAGCCAGATGCGCTCCGCGTCCGCGAGCTCGGCGAGCAGCTGTGCTAGGGGCTGCTGGGTGAAGTGGATGTGTTTGTCGCCCTCATGGATGTCGGGCAGATCGCGGTGCGTGAGCACGTAGCAGGTCTTGCCCACGTAGGGCCATGCGTCGATGGCGAGCTCGGTGATGATCTGCTCGTAGGTGCGGTAGCCGAGGATGATGGTGTCGACGGAGGCGTAGAAGTCGGGGTAGCTGCCGAGGCTGCCAGCTTCTGAGCCGTCGCCGTCCAGCCAAGCGACGCCGCCCTGCGTATCGGCGACGTAGCCATCGAGGCTCATGGCGATGTAGAGGATGAGTTGCTTCATGTCCTGTGACGCTAGCAGATTCTCCGCGTGAGATCAAGAAAATAGAGTCGCGCTCAATAAGGGTTGTTTTCCCATCCTGCGGCTGCTATGATAGGGGCATGCCTCCCCTCCGTGTGAAACTGCTCAGTCCTTGGTTCAATAAGGAAAATTTCCACCGCTTCCTCCCCCAAGGTGATGTGCAGGGGGTGAGCTTCAGCTGCGATCCTGCTCTGCGTGATTATGATTGGCTCGTCGTCTATGACGAGGTCCCGCGATTCCACCCCGTGGAGGAGCGCGCCTGTCCTGCGGAGCAGACGATTCTCGTGACACAAGAGCCGCCCAATATCAAGCTCTACCCGCCCTTCTACACGCATCAGTTCAACTACATCCTCACGACGCACGACGC
>CAYJID010000279.1:0-3075 GCA_964370135.1 uncultured Akkermansia sp. | reverse complement strand
CCCGAGGAAGTGCTGGATCGCAGATCCAGCAGGGCGTCAGTTCTAGATAGTTTAGAACACGCACGCGCAGCAAACCCTGCATGGCAGCAACGCCGCAAACTGACGCCCCCGTTCATCCTGCGCGCGAAGCGCGCCTGTTATCTACCGTCGCAAACGCGAAGCGCCCGCGCAGCTTGCGAAAAATATATTACATAGGTAACAGGTAACGAGAGAAGCGCGGTCTGCGTACTTGATTAGGTATAGCCCATCAAGTCGCAATCTGGCATAAACTCGCTTCGCTCGCCCCTGCGGGGACTTTATACAGATTACTTCTTGACAGTCTATACCTAATCAAGTTAGGAGCATGTACTTTCTTTTGTTGAAATTTGAGTGACGCCAGCAGTCAATAGCCTCTCGCTACTTTCCCGCCGCGGCCTTCTCCAGTAGCGCGATAGTCCGCTTCGCATTCTCCTGCTCATCAGTGAAGCTCGCAACAGTATGCGTGAGACTCAGTGCCGTCTCTCCGTTCTCATCCTTGGGATTGACCCGAGCCCCTGCGCGGAGCAGAGCCTCGACCACCTGAGGCTCAGCGACCCCACCGAGAGCATCAATACTATCCCCATTCATCGAGCAAGCAATCATGAGAGCCGTCGACCCCTCAGGTCTGTCGAGCTCACGCGGTACACGTGCATGGACATCCGCCCCAGCACGGATCAGCTGCTCAATGAGCTGTACGCGCACCGCTGGATCACCATATGCGATCGTCGCATTCATCAGAGGCGTCATCCCCATAGAATCTCGCTCATTGGGCGACGAGCCGCGCGCTAAAAACGCCGTCACCGCCTCCTTGTCCCCTCGCCAGATAGCTTGATTCAAATCCTTCGCCTTTTGCTGCACGGCCGAGAGATACATCTCATCATAACCATGCGCCCGCCCATCAGGAGAGGACGACTGACAGGATGCGACCATGAGTGACAGCATGAGGATACCTCCTTTGATACAAAGGACCATCTGCTTGCATTGAGTTAATTTATACATAAAAATATATTGTATAAAAAAATTACTTCGCCCGCTTGCTATAATAATAAGAAAGCCCCATCAGAATAGCCCCAAAGGACAGGAACGCGATCGTCCTATACACCATATTCGCCCCCGAGAGATCCGCAAAGACGAACTTCACCAGCGAGAGCATCATCATCCAGATGCCCACATACTTGACCACACGCTGATCGTGGAAAATCCCCCCACCGAGCAGAGCCGCCGCATAGAGCACCCAGCTGAGCGTCAGCAGCACCTGATTGCCATCCGTCCCCCAGTAGACTTCACTCGAGATCAGAGCCAGCCCGAGGAGCACAGGCAGCAGCGAGAACTGCGCCACGCGACTCCAGCGCAGCACGAGCAGAGACGCGCCAATCGCGCCCACGAGAGCCCCGCAGCGTAGATTGAGAATGGGGCTATACTCCTCAGGGTCAAAGCACGTCACCACCAACAAGACCGACACTGCGACGAGAGTCACATAGCTCGTGTACGCAAAGAGCTGATGCTTCCTCCAGAGACAGAGACGATAAACACACAGCGCGTAGAGCAGCGCCATCATGCAGTTGCTATACACCGCCTCCGTCACATCGTAGCCCTCACAGCGCTGAGCCAGCTGCTGGTGGAGCTCCATGGTAAGGAAGAAGAAACCAAGGCTCACCCCCATCCAGACGAAGGCATGGGGCAGCCACACCATCTTGCCGTCCATTTTGTGCCAGCGCGCCATCAGTAGATTCGTACCCACGGCTACCACGACTGCCAGCGACTTGAGATGCAGCAGAATGATCGAGTACTCCAGAACGATAACACTAAGCAGAGTCAGCAGTACCGCAAGCACATAGACAAGGTAGCTCGCAATACGGAAAAGCACAAAACCTGTTGACACATACAGCCTGTACGCACACAGCACAAAAGACCATGCAAGAATCACATAGGAGAAGGTTATATTATTAAATTGATCAGCGCTATCACTGCTATCCAACAAAATCCCCATCTCCAAAACCACAAAGATATAGGCAAAGCACAGGGCGAGGAACTGCAAGAGATGCGCTAGGCCCGCCCTCAGCTGCCTGATGAGCAGCGATGCCCCCAGCGCACAGAGCGCAGGCACGAGCAGCTGCAGCGTGCGCTCATTGAGCAGCAGCACCTCCACCCGAGGCATCAGCACCAGGGCTATGCTCAACGAGGCTAACAGCGCGATCACGCTCCATTTCGCCAAGAACTCACGCGCCGTCAGCTTGCACAGCCCCGCGAGCACCAAGCCCTCCAGCGCCCATGCGATGACACGCACCGTCTCTTGCTCGATAAAATAAGTCGCAAACAGCCCCGCCAAGATCCCACCTGAGAAATACAGCTGCCCCATGGCCGCACGCACACGCTGATAGTAAAAACCCATCACCCCATACACGAGAGTCGTCCCCGCGAGGATCAGCCCCATGCGCTTGCTATCATCCAGTCCAAAGATCTGGGCGGCAAAGAGCAGCAGTACGCAAAAGTTCACCACACTGAGCCCGCGGTCAAGGAGAGAATAATCCCGCCTCACACTCAGGAAATCATACAGCGCATAGGCCGCCCAGAGTAGCAGCGGATGGAGATAGTGCACCTCGCCCACGAGGGCGAGAGGCGCGACCGAGGCGATGACCATCGTGAGGATGATATTAGCGTAGTTGAGCACCACCTTCGACCTATTCGTCAGCGTAAAGACGAGCGATACGACATTGAGGAAGATCAAGTAGGAGAACAAGAAACTCACCGTCGTGTAGACATCGAGGATAAAGATAGACAGATAGCCCCCGATTAGGCCGATGAGCATCGTGGAAAATGTCTTGTAATAGCGCGACACCACATAGGAGAGCAGCGTGATGCCACAGCCGACAGCTAGAGCTCCCTGAGGTGGGATAATCTCATAATAAGCCGCGCTCCCATAGGCGGCGACAAAGAGGATGGCGAGCCCCGTGCCCATGAGCACCTCCGCGTAGGCGAGGAGTTTTTTCTGATGGATCTTGACAGAAATCCCCATCAGCACCACCCCGAGGACAAAGACGGAGAACACGCGCATCA
>CAYJID010000278.1:0-3076 GCA_964370135.1 uncultured Akkermansia sp. | reverse complement strand
AACTTCAAGGCTTTCTTTAAGTACCCCCTCGCGGACTCGAACCGCGGACAAACTGATTAAGAGTCAGCTGCTCTAACCAACTGAGCTAAGGAGGCGTTCCTATGGTTAGCACAACTCGCATCATTCTCTGTTTTTAGCTAGGAGAGCCGCTGGCCAGATTTGAACTGGCGACCCACGCATTACGAATGCGTTGCTCTACCCCTGAGCTACAGCGGCGATGCTTGCTGTGTGCGGGCTCATTATATAGATTTTTCGGAGGCATTGCAAGAACTTTTTTGCTTTTTCTTCATTTTTTTTCAAATTGGGGCAAAAATGGGTAGTTGGGACACTTTGGGATTGAATTTAGACGCGCGTCTTATACAATGATGCCACCATGACTTACGAAGTTTTTGATACACCACAAACTGCCGCAGCCACGCTCGCCGCAGAAGTAGCCGAACTCATCCGTACACGCGCCGCAGAAGGCAAGGGAGTCGTCCTTGGCCTCGCTACTGGTGCCACTCCTCTTCCTTTCTACGCTGAGCTGATCCGTCTTCACAAGGAAGAAGGTCTTTCCTTTGCGAATGTGACCTCCTTCAACCTCGATGAATACTGCGGTCTCGATCGCGAGCATCCCGAGTCCTACTGGTACTTCATGCACCAGAATCTCTTCAACCACATTGATATCAAGCCTGAGAACGTCAATCTCCCCTCTGGCATGGTCGCTCAGGAAGAGATCGCCGCTCACTGCGCTGCGTATGAAGCCAAGATCGCCGAAGCTGGCGGCCTCGACCTCCAGATCCTCGGCATCGGTCGCACAGGTCACATCGGCTTTAACGAGCCAGGTTCTGATGACACGACGCTCACACGTCAGGTCCACCTCGACGAGCTGACCATCAAGGATGCAGGTCCTGCATTCGGCGGTATGGAAAATGTTCCCACCACGGCCATCACCATGGGTGTGGCTACCATCATGGCTGCCAAGCAGGTACGTCTCATGGCATGGGGCGCGGCGAAGGCTTCTATCGTGAAGAAGTCCATCCTTGAGCCCGTCACCATCGACGTGGCTGCTTCCTACCTCCAGAATCACAGCGACGCGAAGTACTACCTCGACGAGGCTGCTGGCGCTGAGCTGTAAGTTTTTTTGCTTTCTTATACGATCAGCTGGGGTTTGCTCGCGCAGATCCCAGCTTTTTTCTTTCTTATGCATCTCTATATCCACATTCCTTTCTGCCACCGTATCTGTCCCTACTGCGCTTTTTACAAGCACACGCCTGCGGCGACGGACATCAAGGCCTTTGTCCAAGCCCTCGTCATCGAGGCGCGTCTGCGTCTGCCCGAGGGCTATGCACCGCGCACGATATTCATGGGCGGGGGCACGCCGAGCATGCTCTCTCCTGCACGCATGCGTGCACTCGTGGAGGGCTTGCAGGCTCCGCGCTCGCAGGGCGGGGCGGGCTTGGATCTCAGTGGAGTAGGGGAGTGGACACTGGAGGCGAATCCCGCGACATTCAATCTGGCGAAGGCGGCACTCTGGCGCAGCCTTGGGCTCACGCGCATCTCACTGGGCATCCAATCCTTTGATGCGGGCATGCTGCAGCTGCTGGGACGCACGCATAGTCCGGAGCAGGCGCGCGAGAGTATAGATATCCTGAGGCAGGCGGGATTTGCCCAGATCAATGTGGATCTCATGTTCTCACTCCCCACGCAGACACTAGAGCTCTGGGAGCAGAGTCTCGTGGCGACGCTGGCGTCAGGGGTGGAGCATATCTCGACCTACAATCTCACCTATGAGGAGGATACTTCCTTCTTTGACCAATACGGGGCGAAGGCGGGCGATGAAGAGACGGATGTCGCGATGTTCGAGCTCGCGGATGACATGCTCACCGCGCGGGGCTACCGCCACTATGAGGTGTCGAACTACGCGCGCGAGGGCTGCCGTTCGCTGCACAACCTGGCGAATTGGGAGGGACGTGATTACTACGGCCTCGGCCCTGGGGCGGTGGGCACGGTGGAGCGTGCCCGCTATGAGAATCTCTGGGACACCCCACTCTACACACGCGCGCTGCTTGATGGACAGCTACCGCCCGCTACTCAGGAACTCATTGATGACGAGCAGAGGCGCACCGAGCTACTCGGCTTGCAACTGCGCACCGATGAGGGACTGGATAGGGCATTGCTGCGCGACGCCGACTCCGCCTTCGTCGCGACTCTAGAGCAAGAGAGGCTCGCGCAGCTCTGCGGTGACAAGCTCATCCTCACGCGCGCAGGTCGTCTCCTCGTCGATGAGATAGCTACACAGCTGCTACTGTGAGGCGCGCTCCTCCATGATTTTCATGGGACTATCACCTTGGCGTAGCAGCGCGCACATGCGCTCCATGCTGGGACGCGTGTGCTCGAAGAACATTTTGTAACCCGCACAGAGGTAGTTGTGAGGCATCTTTTCTCCTTCGACGCGGACAAAGCGGTGCTTCGGACAGCCGCCGGTGCAGGCCTTGTAAGAGGAGCAGCTGCGGCAGCCGCTGGGGAGCTGCACCGCCTTGGACACACCGAAGTTGAAGAGCTCCGTGGAGCTCTGCATCTCTGCTAGCGCGCGTCCGCGCACATTGCCCAGCAGGTACTCGGGGTAGACGAAGTGGTCGCAGCTATAGACATCCCCATTGTGCTCAACGACCAGCGCATGACCGCAGGTCTCGGCAGAGGAGCAGAGCCCGGGCATGGCTCCATACCAATTGGCAAGTGTGGCGTCAAAGAGCTGGACAAAGTAGCTGCCCACATCCTTCTTGATCCACTCGTCATAGACCTCGCACATGAAGCGACCGAAGCCCTCGGGCGACACACTCCATTCGCTGAGGCGCGCGAGCTCGGGATTCGCCGTTGCTTGGTGGGCGCCTAGCACGCGCTGGCGCGCGCCGAGGTGGGCGACCTGCTCGTCGGAGAGCAGATCAACGGCGGGGATGAACTGCATGTAGTGGCTGCCGATGGATTTGAAGAACTGGTAGAGCTCCGCCCCGCGCCCCTCGCTCTGGCGATTCACCACGCTCATGGTGTTGAACTCCACGCGATGCTTCGTCATATTCTCCACCGCGCGCATGAC
>CAYJID010000277.1:0-3103 GCA_964370135.1 uncultured Akkermansia sp. | reverse complement strand
TAACTTTCTTATCGAGTGAGGCATTCACGATACGATTCTGACGGAGTGCCGAAAAGTCAGCCTAAAAGCACTCAAAAGCTGCCTCGTGAAGCGTTTTCTGAATTTTCTTATTTAGAATGACGAGAATTTAGAAGCCCCCTAAATAATCGAATCAGAACCATCGTATTAATTTGCCTCATGGGCTCAGCTAAAAGCAGCAGGAGAACGCACAGCACGATTATTTCTGATTGACCTTTCAGCCTGCGTCCGCTACACTAGTGCGCATGAGCACTATTGCTATTTTATACGGTTCAACCACAGGTAATACAGAAGATCTCGCCAACAAGCTCGCAGAAGCTCTCGGCGTCGACTCCGATAATGTCCAGTCCATCGGCGGATTTGACCTCGCAGACATGAGCAACTACGACGTCCTGCTGCTGGGCTCCTCCACATGGGGTGCTGGCGACCTCCAAGACGAATGGGAAGATGTGATCGAAGACCTCGAAAGCGCACCTCTCGCAGGCAAGCTCGTCGCAGTCTTTGGCACAGGTGACTCCTCCTGCTACTCCGACACATTCTGCAACTCACTGATGACCATCGCTACCGCTGCCAAGAAGGCAGGTGCTACACTCATCGGTGATCAGGTTGACGCCTCGGGCTACGAGTTCGACGAGTCTGAGTCTGTCGTAGACGGCAAGTTTGTCGGTCTCGCCATCGACGAAGACAACGAGTCTGACCGCACCGACGAACGCGTCGCCGCATGGGTCGAGCAGCTCAAGGCTTCCATGTAATCTTCTGATTAACTACAGGGGGCTTCTATTTTCTCGCGAGGTAAGATTTTGAGATGATTTTAGAGCTGGATTTTTTGCGAATTGATGGCTCAGAGTGTCCTCTGAGACGAAAATTCGCAGGAAATGCAGCCTAAAAGCGCTCAAAAGCTGCCTCGTGAAGCGATTTTCTGTAATTTAGAAGCCCCCTACAATAGAATAAAAGAGGTGAATCACTAGGATTCACCTCTTTTTTATTCATTTCACATCCCGCCTATTGGATGGGAATGAGTGCTATCTGCTTGAGCACATCCTCGGTCGTGCGCACCTGCTCACCCATGGCCTGAGCGCGCTCCGTGGGCGCATGGCTGTAGATGAACTCATGGAGACGCTCATGATTCATGAGCTCGGCGAGCTTCCCCTCAGAGACGATGCGGCGCATCTCCTTGTCCTCGAATAGAGCGAGGAGGCGCGACGACTCAGGTATGGGATAATCCTTTCGTATCGTCTTGTAGAATAGATTGTAACGCGCCTCATCCTGCGTACACCCATAGCTGACGATACAGGCTAGATTCGTCAAGGCAATATTATCAATGGGATTGAACTCGAGAAAGATCTTCCCAAAGTCTGACTGCCTCATCTGCTCATTCCACCTCACGAGCTGGTTGGCCTTGGGCGTGGTTTTTACCTTCATATGCTCATCCGCGACATGCTGATAATAATTAATCTTCGCAAGACTGCCGCCGTAGAAAAAACCAACAGAAATCACCCAGAGCGTCCCTATCGCCATGACGACATTAATGAGTATACCGCGAAAGCTCGCAACTGAGTTTTTCTTGGGCGCGATGAGTGCATACATCAGAGAGCAAATAAAGAACAGGGCCAAGACGCCTAGTGCCGCCAGTAGGGCGATGAACTGCACCTTCTCCTGATTGTATTCAATCAAGAGCACGCCGAGCAAATCGCCGCAGAGATGCTGGAGCCCCACCCAAACCCCTATGCTAGCCACGACGCCAAACAAGAGAAAGAACACGCGCAGCGTCGTCGTCAGGATCGTCGCCATGATGACGCCCCATAAGATCAAGCATACGCAAACAACAGTAATGGTGATAGAAGACATAACATGAAATAATGTTAAAGATGAAAGAGTAAACAATCCTCCTACCCTCAGTGTAACATAGCTCCCCATCACAATCAACCTCTAATATTCAGCGATTAAGCGACATTATACAATGATCAATTTACACATAATTATTACGTATTGACAATGTAAGAATTACATATTTTACAAATAATGAGCAAAAAGCATAGTTCACGAGACTTATGACAGAAATTTCTCCCTTGACTTTGAGTTTCAATCTTGCGCTACTCTAGCAGAAAAAATATGCCAATCTCCACACACGCGCCTTGTCAGCAACGCGTGAGCACTTTTAATTTGGAATAGAAATAAATTGCATAAAGCCTTGCATCACATCGAAAGTAAGTTGAAACGCACTTTCTGCTTGCATTCTCAGTGAGAATAAGGTATTAGTGAAGTATCTTAAATCAACATTCGGCGCATCGTACGATGGCGTCTACAAATACTATATTAAGATGGGAAAACAACACCGTAAGGAAACAAAACGTCGTCGCCGCACCGCATTCATCAAGCGTCAGAAGGAAACATTGAAATTGTCAACGAGCTCGAACTCCATCCCCTTGGCAAAGAAAATCGTTAAAGAAGACACTCCTGCTGCCACCCCTGATGGTGTAGTCGCAGAATAATCAAAGCAATGCTTTCATTTTTGAACTAGCAAACACGACTGGGCATCTCCTCTGAGCTCCTCAGAGCCGCCCAAAGGGAGAGACGTACGGACGGTACGTCTCTCTTTTGCATGCCTCGAATCTCTGCACCACCACGACACCTACGATGGATCACACCGTTGAATCTTCTTATAAAAAATGGCAGCTCCCCAGCTTTTTGGGACTTGATGCGGCACTCTTCGCCCTCTTTTGGGGGCAGTGCTACGTCCTGCTGCTCGACATCCCCGTGGTGACGGAGGAGCCCTTTCTCTTTCTCGCCGTCTCGGTCTCGCTCACCTACATTCTCTCACGCTTGGGGCGCGCCCTTCGCGGGCGACCCGCATTCTATTCAGCATTTTATGTCAATCAAATGGGGCTCATCTCGGTGCTCGCCATTGCGGTCATCATGGCGCTGCTCTGGATAGCGCTCTTCTATGTGAGTCTCCATTTCCTACGCTTTACCACACTGCCAGTCGCCTTTCTGCTCCTCTCCTACCTCCCCCTGCTCAAGGAGAGCAGGCTGTGCAGCCTCGCGCTGCGCTCACTCGCGCTCTCGCTGGCCATCATCACGCCTG
>CAYJID010000276.1:0-3125 GCA_964370135.1 uncultured Akkermansia sp. | reverse complement strand
CCCCTTTATTTCTCGCCTTTCTTTTGGTGTTTTTCCTGCTGCTCCATTTCCCTGAGCTGCTGCTGTGCAGGCGCAAATCCCTGTGCGGCGGCTTGCTGGAGGTACTGCCTCCCCTTTGCCCTATCCTGTTGCACGCCATGCCCATTGAGATAGAGGGTAGCCATGAGGTGCTGTGACTCGGGGGTGGCGAATTGGATCGCATAGTGGGCGAGTGTGAGTGCTTCTGCGCTGCTGCGCCGCACGCCTGTCCCCTCGACGTAGCAGGTGGCGAGATGGACGGCTGCGAGGTCGTCGCCGTTGCTCAGCGCGATTTGGAAGAGCTTCACCGCCTTGGTATAGTCTTGCTTTGTCCCATGCCCTTGGTAGTAGCAGCGCGCTAGGTAGAGCTCGGAGCGCTGCTCGCGCTGCTGGTAGGCGGATTTGTACCAGTGGTAGGCCTTGGTATAATCGCGCTTCGTCCCCTGCCCCCTGTAGTAGGCATGGGCGAGAGCGAGTCGAGCGCAGCCTCGCCCCTCGCGGATATGCTGCTCTAGCTGCGCGAGGCTGGGTGGTGGAGAGGGTGGGGAGGCGTGCGTGCCCAAGGTGGTGCTAATCAGGAGGCTGAGTGTGATGTGGGGGAACGGTGGGGTCATGGGGATCGTGGGGGCGTTGCTGACCTTATTCTACTGATATCTGGTAGAAAAATCAAGAGAATGACAGAGATGTCCAGCTCGTGCTGCTGCCTCGCGCCGAGATCAGCTGCGGTGAGGATGCGTCCGTGGCGATTGCCTGTGAATTGACTCATTTTCGAGTTGACCTTAGATCTTCTAAAGGATAGTATAAGAACACCCATGACAATTCTTGAAGCAATCATCCTCGGCCTCGTCGAGGGCATCACCGAGTACCTCCCCGTCAGCTCGACGGGACACCTCATTATCACGCAATACCTATTGGGTATGAAGAGCTCCACTGCGATGAATGCCTTTTCGGTTTGCATCCAGGGTGGTGCCATCATCGCGGTCGCGGGGCTCTACTTTGCGCGTATCAAGCAGATGTGCTCGGCGCTCGCGGGCAAGAGTGCGCAGGGGATGCGCCTGATTGTGAATCTGCTCATCGCCTTCACCCCTGCTGTGGTGATCGCGCTGCTCTTCAAGGATTATATCAAGGGCTATTTGTTCAATGCGACGACGGTGGCCATTGCCTGGCTCATCGGTGGTGTCGTGATTCTGCTCTTCACCCGCTGGCAGCGTCGCCGCATGCGTACCAAGGACGCCGCGCCTGACGCCCCTATTGATCCCCACTATGGCAAGTCTCTCGACGAGCTCACGTGGAAGCAAGCACTCGCAGTCGGCCTCATGCAGTGTGCTGCGATGTGCCCTGGCGTGAGTCGCAGCTTCTCCACCATGCTCGGCGGTATGGTCGTGGGACTCAGTGTCTCGGCTGCCGTGGAGTTTAGCTTCCTACTGGGGCTCATCACGCTCTCAGCCGCGACGGCGCATGATGCCATGGAGCATGGTGCGGTCATGGTGCAAGAGCTGGGCTGGTCGGCCATCCTCGTTGGCACGGGCGTCGCGTGGCTCAGCGCAGTGCTCGCCGTGCGCTGGCTGGTGAGCTACCTGCAGAAGCATAGCATGGATATCTTTGGCTGGTATCGCATTGGTGCGGCCATCGTGATGTTCATCCTTATTGCCACTGGGGCTCAGATGATCTAGTTGCTTTTCTACCCTCTTCTCTCTCCGTTTTAATATTATGTTTATAATCAAAATCCTAGCCAATTTCGTAGCCGATACACTCTTCGCCTGGTTCACGCCCTCGTGGCGTCGCGAGGGGCATGCGGTGCGCAGCACAGCCAAGCGCTATCTGCGCCACCACTCTCACAAGATCAAGAAGGAGGACTATCCACAGCTAGCAGAGCCTCTCCGTGAGCTCACGCTCGCGCTGCGCGATTGGGACAAGGAGCGCACCATCGAGCTCACGAAGCTCATCTCGCATCGCAGCGAGAGCTTCCGCGGCTACCGCCGCCCCTTCATCGCGGAGATGGTGGAGTCGCTCTTTGTCATCCTCGTGGTCTTTCTCGGGATTCGCACGTACTATGCGCAGCCCTTCCGCATCCCTACGGGCTCGATGCAGCCCAGCCTCAATGGCATCATCATGCACCCTGTCGATGAGGTGCCCAGCTTTCCCACGCGCGCATGGGATGCCGTCACCAAGGGCAGCTCCTATGTAGATCTGATCGCAGAGACTGACAAGAGCATCCTCAATCTGACCAATCAGACGAAGTATCTGCTCTTTGTCGAGACGCTCATCGAGTTTAGCGACGGCAGCACCGCGACCGTTCCCTCAGCCCCAGGCGCCTTTATGGAATACCTGCGTGCGACGGGGAAGTGGAATCCCAATCCCGTGACGCGCTCACTGGCGAGCTTCCGCGCAGGTGAGACCATCATCCGCGCGCGCATTGATGCGGGCGACATGGTCATCGTCAACCGCGCCTCCTACCACTTCCGTCGCCCCGAGCTGGGAGAGTCCTTTGTCTTTGACACACGCGGGATCAATACGGATGCCTCCACCTCGCAGCAGATGGACGACCAGAGTGAAGGCACGCACTACATCAAGCGACTCTCAGGACTGCCTGGGCAGACCATCAGCATCACGCAGCCCGATCTCTACGTCGACGGCAGCATCCCCGATGTGGCTACCTTCCAGCGCATCAGCCTGCGCAAGCCTCCCTACAACCCCTCGGGCTACATCCCCGCGGATGAGAAGACCAACCCCTTTGCCTCCATCACGACCAAGCGCTCGCTCGTCCTGCGCCTCGATGAGCAGGACCCCAACATGAGCGAATACGCCGCGCTGGGTGACAATACGGAGAACTCACTGGACTCGCGCTACTGGGGATCTGTCAAGCAGTTCAACATCCTAGGCCCGGCGGCACTCTGCATCTGGCCCTTCACCGAGCACTGGGGTCTCATCCCCTGATATTTTGACCGCACGACCCCCATCCTTTGTACGTACAGATGACTGAGTCTAGCACCATCACGAAGAATGCGAAGTCCAACCTCGCTTTCACCCTCATCGACCTCCCCGTCGAGAAGCGCAAGCACATGGCACAGCTCTACGCCTTTTGCCGCATCGTCGACGACATCGTC
>CAYJID010000275.1:0-3128 GCA_964370135.1 uncultured Akkermansia sp. | reverse complement strand
GCCTCGAGGATGACCTCACCGCGGAAGACGATGAGAGCGGGACCGGTGAGCGTCACATCGCTGAACACCTCGCCCTGTCGCTTGAAGCCAATGGAGAGGATATCGCCACCCGCGACCTGTAGGCTGATGGGGGAAGGCGCATCGGTGAGCAGCGCGTGGACGAGAGCTGTTGCCGTCATCCCTGTACCACAAGCGAGCGTCTCATCCTCGACACCGCGCTCGTAGGTGCGGATCTTGAGCATCTGGGGCTCGATGATCTCGGCAAAGTTGGCATTCGTCCCCGCAGGGGCAAAGGCTTCGTGATAGCGCAGGTACGCGCCCTTGCCCTTGACATCAAGCTCGTCGAGATTGTCGAGATAAGCGATCGCGTGTGGGACGCCTGTGTTGAGAAAGTGTACGTCGGCGGGCAGCTCAGCGGAGCAGGCTAGCGCATTAAGACGCAGGTCGCGGGGCTTGGTGAGACCGATGGTGACGGTGTCGTCTTCTTCGTTGACGCGACCGGTGACGATGCCAGCCATGGTTTCAAATTTCCATTCGCTCTGCTCGCTGTCGGTGAGGAAGTCGACAAAGGCGGTGAAGCAGCGCGCGCCATTGCCGCACATCTCTGCTTCTCCGCCGTCGGAGTTGTAATAGCGCATGCGAGCGTGTGCCTTGCCCTCGGCAGGCTCGACGGCGATGAGACCATCCGCGCCAACACCAAAGCGACGATCGCAGAGTGAGGCAATAATCTCACGGGTGAGAATAGGACTCAGCGAGCCGTCGCGATTGTCGAGCATGACAAAGTCATTGCCAGCTCCTGTCATCTTGTAAAATGAAATCATCATCAGCGTCGAGTCTAGCACACCCCGCTCATAGATGCAAGCGCGACTTTCGCGATGATGGAGCAGATCCCGCGTGCGTCCGCGTATTACTCCTTGCAGTGAGTCAGCTTCTTTGATAGGATAGATGGCGATGAGCGCAGGCTACGACAGGGATCACATATTGGCAGTACTCAAGGAGAACTTTGGCTTTGACGCTCTACGCTCAGGACAGGACGAGGTCGTCCACGCCGTCATGGAGGGGCGCGATACGCTCGCCATCATGCCCACAGGTGGCGGCAAATCGCTCTGCTACCAGCTGCCCGCCCTCTGCCGCGAGGGGCTCGTCATCGTCGTGAGTCCTCTCATCGCGCTGATGAAGGATCAGGTCGACGCCCTCCAAGCGCGCCAGATCCCCGCAGCCGCCATCCACTCGGGGCTCTCGAATGATGAGTACAGGCAGGTACTGCAAGATTTTTACCGTCAAGAGCTCAAGATCCTCTACGTCGCGCCCGAACGCTTTGGGCAGATTAGCTTCATGGACTCCTTGCGCGAGCAGCAGATCTCGCTACTCGCCATCGACGAAGCGCACTGCTTGAGCCAATGGGGGCACGATTTTCGCCCCGACTACCTGCGACTCGGTCGCGTGCGCGAGCAGCTGGGCTACCCCCAGACGATAGCCCTGACCGCGACAGCGACTGAGCAGGTGCGGCAGGATGTGCTCCACACGCTGCAGCTGCGCGATCCTGCGGTCGTCATCAGCGGATTTGCCCGCGAGAATCTCGACTTTGCCATCCGTCACTGCGATCGCCGACGCGACAAGTTCAAACGCCTCCGCGCGCTCGCCGAGCAGTGGAAGACAGGCATCGTCTACTGCTCGACGCGCAAGAACGTCATGCTGGTCTTCGAAGAGCTCAGCAGCAAGGACTGCGGCAATGTCGTTGCCTACCACGCGGGCATGACGGACGAGGAGCGCGAGTACTCCCAAGACGCCTTCATCTCGGGGCGCGCCGATATTGTCGTCGCGACGAATGCCTTTGGCATGGGCATCGACCGCGCGGATGTGCGCTTTGTCGCGCATTTCGAAATCCCCGGTAGTGTGGAGGCCTTCTACCAAGAGGCGGGGCGTGCGGGACGTGATGGGAAGCAATCCGCCTGTGAGCTGCTTTTCAACCACGCGGATCTGCGCACGCAGGAGTTTTTCTTTGAAGGCAGCAACCCCTCCCCGCAGCTCATCCGCTCCCTCTATAGCTTTCTGCGTAATCAGGCCGACCCCGAGACGCACCAGTTGGAGATGACCGTGGATGAGATGTCGCAGAATATGGGCAAGGAGGTCAATCCCATGGCTGTGGGCTCTGCTCTCTCCGTGTTGACGCATACCGACGCCATCGCGCGCTACGACATCCCAGGGCGACTCCTGCGCGGGACGCGCATTGTCAATCCGCAGCTCGCTCCCGCAATGCTGCCGCTGGATGAGGATAGGATCAATGAGAAATCGCGCCGCGATCACCTCAAAATTGAAACCATCACGCGCTTTGCCTACTCCAAGCAATGCCGCCATCAGTGGATACTCCAGTACTTTGGCGAGGGGGACTCTGCGCCCTGCGGGCACTGTGATTGCTGCGCGGGCTCGGGTGGAGATGGCGCGGCGGTGGTAGAGGAGGTGAAAGACGACCGACTCGATATCATCCGTAAAGCGCTCGCGGGCGTCGCTCGCGCGTCGCGACGCCGTCCTGACGGCGGCTGGGAAGGCATCTATGGACGCGGCAAGATCATGGATATGCTGCGCGGCTCCAAGGGGGCGAACATGCACAGCGGTCTGACGAATCTCTCAACCTACGGCATCCTGTCGGATCTCAATGACAAGCAGATCAAGGGACTATTCCGCGCGCTGCAAGACGCGGGCTACATCGAGCGCAGCGGGGCGGAGATGCCGCTGATCACGCTCACGGCTACGGGCAACGCTGTCATGATGAATCGCGAGCCGGCGCGTCTCTGTATGAAGTGGGTCACGGGTGATGGTACTATACGCCCGACGCGGGAGAAGTCAGAGAAAAAACGCCGCGCGCAGGAGGTCTGGGACAAGGCGATGGAGCAGCGCATGGACAAAGCACTCTATGAGCATCTCACGGAGCTGCGACGCGACATCGCGGCGGAGCATGGTATGCCTGTCTACCGCATTATGAAGACGGATACGCTTCAGGCGCTCGCGCGGTTGAAGCCGACTACGGTCGAAGGGGCAGCACAGCTCAAGGGGATAGGTCCGTGGATACGTGAGCATCATCTTGCGGCTTTTATTGAGCTGATTGCGGATTATGAGGGGGTTTGAGG
>CAYJID010000274.1:0-3174 GCA_964370135.1 uncultured Akkermansia sp. | reverse complement strand
CTGACGAACCTCCACGCAGGGGGCAAGTTCGGACAGGGCGCCTACAAGTACTCAGGCGGTCTCCACGGCGTGGGCGCGAAGTGTGTGAATGCGCTCTCCGATTGGTTCAAAGCCGAGGTACGCCGCGACGCCCAGCGTCACGTCATCAAGTTCGAGCGTGGCAAGACGACAGAGAAGCTCCACGTCGTCGGCTCCTGCCCCGAACAGATAACGGGCACCACCATCACCTTCTTCCCCGATGCGACCATCTTCACCGAGACCATTGAGTTCGAATTTGACCGCCTCGGACGCCGACTGCGCGAGCTCGCCTTCCTCAACCCCGGCCTCATCATCGAGCTCATTGACGAGCGTATCGACAGCGAGCAGCGCGAGACCTACCTCTACAAAGAAGGCATCCTCCAATACGTCAAGCAGCTCGGAGAGAACAAACAGCTCATCAACCCCGAGCCCATCGCCATCTCCGGCGTGCGCCACATCGAGGTCGACTACGACGGCAAGACCATGGAAGACGACGTCATCGTCGACGTCGTGCTCCAGTACAACAACACGTACCAGACCCAGATCCTCTGCTACGCAAACTCCATCTTCAACGCCGACGGCGGCACGCACCAGACGGGCTTCCGCAGCGCGCTCACCCGCGCCATCAACGCGTACGCCAAGCAGCACAACATCCTCAAGGAAAAGGATAATGCGCTCTCCGGCGACGACGTCCGCGAAGGCCTCGTCGCGGTCATCAGCATCAAGATGCCCAACCCCCGATTCTCCAGCCAGACGAAGGACAAGCTCGTCAACGCCGAGATCGAGGGTGTCGTGAGCAGCGTGGTCTTCCAAGAGCTCAAAGACTTCTTTGAGGAAAATCCCAACATCGCGAAGCTCGTCATCGACAAGGCCATCACCGCCTCACGCGCCCGTGAAGCCGCCCGCAAGGCTCGCGAGACCGTGCGCAAGAGTGCCATGACCATAGGCGGCGGTCTCCCCGGCAAGCTCGCCGACTGCTCCAGCCGCGATCCCAAGCAATGCGAACTCTACCTCGTCGAAGGTGACTCCGCAGGTGGCTCGGCCAAGATGGGACGCGACCGCCGCACACAGGCCATCCTCCCACTGCGAGGCAAGATCCTCAACGTGGAGAAAGCACGCCTCGACAAGGCACTGGGCAGCGAATCCATCCAGCACATCATCACCGCCATCGGCGCGGGCATCGGTGAAGGAGAGGGCGAAGGCTCCTTCAACCTCGACAAGATGCGCTATCACAAGATCATCCTCATGGCCGATGCCGACGTCGACGGCTCGCACATCTGCACGCTGCTGCTCACGCTCTTCTGCCGCCACATGCCCCAGCTCGTACGCGCTGGACGCCTCTACATCGCCCAGCCCCCCCTCTACCGTGTGAAATACCGCAAGGAGGAGGAATACATCCAGGACGAAGTCTCGCTGAACCGCAAGCTCATCGCCATGGGTGCGGGTGACGTCGTGCTCAGCACCGCCGACGGCAGCCGCAGCTACGACACCGACAGCCTGCTCTCCATCCTCGAGACACTCATCAGTCTCCAGAAATTCGAAATCAGCATCGCCCAGCACGGCGGCAACATGCGCGACCTGCTCAAGCATCATGCCACTCAGGGACGCTTCCCCGAATACCTCGTCAAGGTACGCTGTGGCAACGACGAAGAGGTCATCTACTTCAACGACGAAGAGAGCCTCTCCGCCTACTCCGAGGAGAACCGCGACCTCTTCCTCTTTGGCACCCCCTCAGAAGAAGAACTCGCCGCCAACCCGCTGCCCCAGCGCGACGGCCCCAGCCGCCGAGCGCTGCTCTACGAGCTCCACGAGACCCAAGCCATTACCAAGCTCATGGCACGCCTCGACGAGCTCGGCATCGCGCAGCACCAGCTGCTCTCCATGGACGACGAGCCACTCTTCCAGCTCCAAGAGAAGGGCAAAGAAGCCCGCACGCCCATCAGCTACATCTTTGAGCTACTCACCCGCGTGCTCGACATAGGCGGGCGCAACGTCAAGATCACCCGATTCAAAGGTCTGGGTGAAATGAACGCGAAGGACCTCTACGAGACCACCATGGACCCCGAGACCCGCGAGCTACTCCGCGTGCGCCTCGATGAGAGCAACGAAGAGAAAGCCGACAAGATGTTCACCATCCTCATGGGCGACATCGTCGAGCCCCGCCGCCGCTTCATCGAAGACAACGCGCTCAACGTCCGCAACCTCGACATCTAAATAGAAAAATTTTTCCATGAACGACAACAGAATACGCCCAGTCGATGTCGCTGACGAAGTCTCCCGCAGCTTCCTCGACTACTCCATGTCCGTCATCATCTCCCGTGCGCTGCCCGACGTACGCGACGGCCTCAAGCCCTCGCAGCGTCGCGTCCTCTACGCCATGCGCATGCTCAACCTCTTCCCCAACCGCGGCACGGCCAAGTGCGGTCGTATCGTCGGTGACGTCATCGGTAAGTACCACCCCCACGGCGACGCCTCTGCCTACGGCACGCTCGTCACCATGGCACAGCCGTGGAACTACCGCGAGATCCTCGTCAGCGGACAGGGCAACTTCGGGACCCCCGAAGGCGACCCCCCCGCCGCCATGCGATACACCGAGGCAGAGCTCAGCCACCTCGGACTCGCCATCATGGACGATCTGGACAAGGACACCGTCGACTTCCAGCCGAACTATGATAACAAGGAAGAAGAACCCGTCGTCCTCCCCGCCGCCTTCCCGAACCTCCTTGTGAATGGCGGCACCGGTATCGCCGTCGGTATGGCCACCAACATGGCACCGCACAATCTCGGTGAGGTCATCGACGGCATCTGCGCCACCATCGAGCGACCCCACATCACTGCCGACGAGCTGCGCCATTACATCAAGGGACCCGACTTCCCCACAGGTGGCTACATCATGGGCTACAAGGGCATTGACACCTACTTCCGCACAGGACATGGCAGCGTACGCATGCGAGGCAAGATGGAGATCGTCACCAATGAGAATGGCCGCGACTTCATCCACATCTCGGATGTCCCCTACGGTGTGAACCGCGCCGTGCTCCAAGAGCGCATCGCCGAGCTGGTACGCGACAAGGTGCTCACCGACATCGCCGACATGCGCGACCTCACCGACTACATCGAAATCGAGCTCAAGCGCGACGCGCGCCCGAACGTGGT
>CAYJID010000273.1:0-3199 GCA_964370135.1 uncultured Akkermansia sp. | reverse complement strand
ATCCAGCTCTAAAATCATCTCAAAATCTTACCTCGCGAGAAAATAGAAGCCCCCTCTAGTAAAAAACGCAAAAGACTGCGCCGCGGCAGGCGTACTCATCTCAGCACTACTCGCGCTGAGCATCGGCATGATCATCTTCATCCCGAAGCTCGCGTGGCTCCTCCTTGGCTCATCGCTCTAGCTCACGCATGCCCGATACGGCTGTACTCATTATACTCGAGTAGCTCGCGCAGACTGAGTAGAACAACCGTAAGGCTGCTGCCAAAGATATTAATCTCCATACACTGCACCTGCTCCTCCACCTTGGAGTCGACGACATCACAAATGATGGCGACATCATGTATCGCGCGCAGCCTCTCGGCGACATCGCGAAGATCATCCAGATCGATGAGATCCGTGGGCAGCGGCTCTGTCAGCGTCAGCATCCAGCCAGGATTGTCACAAGTCTCGATGCTGAATCCATAATAATGCTCCCAATGACCATTGCAACGGGCGTTGTAATAGCGATCGACAAAGGCGAGATCTGATTGGGTATTTACCATGCTATTAACTTACAGGAAAAGAGCTAAAAAGTCAACCTTTCCGAGCTGATTGGTAGGATTTATTTATCAAATAATCTTTGCTTCAAATCATTCTAAATAAATAAACACGGCTCATATCCCCCATTGCATAGAGACATTCACTGAGCGCGCTGCACTGGCGCCTCATCTTGGGGGGGGAGCATCAGAGACGCGCTGCGCCCTCAGCCACGGCGCAGGGTAGCCAGCAAGACGCACGCGCTATATCAATCACAGACAACACAAACTAATCATCAGATAGTGAAGAAATAGCAGCAATCATACCTACAATAACCGCTGACCAAGTCATAACCGTTTGCTCCACTAATTGGTAGTCGAAAAAATTCTCCGCCGCCCAGACTATGACAACTCCCCCTATACCTCCCAAAACCGCAAATACAATAAAATAGAAGATAAACTTCAATACACATAGAATCAGGCGAAAGAAGCCTATATGGTGAAGGAAAAGGATCAGGAGAATAAAGATATAAGTAGCTACAACCGCAAAGATAGCTGCTCCTATTGAAATCTCCAAGGAAACGTTCTGCCTATTCCTTGCATCATCAAAAAACGGATAGCCCACGCAGATAAGCACGATAATAAAACTAGTAAAATTCCAATTTCTAAACACTCCAATGATCGCCATGACGATACCAACCAATGTAGAAAAAAGAAAAAAACTATCTAACGATGCATCTTTACCTTGCAGTACAGCCTCTACAACGTTAAATAAAGAAGTTTTAATAATAGGATTCAATGCTAATAACGAATACATAATATATACAAAAACCGAGTAACATTAAACCAAAATCACATCAAACACAAGATCTAATGAATAAAATTAGATCACGAGATCTACCCTACATCCGCGCATAGTCAGATGCAGCACATGATTGGCTACCTATAAACCGAAAGCACCAGACAGAAGCAGCGATGCCGAGATACTCACAATCCTGAGAAAATCGGCGTCACCCAGCGATCCCCCACCGCCAGCCACAGCGGGAAAGTCACGATCGACACCACCGACGTTGAGAGCACCAGCTGTGTGCTCAGCTCAGGGATACCGCCGAAGCGCTTCGCGATCACCACCGACACCACCGCACTCGGAATAGAGCCCTGGATCACCATGATGCGCTTGATCATCGGGTCCACAGGCAGTGCCCACGCCGCCAGCATGATGAGCATAGGCGCGATAAGCAGTCGCGAGATCATCCCCGCCGAGAGCATGCGCGGCTGCCATTTGAAATTGCGCGACAGGTCATAGATAGAGCAGCCACAGATGATCAGGCAGATGGGCGAGGCGACCGCTCCGAGCATCTCCGTCGTCTTCAGGATAGGAGCCTGCGCGAGAAAGCTCCCCAAGCCCAGCCAGATGAGGCCCAGCGTACCGATCACCGCGAGGAGAGGACCGCGCAGCAGATTGCCCAGACGCAGATTCTCCTTATCTCCACTCATCAGAAAGACCGCCAGCGTCCAGAGAAAGATCTCACAGCCCGCATTGTGGACAAAGAGTACGCCCATTGACGGGTCATTCGAGCCCAGCGAGATCATCTGGAGCACCGGCACGACAAAGAAGATATAATTCTGCAAGCCCGCGCTCACGACAAAGGTGCGCAGCCCGCGCCCTATTTTCAGACGCAGTACCTTCGCCACGACATAGGCGACGAGGACACCAATAGACATCTCCAAGAACCCACAGCCCATCGCCTGCAAGCAGAAAATAGGTGAGCTCAGCACCTCATCTCCCTGCACCACGATGTACTTCATCAGATTGGAAAACACGAGACAGGGATAGGCGACATCCAGCGCGAGGTGAGTGATCGCCTTCTCGTCCTTCAGGGTGAGACTCCCTCGCTTGCGTAGCAAAAACCCAATGCTAAAAAACAGATAGACAGGCAGTGATGCCAAGAAGGCATGAAGGACGATATCAAACATAAAAAGCGCGCGCATCCTAACACAAAGTGCTCAAAAGGTAAATCCCAAATTATACAAAATCAGCACCGATCAGCACCGATCATCATCTATTACCACCAGACACCCCACGCGCCCCACGGCGCACGACAGCGCAAGGAGCGCTACGCGCTTGACGCGTGAGCGGCGCATGTTATAATGCGGCAATGAGAAATTCACTTTTCGCAATAGTTATCATCCCTCTCCTTGCATCCTGCTCATCCGTGCCGAAGTCCACGACCCTATCCGATATCAAGGGGCGCACACTCTATTTAGAATTCAACGAGGTGCAGGTCTGCACAGGCGTGAATGGCTCATGGGGCAAGGGAATCTGGAAGGCCGAGCGCATCCGCATCCCCTACAAGCAGAGCCCGAGCGTGCACTACACGCCTATCTCTGCTGACACAGGCGAGCTCTCCTACAGGCATCTGGGCAAGGAGGAGGGGGAGCAGTATAGCTTCAAGATGCAGCTGGAGTTCACCACCCCCACCTCAGGCTTTGCGACGGGCACAGGGCAGGACTTCGAATGGCTGATGCGCTACAAGAAAGTGCCCTTTACGGTGAAATAATCACCTCCGCACGCGCGGTCAGCGTAGAGCGAGGGGGCATCAGCATACTCGTCCATCCCAATAGATGAATGGGGGCTTCTAATTTCTCGCGAGGTAAGATTTTGAGATGATTTTAGAGTTGGA
>CAYJID010000272.1:0-3212 GCA_964370135.1 uncultured Akkermansia sp. | reverse complement strand
CCCACCGACGTCGAGCTCGAAGTCATCGCCCAGACCTGGTCCGAGCACTGCAAGCACCGTATCTTCGGCGCCACCATCACGCACGTCATTGATGGCAAAGAAGAAACCGTCAACAGCATCTACAAGACCTACATCAAGTCCCCCACACGCCAGATCATGGAGCAGAAGCCTGGCTTCGTCCTCAGCTGCTTCGTGGACAATGCTGGCTTCATCACCCTAGACGACAATCTCTCCATCTGCCTCAAGGCCGAGACCCACAACCACCCCAGCGCGATTGAACCCTACGCAGGGGCAAACACAGGCATGGGTGGTGTCATCCGCGACATCCTCGGCGCAGGCAAGGGTGCCAAGCCCATCGCCAATCTCGACGTCTTCTGCTTTGGAGCCCCCGACACCCCCGAGACCACCATCAAGGGCAATAACGTCATCCATCCGCTGGGCATCATGCGCGGTGTCGTCCACGGTGTACGCGACTACGGCAACCGCATGGGCATCCCCACCACGAGTGGCGCGATCCAGTTCGACCCCACCTATATTTATAATCCCCTCGTCTACTGCGGCACCGCCGGTGTCATCCCCCGCGAAGATATCGACAAGGAGATGAGCCCTGGCCTCGCCATCGTCGTCATCGGCGGTCGCACAGGCAAAGACGGTCTCCACGGCGCGACCTTCTCCTCCGCAGGTATGGGTGAGGACTCTCACGTCGAGGACCAGCAGGCCGTCCAGATCGGCAACCCCATCGAGGAGAAAAAATGCCTCGACGTCATCCTCGAGGCACGCGAGCGCGGTCTCATCGAGTTCATCACTGACTGCGGCGCAGGTGGTTTCTCCTCCGCAGCAGGCGAGATGCTCTCCGAGACAGGCGGCAATCTCTACCTCGAGCGCGCCCCTCTCAAGGAAGAAAACATGGACTCATGGCAGATCTTCCTCTCCGAATCCCAAGAGCGCATGGTGCTCGCGGTGAAACCAGAGAACACAGCCGAGCTCCAGAAGCTCGCCGATACCTTCCAAACCGAGATGACCATCCTCGGCGAGTCCAACGACTCGGGCATCCTGCGCGTCTGGCACGACGGCGAGCTCGTCTGTGAGCTCGACAACAGCAAGCTCCACGAGGCACCTACCAAGTACCTCAGCTCCACCTTCACCAGCCCCGCAGGTCTCACAGGCGTCGCCCTCGACGACAGCGATCTCGCAGGTGATCTCAAAACGATCTTTGGCGACTTTGCCATCGTCTCCCGCGAGCCCATCATCCGCGAATACGACCACGAGGTGCAGGGCAACACCATCTTGAAGCCCCTCGCAGGCGCGAGCGGCGACGCACCCCAAGACGCGTCTGTCATCGACATCGACGGCAGTGAGAAGCTCATGGGTCTCGCCCTCTCCATCCTCCCCGAGTGGGGCAAGACCGACCCCTACGCCATGGGCACAGGCTCGGTCGACGAGACCGTCCGCCAGCTCATCCTCTGCGGGACGAATCCCGACAAGATCGCGCTGCTGGACAACTTCTGCATGGGCAACCCCGAGACCCCCAGCGAGCTCGGTCGCCTCGTCGAGTGTACGAAGGCCATCCGTGACGCCGCTCTCGCCTTTGAGGCACCCTACGTCTCGGGCAAGGATAGCTTCTACAACTACTTTGACACAGAAGAAGGTCCTGTGAACATCCCCGTCACCTTCCTCTGCTCCGGCTTTGGCGTCATCGAGAGCCCCGATCACGTACGCGGTAGCTCACTGCGCCAGCAGGGCAGCCAGCTCTTCCTGCTCGGCAACACCGAGGACGAGATGGGTGCCTCCGTCTACGCACGTATCAAGGAAGTCAAAGACTGCCAAGTCCCCCAGACAGACTGCACGAAGAACTTCGCCCTCTACAAGGCCTACTACGCCGCCCTCACGCAGGGACTCATCCTCTCCGCGCACGACATCTCCGAAGGTGGTCTCGCCGTAGCCGCCGCCGAGATGGCCTTCTCGGGCAAGGGTGCGGTCAGCATCGACCTCGACAAGATCCCAACGGAGGGCAGCTGGAAGAATCTCGCCGTCCCCTGCTTCTCCGAGAGCAGCGGCCGTATCCTCGTCGAGGTAGACGAGAGCATGACCAGCGAGTTCGAAGCCGCCATGGCAGGCCATCCCTGCGCCCGCATCGGCGAAGTAGTCGCTGGCGACACCCTCACGCTCACCAGTGGTGACAAAGCCGTGCTCGAAGCCAGCCTCACGGAGCTCAAGCACATCTGGAAGAGCGGCCTCACCCCCTATTATTAATCCTTTCTACCATCCTCAACAAAGAAAATGCCCCACGCACTTTTATTAAAATACCCCGGTACGAACTGCGATGTTGAAACGGCACGCGCCCTCAACGTCGCGGGCTTCTCCACACAGGTTCAGCCCATCGCCACCGCCACCGCCGCGCATGTCGAGAAGGCGCAGCTCGTCGTCTTCTCCGGCGGCTTCTCCTACGGTGACTACGTCATGAGCGGCCGCCTCGCGCAGCTCGAGACGGAGCGCTACCTCGGCGACGCGCTCGTCAAGCACTTCGACAAGGGAGGTTTCCTCTTTGGCATCTGCAATGGCTTCCAAATCCTCACCAAGCTCGGCATCCTGCCCAAGGCCTCACTCATCTGGAACAAGAGCGAGCGCTTCGAATGCATGTGGGACAAGCTCGTGAAGGTCGCGCCCAACAGCCCCTACACCAGCCTACTGCCCAAGAACTTCGAGCTGCCCTCCGCCCACGCCGAGGGACGCCTCGTCTGCGAGCCTGGAGACGCCGAGAAGTATCTCGCAAGCGGCTGCGTCGCCCTCCAGTACGCCGACAACCACAACGGCTCCGAGCAGCGCATCGCGGCTCTCCAGGACCCCACTGGCCGCGCCATGGGTCTCATGCCCCACCCCGAGCGTTTCCTCAAGCCCATGCACCACTACGATCCCGACTGGGACGGTGATGCTGACTGGGGCTCAGGTTACTACTTCTTCAAAGGCGCCCACGACGCGCTGAAGTGATTGTTTAGCATCACTTTCCCCCATCAAACACAAAAAACCCATGTGCAGCGCGCATGGGTTTTTTGTTTGATGGGTAATACTATAGGGGGCTTCTAAATTCTCGTCATTCTAAATAAGAAAATTTAGAAAAACGCTTCACGAGGCAGCTTTTGAGTGCTTTTAGGCTGGAATTTCGGCACTCCGTCAGAATCGTATCGTGAATGCCTCACTCGATAAGAAAGTTA
>CAYJID010000271.1:0-3225 GCA_964370135.1 uncultured Akkermansia sp. | reverse complement strand
ACACGAGACACCCTGATGCGTCAAGCAGCTTTTTAAACTTTTTTGCATTTTTTGTAAGATCTCTTTCTTATTTTTTGTAAATAACTGGGATTCAATATATTTCCAAAATGAGTTTTTCCTTTCCTAACAGTGATTCCCGCCTCATGGCTGTGCGAGCAGCTCGGAGAGACTGGCTTTGCCTCATAGTCGGGAGGGTGCTTGCCGTTTTTTCTCTCGCGCTCGCTCTCTGTGCTATGGATGACATAGCTAGTGTCTCGGCTCTACTTAGAAAGATCTTTACAAGCCCGCTCATTTCTGTCAGTATAGGGTCAATAGCTCGTTACTCATTCTTTTGCAATCTATTTGACACGTACGTATCATCATTCTTATATTCAAAAAAATCATGTCTATCCCCCTCCCTCTACGCTCCTTGCTTCTCACGCTCTGCCTGAGCACCAGTTACGCTCAGTCCACGTCTAGCGATCCAGCCCCCGCTCCGCCAAAGAATCTCTACGCGCCTGCTATCAGTCCATGGGCTGAGATGGTGTGGCTGGACTCGCTGGGCAATCCGCAGGCCTATGATGAGGAGAGTGTCCACATACTGGGTCGTGAGCAGGCTGGCCCCATGCAGCGGCGTGAGATCCAGTTTGCAGGTGATGTGAGGTCTCTGGGCATTGAGTTCAAGGAGCGTGCGGATTGGCACTTTGTGGGCGATGGTTGCACGCTGATCTTCCGTGAGGGGGTGCTTAATCCTCGCGGTGCTCTCACGCTGGGCATGGAGCTCTATAGCAAGCTCGCCTACATCGAGCCGGGCAACAGCCTCACTGTCGCTCAGGGTGGCAGCTATCTCGGTGAGCAGCTCTATGTGGATAGTGGCAATCTCACCCTGCTGAGTGGCACGAGTAATTGCCGTACGATCGAGCTGGTCGGTGACGCGCAAATCACGCTCGCAGGTGATGCTCAGCTCGAGCTAGGCGAGCTGACTCTGGGGCACCGCACGCAGCTCCAAGCGGGCGATCTCACGCTCAAGCCCGCCCCCGTGGGTGGCAGCAATCAGAGCTATGTCATCGAGTTCGGCGATCCTGATGCCTACACGGTGATCAAGCCCAACAGTATCCAAGGCGCGTCTCTCACCTACGCGTCTCTCACGCTCGTGGGGCAGAAGGGGAGCATCTCGGAGAGCAGCATCAGTGATAGTCTCATCGCAGTACTCGGCACTGGTACGCAGCTGCATATGCAGGATGTGACGCTCAACAAGATCTCGCTATTCGTCGATACGCCCGCGCGCCTCGAGATCCAGAATCTCGTCTGGCATCTGCATTTCGAACACAGCTGGTACAATCACATCATGCAGCAAGGCGGCACGCAGATCACGATCTTTGCCGTGGATGGCTGGGAGGTCAAGAGCCCAGAGGCGCAGCTCAGCGGCAGCCTGCTGCTACACGCGAGCTTCCACGGTGAGGCTCTCGATGCCTACAAGGATCTGAGCACGCATGGCAAGCACCTCGGCATCTGGGTGCGCAATCTCGCGGCCTCGGCGCTCAAGCTCGACGCGCAGAACATCAACCTCACTCTCGATGATAGCATCACGTGGACATTCGACTGCATCGAGCAAAACGAATACGGCGATGCGATCATCATCTTCAAGAAAAAACAAAAAAAATAATCCCTCACCCATTACCCCACACACCCATCATCATGAAAGCACCCCATCTCTACCTCGCCCTCTCACTGAGCCTCGGCAGCCTATGCCTCGCCAACACTGACCTCTACGCCCCCGACATCGCGGACTGGCAAAACATGGTCTGGCTGGACAGCGCGGGACGACCTCAGACGCTGGAGGCGGGCTACACCGTCACTCTGGGCAAGGAGGCGGCTGGCAGCTCGGCTGTCCTGCCTGAGTACAAGATACGCTTCTCTCGCTCGGTGAGCACGGGTGAGATCTACTTTGGCGAGCGCGCTGACTGGCATCTGCTCGGCGAGGGCATCACGCTGCTGGCGGGGGAGGGTCCCATCTTCCCCATGGGTAAGCTCAACATCGGGCTCAATCTCGTGATGCGCAATATCCGTACCTCCGAGGGCAATGAGCTGCTCATCGGTAGCCAAGGCAGCGTCTACGCGATGACTCTGCTGGCTGAGGGCGGGCTCATCTCCTTTGACGGCGGCGCATGTGAGATCTATCATATTGAGCTGCTGAAGGATGCAAAATTGTCCATAAGAGGCAATGCTCATTTAAAATTCAAAGAAATCTCCATGAGCAAGCAAAGCCGCCTCGAGCTCGCGGGCATGAGCCTGAGCAGTGATGCGGCAGGAGAGCAGAATCATCCTATCATCACGGCGGAGTCTGGGGATGATCATCTGAGTAATGCGGTGCGGGGGCGCTGCTTTACAGGGGTGAAGATACGCGCAGCGCAGCTCCAAGTGGGAGCGGATGGCGGTGCATTGGAGAACAGCTCGATTGCAGATAGTCGTGTCGAGGTCATGGCGGAGGGCTCACTCTTGCAGCTATCGCAGTGTGATCTAAGCTTTAGCACGCTCATCGTCGCAGATGGAGGCGAGCTGGAGGCGGAGTACCTTATTTGGAAGACTGCCGTGAGCCAGACGACAAAGATCACGCCCAAGAGACACGGCAAGCCTCTCCCTGCTGTCATCGTCAATGGCATGGAGATAGGAGAGGGGAAATCGCGCATCAAGGGCGATTTCATCCTAGATCTCGTCGCGCAGGAGCAGGCGGATGATGTGCTGCGAGAGTATCTGAATGGGGGAGAAGCAGCTATTTTGCTCCAAGGTGTAGCGAGAGGTGTGCTGAGTAGCAAAGATCTGACCATCATCGTGAATATTAGCAATAAGCAGTATGAGACGAAAGAGTGCTTTGTCCAGAGCATTGATCAGGATGGGGATGGCAACGTGGTGTTGATCTTGAAGAAGAGCTAGCGGTTCTGCCGTGAATCTGGTACTGTGCCAGAAATAGGCTGGATTGTGACGCGATGAACTCTTTCTTACAAAGTATGCAAGCCGGTGTTGCTGCATTGCCCATAGCCAAAGCAATAATATTTAGAAAAACGCTAAATAAGAAGGCTTCTATTTTTGGCACTCCGTCAGAATCGTATCATGATTGCCTCACTCGATAAGAAAGTTAGTAAGCATAGTATCAAAAATAAACATTGCAAAGATACTCCTATTTTGCTAGTATAAGGCATGAAGATTATCCGCATCTCGTTAAGCGAAACAGAGCGATCTGAATTA
>CAYJID010000270.1:0-3229 GCA_964370135.1 uncultured Akkermansia sp. | reverse complement strand
CGCGGTAGAAGATGCGATGCCCGTCTATCTCCTGATAGCGGTAGTGCGTCGGCGGGGGGAGGAAATAGCGGCTCGCCGCTGCCTCGGCAGGCGGGCTCGTGGTCGGGGTCACAGGATTGGCGGTTTCAGGAGTGGCGAGTAGGGACGCGGGGATACTGAGGGCGAGATAGAGGGAGAATGCGAGAGGTGTATACATAGACCTTGTATTATAATGTAAAAATCTCCACCCTCCATCACGAAGCATGACATGTTAGACAATATGACACTCAAACATTTTGTTAAGCAAAGATACTTTTATCTCGACAAGAGCATCTCTTTTTGCAAGGATAGCAGAAGGCAGAAATTCCCCCTCCTCCCTTTTTCTCTTCTTTCTTTTTGCTTTTTCTCATGACATGAAACAATACCTCAAATCCCTCATCCTCACCCTCCTCTACGCCCCCATCTCCCTGCTGCTGCTCTGGCAGCTCAGCGAGCATACGGAGCATTTCTTCGAGCACATCGCCTATGCAGAGTACCAGCCTTCCATCACGATAGGTCTGCTCATCCTAGCGCTGCTGGTGGCACTCGTCATCAGCGTGCGTCTGCTCGGTCGCCACCTCTCGAGCTCGGTGCTGCTGCTCATCACGCTCGTAGGCGTCCAGCTCTACCTCTCGACACCCCTCACCCCCGTGCGCGATGAACTCGCAATCGAGCCCATCGCCATCAGCGATATCCAATCCCAGCAGCAAGATCGCATCTGGCGCAAAATACACACACACGAGATCTCCCCACGTCTCGTTGACCAGAGTCTCAAGGACGCGCCTATCCTCCTCGTGACCAGATCGGGGCAGACACTCTTGACAGAAGAGCACGGCGAGGATGAGTATGTCGAGCTTGGCGGCAATGTACGTCTGCATGTCATGCGTCTCTACGGAGAGCAGCACTGGCCAAAGCGCGATATCGCAGCAGACTCGCCCTTGACCATGCTTGACTTCACTGTTTATATGCTTCCCAGCGAGAAGACGAAGCAGCTCCACAGCATCTCGCTCTGGCTCATGGGAGGCGGCGCGCTGCTGCTGCTGCTCTCACTCGTGCGTCGTTTTGGTCGCAAGTATGAATACTCGTGGGCATCCCTCATCCTCATCACCCCTCTCCTCGCTGTCGTAGCAGTGGGCGCGATCCTTGTGGTCCCTTTCTTGCTGCCGTTCTTCTTCGTAGCAGAGCTACACACAGCCGTACTTATCCATGAGCTTTCTCTCCAGAACCTCATCGAAGCAGCCCTTTCTATGACACTCTTTCTTCTCATCGGCAGCTTACCCTTTATCATCGTGTTTGCACTCAACACCGCTCGCAGCTACTTCACCCTCTCTCTGCTAGTGCTGGGTGCAGCAGGCGGCGTGTTCTACTTCACCACACTGGCTCAGCATGATGCGAGCCAGCACACGCTCACCATCCCCGCGAGCAGCCAGATAGCAACGACATTCTCCAGCCCGCAGCATCCCCACAAGATCGAGCTGGCGCGCCTCTATAGCGATGCCGAGCTCGGTGAGAAAGCTAGCATCGCGCTCTTCTCTACGGGCGACTCGGATCCCTCGCGCGTCGGTCTCCATCAGGGCGAGCGCGCGAGTCTCAGCGACTTCTACCTGACAGTGGACTCCATCAAGCCTCAACAAGCTAGCAGCGTGATCACATGCAGCATCATCCACTGGAAAGACCTCACGCTGGTCAAGCAGGGCTTCCTGCTCTTCTGCCTCCTGCTCGCTTTGGCTAGCCTCGCCGCGCCGACGATGCGAAAGCCGCGGGCATCCAAATAGAATAAGGCATCTTGCCACATGAGCAGCTTCGGATTTTATATCCAGCTGCATGATCATTAACGGCGTTTGGGCGTGCATAGCGAGCTATGCACGCCCAAAAAGCTGTCAATTCTCACCTCGATGCATCAAATGACGAGCTTTCAAGATTCAAGCTCTGAACGGACTCATTTCGCCAGACGCCCCATAGCAGCTCACTCATCGGATCGGATGGTGTATTTTCATAGGCATCCAATCCAAAAGCCACAAATTCAAAAGTCAAGAACAACAAGCGCAAGACCTACGAATAATAATTATTCATACACAGAAAAAAATTGCATCCGTAACAAAAAATTGTTAGAATTCACCCGATGAAATTCGCGTCTCTACTTCTAGCCTTACTTTATGGATCAGCATGCGCAGCTGAATACGACTCGACAAAGCAGCTCATTTACAATGACTACTTTATCATGACCCTAGTATCCCCTGAGAAGTGGGATCAGGAGATTCCCTTTGACGATTTGGTCGCGGTCTCCAAGTCCTGCATCGACTACTGGCAAGACATTCTCGGCGAGAGCCACAAACCTACAGAAAGCAACAGGGTTTCTTTCTCGCTCAACTTCGCCGCCCTCGGCGGCAACACCCTCGGCAGAGCTAGCAGCAGGTATTCTATCACGGGAAGCAGTCAGTCAGACCTATCGTCTTCGAGTTACTACGGCTACACCAATGAAAGCAATGGACTCGGCTACAATGCCATCTATTTTTCAGAGCAAAAGCTCAAATACGGCTACGTCAAAACTGGTTACGACTTCACCGTGACCATGAGTAGCGATTTTGATTTCTACTACGGCAGCTCCACCAATTTCGGCAACACCATGACAGACTTCCACTCCGTGCTGCTCCACGAGATCACCCACGGCATGGGCTTTGGCAGCACAGTGTTCAAGCAAGGAAGCGATGGAGGTCTGGGCGTCAACGTCTACACCGATAGCAGCGGCAATGCCGTCATTGATGAGAATGGCAACACCGTCTTCATCCTCTCCAGCTTCGACACGCTCATCCTCCAGAATCTCGAAGGCAATGATCCGACTCAACTCACGCTGGGCAACCAAGTCAACCTCGGCGACGCCGCCAACGGCATCACCATCTACAATCCCAGCATCTACAATTCTGGCTCAAGCATCTCGCACATCAGTGCCGAGAGCGATCCCGACGCGCTGATGAACTATGCTATCAGCAAAGGCACGGTCAAGCGCGAGCTCTCCGCCGCCGAGCTCCAGATCATGGCGCAGATGGGCTACGAGATCGAGGTCATGCCTGAGCCCAGTAGCGTTCTCATCGTCTTCACCCTGCTGCCACTCGCCGCGACGCGCCGTCGCCGACAAGCAGCCTAAGTATCAGAACAAGACCATTCCATGCCACAGGGTGAGAGATCGCATCTCTCGCCCTGATTTCTTTTT
>CAYJID010000269.1:0-3240 GCA_964370135.1 uncultured Akkermansia sp. | reverse complement strand
CGGGCTTGATGGCGATGACGTGTCCGAGGATGCGGCGGCCATTGAGCGAGAGATCGCCGATGAGATCCATGGCCTTGTGACGGGCGCATTCGTTGTGGTGGCGCAGGCCACCGGTACAGATGAATTGCTCGCCTTTGATGACGATGGCGTTATCGAGGGTGCCGCCTTGGATGAGTCCCTTTTCAAGTAGGGGCTGCACGTCCTCGTAGAAGCAGAAGGTGCGCGAGTCAGAGAGCTCACGTTCGTAAGTCTCGGGCGTGATGACAGCATCGTAGTACTGCGAGACGCGCCCACCTGGACCGACGGCGGTGACGGAGACGCGGAACTCATTGGAGGGCATGATCACAACCATGGAGCCTGTCTTGGTCTCGACCTGGAGGGGCTCGCGTATCTCCCATATCTTGAGCGCGGCGTCTTGCTCGACGATGCCCGCCTTCTTGATGAGGGCGACGTAGGGGGCAGCTGAGCCATCTCCGATGGGGGGCTCGTTGGCGTCCATCTCGATGATGGCATTGTCCACACCCATCCCCGTCAGCGCGGAGAGTATATGTTCGACCGTGTGTACCTTGACCGAGCCTTCGGCTATCGTCGTCGCGCGCTCGACGGTCTGTACCTTGTCCGCCAGCGCATCAATAAAGGGCTTGTCTGGCAGGTCGATACGTCGGAAGCGGAAGCCTGTATTGGGCTCCGCAGGGCAAATGGTCAGTTTCACGGGTTGACCCGTATGCAGAGACGTGCCCTCGATGGAGGCACTCGTTTCTAAGGTTCTTTGCATTGGAATCGGCATAGCGTGCCAATTATAGCCGAGTTGATGCGCTTTGTGAAGCGTTATTTTTTCTGCTACCTATGCGATGATGAAAATACGCTGTATCTTGCAATAAATCATCAGCTTATAGATGACTATGATTTCGTCCTAGTAGCCTCTTGGCGCGTACACTCGGGTAGGGTAGCGACGATCTAGCATGACGACGAGATGTCTGGCACGAGCAATTAGTTAGTTTTGCTTCTGGCGCGGATAGGAGGGTTAATATAGCTCTATGCAGACATTAGAGATGTGTTCACGCAGTCGGTTCGTGTGTGATCAGGTGGACTGCGCGTCTGCTCGAAATTCTTCTTTCTGATTGTCGCTATAGTGCCTCTTTTAAAATATCTGACGCGTCCTTGTCAGGAGTCCGCTGCTGTTTTATAGATTGTGCTTGGATTTCGTAATACAAAAAGGGGGAGTCTTTCTGCACAAAGGTAAGCAAAGTAAATCCCTCGATGTAGTCACCTAATTTCTCGAGGCGAGCTTTACAATTTTTATTCGAATTTAGCTTTAAGATGCGTATGGTATTCACCGCTGATATTTTTGTTTCTGCATCCAGCGAATCAACAACGATCAGTTCCCCTGTAAGTCGAAAGAGGCTGAAGGTGGGTAGAGGCATGGTAAAGGGATCTAATAATGACTCATTGTTCCCTTTATCAATATTGATTTTATAAGAACAAAGTCGATAATTACTCCATTCGTAGGCTAGCCCTGCATAATGCGCTTTGTCGCGGAAATGATCAATTGTGACGGCTGAGGGATGGATTCTAATTGAAAGATAGGCGCAGATGCCACCGTAAGCATTGTAGATTTCATCGTTCATTGCAGTCCAGTGACTCGTCAATTTCGCTGATTTCCCATGTTCGTAGCTCTCATCTGGATTCTCAAGGCAGAAGTCGAGTCCGAGCTTTTTTAGTGTTTGAATACCCTTTTGTCGCACTTTTTTGTCAAAATTCGTTGGCTCGGGTTGTCGTGCGGTTCTGATCATAGCATTCCGAATTTGCTTTCCATTTGAGATCTCCAGAGGGTGAGAAATCGGTCGCATGGGGCGAGTTTGTGAGCCAATTCATCAGTCATCCGTTGCCACTCGCTGTGCGTGGCTGCTGCATTTTTGCTCAAGGCGATTGCGCGCTGCAAGAGAGCTTCAGCATGAGGCGAGCGCGTGCTAATGAGGTCGAAGGCTTCGCTTTTCAACCAAGCATCGGCGACACCATAGGCTTCCCAATCCCGAGTTGTCAGTTCTACCGTATCGCCTCGCAGATCAAAGTCGAGCCACCTGTCTTGCTGAGGATCGAAAAAATCCTCTGCTCCGACCGTGACGAGGGGCGAGTGAGTCGTCGCGATGAGTTGAACCTTAACTTCATTTTTGAGCGTCTCTGCCGCCTTGATGATGGAATGGAGAATGGTTTTTTGCCATCTCGGATGGAGATGAGATTCGATTTCATCAATGAGGAAGACGATGTTGTTCGTACTTTCTTCATTGAGAAGAATTTCAGAAACTTTTTCATGCTCCGTCCATGCCCAGACGAGACTGTAGGCAAAAGAGAGGACACGTTGGATGGCGGAGGAGCAATGAATAAGCGGGGTGTCTTGACCGTAGGGCATCTTGATTGTCGGCATATCGCGCGCATCATCCAAGCTGACTCGTGTCAGATTGCCAGGTTCTAAGGTCAACTCAGGAGGTGAGGTAGTTTTGAGAACCTCGAGAAGAAGCTTCCATGGTAGTTCATTCTGATCCTGCCAGCGAGCCCAGTCGCGAATCAGTCCATTGCATACCCAGTCATCGGAGTTCTTCTCTTTTTTCTTGCCGTTCCAAAGTTCTTTTGGGGTGAAAACATAGGCTGGCAGGCGGTCTGATTCTCCTTTCTCTTTCCAGTAATTGCGCGCAGGATCCCAGATGGCAATGCTGCCATCTGACATCATGTAGAGCACGAGACCGGGCTTGACTGGACGGCCTGCCTTGATCGCCCACCGCTCGGCGGGTCGCCAATAGATAGACCGATTCTCAGCAGAGCCTTTCTTGCCGCGCACACGATGGGTGATGCTTGCTTCGCCGCTGCTCACAGGGCGTGCCATGCGCCCACCGATAATTTGACTGTTGACTTGAGCTGGCCAATGACGTGTCATGGCCCACCACACGGTATCAAGTAAAAAACTCTTCCCCAGACCATTGTCTCCCGTGATCAAGTTGAGCCGTTCGCTAAACTCTGTTTCCAACTCGGGGCTAGGTCCTACGTTTTTAAATGAGATTTTTTCTATCATACCGTGTGCTGCGTTGACTAAAGCATAGATTGCTCTATTTGTAAAGTCAATGCGTCATTAGTCAATGCTGATCTTGTCCTCGGCGCGGTCTTGGCCGCGTTCTTTGGCTTTCTTGTCGCGCTCTTTTTGGCGTTGGGCGCGTTTCTGCTCGCCTGTCTTGCGGACGGCTTTGA
>CAYJID010000268.1:0-3245 GCA_964370135.1 uncultured Akkermansia sp. | reverse complement strand
GCGGCGATGCACACGCAGCTATCAGCGACATTGAAGGAAGGCCAGTGATAGCCCTTCGGGAAGGTCTCCGTGGTGATCCATGGGAAGGAGAAGTCGAGGAAGTCCACGACGTAGCCATTCGCCAGATTCTGCAAGAAGCTCAGCTTCTCCGCGCCCTTGAGGAAAAACCCCTGCACGAGGCGGTCCGTCATATTCCCCAGCACACCTGCCATGATGAGCACCCAGCCGCAGCGCAGCAAGCGCGTGGCAAAGTAGCCGCGACGCAACATGACGACGAGCACAACGAGAGCGATGAGCTGCACGCCGAGGAAGAGGATGGGAGCCCAGGTCGTCCCATTGCCAAAGCCAAAGGCAACACCCGTGTTGTGCAGGCGCACGATGTTGAAGTTCATAATGGAGCTCCCCTCGATGATGGGGGTGCGCTCCAAGATGAAGTTCTGGAAGGGGGCTTCGTAGTTGAGGACGATGTACCACTTGCTCACCTGGTCGAGCACGTAGAGCACGACCAGAGTGAGGAGCATGAAGAGGCTGATTTTTTTCGCGTTCATGAATGAGTGGGATTAGAGAGACTGCATCACGCTGGAGCAGCGGGCGCAGAGTCCCTCCGCATCGACGGCGGGCTCGTAGCGGCGGCAGCGGGGGCACATGCCGTGGGCGCATTTCTCCGCTGTGGCGGCGAGCTCAGCACCGCTCTCGACGCGTAGCTCGGAGAGGATGAAGAATTCCTTCGCAAAGTCACTGTCAGCGAGCAGCTCGAGTACCGTGGCGTCCTCGCCCTCGGGGAGGATGAGCGTGACGGCGGCCTCGTTGTTCTTGTTGAACGCCTTCGCCTTCACCTGCGCTTCGATTGCGATCTGGATGCAGCTCTTGAGCTGCTGGAGGCGGGAGAAGACAGCCGTGTAGCCCTTGTCAAAGGCGGCGTCCGCCTCGGGGAAGAGCTGCTCGTGCACGGAGTCCGTGTTGCCCGCATGCTGCCATGCCTCCTCGGCCGTGTAGGCGAGGATGGGGGCGAGCAGCTTGACGAGCGCGTCAAAGATGCGGCTGAGGGCGAACTGCTTGCTCACGCGGCGCGCGGAGTCCGCGGCGTCGCAATAGAGACTGTCCTTCGTGATGTCGATGTAGAGAGCCGAGAGCTCGTTGGTGCAGAACTGGTTGATACCCGTGAAGACCTTGCGGAAGTCGTAGGCGGCGTAGGCCGCGCGTACCTCGGTGATCAGCGCGTTGAGACGCTCGAGGATCCAGAGATCGAGAGGCTCGAGCTGCTGGGGCTGCTGGCCCTCGTAGCCCTTAAGATTCGCCAGTAGGATGCGCAGCGTGTTGCGCAGGCGGCGGTAGGGATCAGTGATCTGCTTGAAGAGATTCTCACCAAAGGGCACCTCATGCTGCCAGTCTACACTACTCACCCAGAGACGCACGATGTCAGCGCCGTATTTGTCGTAGAAATACTTGGCCGCCGTGGGCTTGCCTGAGCCAGCCGCGCTCTTGGAGAGCTTTGTCTTGTCCTGATTGACGACGAATCCGTGCGTCATCACCGCCTTGTAAGGCGCACTCTGACGGTAGGCGCAGGAGAGCATCAGTGAGCTCTGGAACCAGCCGCGATGCTGGTCGGTCGCCTCCAGATAGAGATCGGCGGGCGCGTGGAGCTCGGGGTGCGTCTCGAGGACGGCGACATGCGAGCAGCCCGAGTCGATCCAGACGTCGAGCGTGTCCTTGCCCTTCTTGTAGGTCTTGTCCAGACCGAGGCGGGAGCAGAGCTCGGCGTCGCTGAGCTCGAACCAGATATTCGTCCCCTCTGTCTGGACGAGATCGGCGATCTTGTTGACAATATCGGCATCGAGGATAGGCAGATCGTTCTCATCAAAGAGGACGGGAAGCGGGACACCCCAGGTACGCTGGCGGCTGATGCACCAGTCGGGACGCGCCTCGACGGTGCTCGAGATGCGGTTGAGCCCCCATGCGGGCAGCCACTGCGTCTTCTCAATCTCGCTGAGAGCGAGGGGGCGCAGCTTGTCCATGCTGATGAAGAACTGCTTGACCGCGCGGAAGATGATAGGTGTCTTCGACCTCCAGCAGTGGGGGTACTGGTGGGAGAACTCCTCGCGCCCCAGCGCGCGACCCTTTGCCGTGAGGATGTCGATGATCGCCTCATTGCTCTTGAAGACATGCTGACCGACGAGCTCAGGGATCTGGCAGGCGGCGGTGTAGTTGCCATTGTCATCCACGGGGGAGAGGACGTCGAGACCGTACTGCATACCGACATTGTAGTCATCCGTACCGTGACCAGGGGCGATGTGCACCGCGCCCGAGCCCGTGTCCGTCGTGACAAAGCTGCCCATGACGATGAGACTCTCGCGATCGAGGAAGGGGTGGCGCGCCGTCTTCTTCTCCAGATCCTGCCCCTTGAAGGTGGCAAGCTCCTCTTCCTTTGTCCATCCTGCGCGCTCGCAGAAGGTGTCGATGAGCTCGCGGACGAGGATGAAGTTGCGCTGCTCGCCGTCCTTGCTGTAGCGAGCGATCACGTAGGTGAACTCGGGATTGAGCGCCACCGCGAGATTGCTGGGCAGCGTCCAAGGTGTTGTCGTCCAGATGACCATCTCGCAGGAGATGTCACAGACAGGCTCGCTCATGGGGAAGGCGACGAAAATAGCCGTGCTCGTCTCCTCCATGTACTCCACCTCAGCCTCGGCGAGGGCGGTGTGGTGCGCGTAGCTCCACTGCACAGGCTTGAGACTCTGGTAGACAGCACCCTGCTCGACGAGCTTGGCAAAGACACGCAGAATGGACGCCTCGTAGGCGGGCTCCATCGTGATGTAGGGGGCGAACCAGTCGGCAAAGATACCGAGACGGCGGAAAGAGGCGCGCTGCTGGTCGATGAAACCGCGGGCGAAATCGGTGCAGAGACTGCGAATCTTGGCAGGCTCGAGACCCTGATGCTCCTTGACCACCTTGGCCTCGATGGGCAGACCGTGGCAATCCCAGCCGGGGATGAAGGGAGTGTAGAACCCAGCCATACTCTTGCTCTTGATGATGAGATCCTTGAGCGTCTTGTTGAGTGCGGTGCCCATGTGGACATCGCCATTGGCGAATGGGGGACCGTCATGCAGGATGAACGTAGGAGCACCCTCGGCCTTGCGCTTGCTTATAATTCGTTCGTAGAGCTTGCTGCTTTCCCATTGCTCGAGGCGCTTGGGTTCGTTGATAGTCAGATCCCCGCGCATGGGGAAGGTGGTATCAGGAAGGAAGAT
>CAYJID010000267.1:0-3263 GCA_964370135.1 uncultured Akkermansia sp. | reverse complement strand
TACTTCCTTTTGTTGAATGAAAAATAAGATTTTTCACCCAACAAAAGGAAGGTTTAAAACTGTAGCATCTCTACGCGTAGCCTCACTTTATTTGTTGCCTTAGCAATAAGCCCTCCCCTTGGTGATCAAGGGGAGGGCTTGTGATATTGTGTATGAGAGGGCGCTTAGTTCTTCTCTTCTGCCTTGGCGAGCGTGTCGCAGCAGCAGCAGAAGTTGCGGTCACCGTAGGGGTTGTCGATGCGGGAGCTCGCAGGCCAGAACTTGTGCAGACGCTGTCCACTACCGGGGTAGGCAGCTTCACTGCGGGTGTAGGCGTGGTTCCACTCATCGGCGGTGACGACGGCGGCGGTGTGCGGCGCGTTGACGAGCACGTTGTCATCCGCAGGGACGGCACCGCTGGCGACGGCTTCCATCTCGGCGTGGATCTTGGTCATCGCCTCGATGAAGCGATCAAGCTCGGCCTTGCTTTCTGATTCTGTAGGCTCGACCATGAAGGTGTCAACGACGGGGAAGCTCATGGTGGGGGCGTGGAAGCCGTAGTCCATGAGGCGCTTTGCCATGTCATTGATGTTCAGACCGCTCTTCGCCAGCATGGGCTTGGTGTTGAGGATGCATTCATGCGCGACGAGGCCGTCGTGTCCCGAGTAGAGGGTGGGGAAGCAGTTCTCCAGCTTCTTCGCGACGTAGTTCGCGCTGAGCATGGAGAGTTGCGTGGCGTGACGGAGACCCTCGGAGCCCATCATGGCGAGGTACATCCATGTGATGACGCAGAGCGAGGCAGAGCCGAACTCAGCGGAGGAGACAGCACTCTGTGTCTGTGCGTCGCCCTCGATGACGTGCCCAGGGAGGAAGGGGGTGAGGTGCTCGGCGCAGCAGATGGGGCCAACACCAGGACCGCCACCGCCGTGGGGCATGGCGAATGTCTTGTGCAGGTTGAGGTGGCAGACGTCAGCACCGATGAGGCCGGGGCTGGTGACGGCGCACTGGCCGTTCATATTCGCGCCGTCCATAAAGACCTGTCCGCCGTTCTCGTGGATGATCTTGCAGAGCTCGTCGATGCCGTCCTCGTACACGCCGTGCGTGGAGGGGTAGGTGACCATGATGGCGGCTAGGTCGTCGCGGTGGGCTTCGACCTGTACCTTGAGGTCAACCATGTCGATGTTGCCGCGCTCATCGCACTGCACGGGCACGACCTTCCAGCCTGCCATGGCGGCGGAGGCGGGGTTGGTGCCGTGGGCAGAGTTGGGGATGAGGCAGATGTTGCGGTGTCCCTGTCCCTGTGCGACTTGGTAGCGGTGGATGGTGAGCAGAGCGGCGTATTCGCCCGCGGCACCCGAGTTCCCCTGCAGTGAGCAGGCGTCAAAGCCTGTCGTGACGGCGAGCCACTGCTCGAGCTGCTGGAGCATGGCGCGCATGCCGAGGCACTGGTCGACGGGGGCGAGGGGGTGGAGTCCACCGACCTCAGGCCAGGTGAAGGGGGTCATGATGGCGGCACTGTTCGTCTTCATCGTGCAGGAGCCCAGAGGGATCATGGCCTCATTGAGCGCGAGGTCGCGGCTCTCGAGGCGGCGCATGTAGCGCATCATCTCGGTCTCGGTGTGGAAGCTGTTGAAGCAGGCTTCTTCACAGAAGGCGGAGATGCGGTCCATGGAGTTGTCCCATGCGGGGACGGTGACTTCGTCGGAGATCTCGATGCCAAAGGCCTTGCAGAGTTCTTCGAGGTCGTCGAGGCGGGTGTTGACATCCATCGAGATGGAGATGGCATCAGCGGAGACGCGGTAGATGTTGTAGCCGACGCTGAGGGCGGCAGCGACGAGGGCGTCGGCCTGACCTGGGCAGGAGATGAGCAGTGTGTCGAAGTAGTTCTTCGTCACGAGCTCAAGGGTGCTGCTCTTCTCAATAGAGTCGGCGAGTAGCGAGGTGAGCGCGTGGATGTTGAGGGCTTCTTCACGCAGTCCCTCGGGTCCCTGATACATGGCGTAGAAGGTCGCGGTGATGGCGGCGAGCACGGAGGAGGTGCAGATGTTGGACGTCGCCTTCTCGCGGCGGATGTGCTGCTCGCGGGCTTGGAGGGCGAGGCGGTAGGCGGGCTTGCCCTCGGCGTCGATGGAGAGACCGACGAAGCGGCCGGGGAGCTTGCGCTTGAGCGCGTCGCTGGAGGCCATGTAGGCTGCGGCAGGTCCGCCGTAGCCCATGGGCATGCCAAAGCGCTGCGTGGTGCCCACGCAGAGGTCCGCGCCAAAGCTGGCGGGCTCCTTGACGAGTGTCAGGGCGAGGAGGTCAGCGGCGACGGTACAGATGGCCTTGGCTGCGTGGCACTTCTCGAAGAACTCGGTGTAGTCGCAGACTTCACCTGTCTTGTCGGGGTACTGAACGAGGACACCGGTGAGGCCGGGCTCAGATGCGGGGTCGAATGTCTTCCAATCACCGATGATGAGACGCTTGCCGATGGTCTCGCAGCGTGTGCGCAGCACGTCGATGGTCTGGGCAAAGCAGGTGTCGGCGACGAAGTAGCAGTCGCCCTTGGGCTTGTTGGCACGGCTGACCATGAGCGCCTCAGCGGCGGCTGTACCCTCGTCGAGCAGCGAGGCATTCGCCACGGGGAGTCCCGTGAGGCTGCAAATCATGGTCTGGAAGTTCATGAGCATCTCCAGACGTCCCTGTGCGATCTCGGGCTGGTAGGGCGTGTAGGCGGTGTACCAAGAGGGATTCTCAAGGATGTTGCGCTGGATGACGGTGGGCAAGTAGGTGCCGTAGCTGCCCTGACCGATGAGGCTGGTGACGGGGTTGTTCGCCGAGAGGATGGTCTTGAGCGTGGCGAGGGCTTCCTGCTCGTCGAGTGGCTCGGGGAGGTCGAGCGGCTCGCGGTAGAGGATGCTCTCGGGGACGATGGCTTCTGTCATCGCCTCGAGGTTGTCAAAGCCGATGGCTTTGAGCATTTCTTGTTCATCTGTGCCAGTCAGACCGATGTGACGGTCAAGGAAGGGGACGTTCATTATGATTTCGTTAGATGTATTTTTTTGGGAAAAGGAAAACGACCACGTTCGCGGGTGAACGTGGTCGTTGAAAAAATGCATTATTGGCAGAATGCGGTGTACTCGTCGGCGCTCATGAGGGCGTCGAGTTCAGCCGTGTCGCTGAGCTTGACCTTGCAGATCCAGCCTTCACCATTGGGGCTGCTGTTGACGAGCGCAGGGTCGCCATCGAGGGCTTCGTTGACCTCGACGATCTCGCCGGAGACGGGGGTGTAGATCTCGGAGGCG
>CAYJID010000266.1:0-3302 GCA_964370135.1 uncultured Akkermansia sp. | reverse complement strand
GGGGTGTTTCTGCTAGAGTAGGCTGATGCAGAGATTTTTAATGACTAGTTTGTTGAGCCTGACTGCTACAGGCTTGCATGCTGAGGAACAACGCCCTAACATTCTCTTTATCATTTCGGATGACCATTCTCATGCCGCGCTTGGCACGAATGAGAAGGATACGCTCGCGCCCATGCCCGCGATGCGCCGCTTGGCGAATGAGGGGATGGTGTTTGATCGCTCCTATTGTACGAACTCAATCAGCGGTCCTTCGCGTGCGAGTATCATGACAGGGAGACATTCGCATAAAAATGGCTTCCTCTATAACTACGGTGGTCACCCCTTTAACCCCGATCAGCCGACCTGGCCACAGATGCTCCAAAAGGCGGGCTATCAGACGGGCCTCATTGGAAAATGGCATTTGAAGTCCAATCCGAAGGGCTTTGATAGCTGGTTCATGTTCCCCGATCAGGGGGATTATTGGAATAGCCGTATGATCAAGCTCGACGCTCAGGGCAAGCGCATGGAGTACCGTGAGCCTGGTTATGTGTCCGACATGCTCGGCGTAGAAGCGATTGAGTGGATCAAGAATCGCGACAAGAAAAAACCCTTCGCGCTCTATGTGGGACACAAGGCACCGCATCGTAACTGGATCGCTGCACCGCGCCATCTCAAGGTGATTCGCCAGATTGTCGCGGGGCTCACGCCTCCCGATACGCTGCATGATGATTGGAAGGCGCGCCCAGGTTTCTTTAGGCACAATGAGCAGAATATTGCCGAGTACTTCTGCAATTGGCATGACGCGCATCTGCTCAAGGATCAGATCCCCTTTGACGTGATGAAGGATATTGTGACGAAGCCACGCCTGCGCCAGCTGGTGAACAAGGGGCATCTGAAGGGCAAAGTCCCTGCGAATTTCAACTGGGAGAAGCATGAGCCAAAGTACGCGGCGAAGCTAGAGATCAACTTTGACATCCGCAATGCCGCGCCTGCGGAGCACGCGGGCTTCTACAAGCAGTTTTATACCGAACGTACGGCCGAATTTGTGAAGGCGGTGCGCTCGGGGAAGATCAAGACGAAGAAGGACATGACGCGCCAACGCTGGGTCTGGTACATGGAGGACTACCTCGCCAGCCTCATGGGCATGGATGCGGGTGTCGGCGCACTGCTTGATTACCTCGATGAGTCGGGACTGGCAGAGAATACGCTGGTGATGTATGTGGGCGACCAGAGTTTCTATCTTGGCGAGCATGGGCTCTATGACAAGCGTCTCGCGCTGGAGGAGAGCTTCCGCATGCCGCTGATCATGCGCTGGCCGGGCAAGATCGCCGCGGGCACGCGCTCAAAGGCGCTCGTGCAGAATATCGACTACGCGCCCACCTTCCTTGAAGCCGCTGGGGCGGACACGCCTGAGAATATGATCACCTTCGACGGTCGCTCGCTGACGCCTTTGTTTAAATCGGGCAAGAGCAAGGACTTTGACGCACGTACGCTTTACTACGCCTTCTTTGAGCAGCCCGGTGAGCACAATGCTCCCTGTCATGATGCCATCCGCAACTCACGCTACACGCTCGCTCATATCTGGACGCTGATGCCCGGTGAGAAGGCGAACGCGCGCAAGCTGGAGAATGAGTGGATGCTCATCGACAACAAGAAAGATCCCAAGCAGATGCGTAACGTCATCGCCGACCCCGCTTATGCGAAGGTCGCCAAGAAGATGATGGCGGACTACAAGCAGATGCGCGCCGATCTCAAGGTGCCTGCTGATAGTCCCAGTGTCGGCACGCGTAGCAAGGGCTTCACCCCTACGTGGAATACGCTGGAGAAGAAATAACCCCTCCTTGACGCATGCGTACTCCACGCCTCCCACGTCTCACTACTAGCTCATGCCTGCTCCTCGGAGCGGGCATGATGCCTCTCATGGCTGCCGATCCCGTTGAGACTCGTCCGCCCAATGTCGTCATCATCTATGCGGATGATCTCGGCTATGGTGATCTGAGCTGCTATGGTGGCTCACTGCCGACCCCGCAGAGCGACAGGCTCGCGGCTCGTGGTGTCCAGATGATGAATGCCCATACGGCGGCGTCCACCTCGACGCCCTCGCGCTTTGGTCTGCTCACGGGGGTGCATCCGTGGCGTCAGGCGGGGACGAATATCGCGGCGGGCGATGCGGGGATGGTGATACGCCCTGCGCGCTACACGCTCGCGGATGCGGCACGCCAAGCGGGCTACCGCACGGCAGCTATTGGCAAATGGCATCTCGGACTCGGTGAGACGGGCAAGCAGGATTGGAATGGCACGATCAAGCCGAACCTCGCGGACATCGGCTTTGAGCATTCCTACATCATGGCGGCGACGGGCGACCGCGTGCCCTGTGTCTTTATTGAGAATGGGAAGGTGGCGAACTATGACCCCAGTGCTCCCATCTCGGTGAGCTACAAAAAGCCCTTCCCTGGTGAGCCGACGGGTCGCAAGAATCCCGAGCTGCTGAAGGTGCACCCCTCGCATGGGCATGATCAGGCGCTCATCAATGGCATCTCGCGCATCGGCTATATGAAGGGCGGCGGCAAGGCGCTCTGGGTGGATGAGGACTTCGCCGATGTCATCGCGCAGCAGGCGCGCCAGTACATCATGGCGCATAAGGACGAGCCCTTTTTCCTCCTCGTGGGCACGCATGACATCCATGTGCCGCGCGTGCCGCACCCACGATTTGTGGGCAAGAGCGGGATGGGACCGCGTGGGGATGCTCTGTTGCAATTTGACTTCCAAGTCGGCGCAGTACTCGACGCGCTGGAGGAGGCAGGTGTGGCGGAGAATACGCTCGTCATCCTCTCCAGTGACAATGGACCTGTGCTCGATGATGGGTACAAGGACGAGGCGGTGGAGAAGCTGGGCAAGCACAAGCCTGCGGGAGTCTACCGTGGGGGCAAGTACAGCTCCTTTGAGGCGGGTGGTCGCGTGCCTATGCTCGTGAGCTGGCCTCAGGGAATGCCGCAGGGGGCGAAGAGTCAAGCACTGTTCAGCCAGATAGATCTCTTTGCCTCGCTGAGCTCCGTGATGGGGGCGCAGCTGCCCGCGGGTCTCGTCGTGGATAGCAAGGATGAGAGCAAGTCTCTGCTCGGACGCGATCTGAAGACAGGCAGTGCAGGCATTATTAAGCAGAACACGGCGGGCGCGCGCTGCTACCTCGCGGGAGATTGGAAATACATCCCTGCGAATCGTGCGGCGGCTTACAACTCGTGGACGGCAATCGAGCTGGGGAACAGTCCCCAAGATCAGCTCTACAACCTCGCGCGCGACGCAGGGGAGAAGAGTAATCTCGC
>CAYJID010000265.1:0-3308 GCA_964370135.1 uncultured Akkermansia sp. | reverse complement strand
TTGACATTTCGTAACTATAGCACCTTTGCAAAACATTTGTCAAGGATAGTCGCGTGGGAGGCTTTGGCTGATGGCTCGGTAGGCGCTTCGCGTTTGCGACGGGGGGAATTTTCCGCACTTCGTGCGGGGCTATCTGGGGCGCGTTTGGATTCTCTGGGCGCTCAATTCTGAGCAGGTCTCTGCTGATACATTTCAGTCAACCATCCTCAGCAAGAAAGATCATTGGAAAGCTATCTTCGCTTCCAGACAAGACTTCTCACAGCATTATACAGATTTATTTCAACAGATGCCCACCTGCGCCTTACGATAGGCACTGGGGTATCAGGATATAGCACTGGAACTTTGAGCGCGAAGCAGCACTTATTACTCTGGCAGTAGTTAAGGGGGCTTCTAAATTCTCGTCATTCTAAATAAGCAAATACAGAAAATCGCTACACGAGGCAGCTTTTGAGTGCTTTTCAGCTAGATTTCTCCCGAATTTTCGTCTCAGAGGAGACTCTGTGGCGAAAATTCGAGAGAAATCCAGCTTGAAAATCATCTCAAAATCTTACCTCGCGAGAAGCCCCCTTACGACCCCAAGAGGCGTCGCCTCTTTTTTCCTGTGGCGTCTGGGGGCTCATAGTAATCTTGATTGATGCGGGGCAAGCTGCTATGATGGCGCTGTGATGGATTTATTCGCCCCCCATGGTGTCAATGCTCAGATAAAGCAGGATGCACAGACGCAGTCCTTTATGCCGCTGGCTGCCCGCATGCGGCCGCGTACGATAGACGAGGTCGCGGGGCAGCAGCATCTGCTCGCGCAGGGCAAGCTGCTGCGTCGCGCGATCGAGACGGATCGTTTTTCCTCTCTTCTTTTTTACGGTCCTCCGGGGGTGGGCAAGACGTCGCTCGCCTATGTGATTGCGCAGCAGACGAGCTCGTACTTCGTCATGCTCAATGGGGTGGAGTCGAATGTGAGCGAGATTCGCGATCAGATAGCCCACGCGCGCTCGCGTATGAGTCTGCATGGGCAGAAGACGGTGCTCTTTGTCGATGAGATTCACCGCTTCAACAAATCACAGCAGGATGCGCTGCTGCCCCATATTGAGAAGGGGACGGTGCGCTTCATCGGGGCGACGACGGAGAATCCTTTCTTTGCGATCAATTCGGCGATGCTGTCGCGCTCGCAGGTCTTCCCCCTTGAGGCGGTGTCGGATGAGGATATTCTCGTCGTGCTGCGCCGCGCGCTCGTGGATGAGGAGCGCGGGCTGGGGCAGATGTCGCTGCGCGTGAGTGAGGAGGCACTGGCACATCTCGCGCTGAAGGCAGACGGCGATGTGCGCAAGGCACTCACGGCTCTCGAGGTGGCGGCTCTCTCGACGCGGGCACTGGAGGATGGTGTCATCCCCATCGAGCTCGCGGATGCGGAGGAGTCTATCCAGCAAAAGGCGGTGAAGTACGACCGCGCGGGCGATGGACACTATGATACGATCTCGGCCTTTATCAAGTCCATGCGCGGCAGTGATCCCGATGCGGCTCTGTATTGGCTCGCGACGATGCTGCATGCGGGGGAGGATATACGATTCATCGCGCGCCGCATCGTGATCTGTGCGAGTGAGGATGTGGGGCTGGCGGATTCCAATGCGCTGCGTGTCGCGCTGGACGCGTCGCGCGCGGCGGAGATGGTGGGCATGCCCGAGGCGCGTATCCCGCTGGCGCATGCGGCGGTGTATGTGGCGACGGCTCCGAAGAGCAATGCGGCCTACCTTGGCATCGACCACGCGCTGCGGGATGTGCGCGAGGGCAAAACGCTCGCCGTGCCCGACCATCTCTCTACACCGACGCGTAAGAAGCTCGCGGGGATGCGCGGCGTGGAGTCCTCGCGCACGCAGTACAAGTACGCGCATGATTATGAGGAGGGATACGTCCCGCAAGCCTATCTGCCAGAGGGGCGCGTCTACTACACGCCGACGCGACGCGGCATGGAGCTGCGCATTGCTGAGCGCATGGAGCATCTGCGCCAGCTCCGAGAGCGCGATCTGGGGCAGCAGGGCTCAGATTCTCATTAGAGTCGGGCAAAAAATGAGTGCTTGCATTGTGAGAAAGGAGTGATATAATTGCGTTATAAAAATTAATTTATGAAAATTGCCAAATCTCTCTTCCGCATGCTCGCTCTCACGCTGGGGCTTGCTCAGACGCTGCACGCACAGATGGTTGTCCAAAATGATTACTTCGTCGTGAACTTCCTCGACACCGGTAGCTGGGGTGGCTATAGCAGTGACACTCAGCTGCAAAATATCCAAGCAGGTGTCCAAGGTGCTATTGACTACTGGGGCTCACTGCTGGGTGAGAATCACAGACCTCTGACGGGTGAGTATCCCAAGGATCCTTTCACGGGCGAGACCGTCACGGAGTGGGAGCGCCGCGTGGTGATTGATTTCTCCTTTGATGCTTCTACCTTTGCGCTTGCGTCGACGGCTGTGCCGACGATGATTTATTCAGATGGCGACTCAGATGATTCTCTACTCACGGTGCCCAATGGGACGAGCTACAACAAGGTGAGCCGCGCGGAGCTCAAGCTCAAAACGGATGGGAATTTCCCGCTCAGTCTCTTCTCCGATGAGACGACGGATATGTCGATCTCTTTTGGATTGGGGCAGAGCTTTTCCTTTGAGGAAACAGGTGGAGTAGGCTATGATTTTCAGACGATTTTCCTCCATGAGATGACGCATGGCATGGGCTTTGAAAGTGATGCCTATGGCGTGGATGGTTATAGTGACAATGGGAACAAGACCGCCTTGGATGCCAGCATGGGCGACTCAATCGGAGCGACGCCTGGTGAGAGTCTCATCGTGTGGGGGCGAGATGAGAAGGGAAATTTGGTAGAGGTCGCCACGCTACGCAATCCCACGGGCGAGTTCGCACAGGGGGAAGATATCGTGCATATCGACTACGACTCGAGTGACGAGGCTCCCCTCATGCGTCATACGATCTCTGAGTTTGACCCTGTGCAGCGCGAGTTCACCATGGCGGATATTGCGGTGCTGGAGGCGATGGGGTGGAATCTGACTGTTGATTTATCTGATCCCCCTGTGGATGTCTCTGTTGGCGGTGATAGTCCCTTTAAAGCTGAGTTTGCCACCATGGAGGGTGGCAGCGGGAATAGTGTGTACACGCTCACGGGGCTCACGATTGCTGATGGCAAGATCAATGAGAGCCTCACGCTCCAGCTGCAGCTCACGGCTGAGCAGCTGCGCCTCTTCCAAGTAAGCTATGAGGCGGGCAACATCATCGGCTTTGCACTGGATGGGATCACGCTAGAAGAGTTC
>CAYJID010000264.1:0-3326 GCA_964370135.1 uncultured Akkermansia sp. | reverse complement strand
GGCTATAGCGTTGATGCCGCGAGAGGACTACTTGGACAGCTTGTGCAAAGTCTTTATTTGTTGGCATAGGGCGAGTGTATCACACTTTGACGAGAAATAGCAAGTCTTGAAAGTGTGTTTTTTCCCTTAGTTGCTTGAGAATTGACTTGCTACTCCTGCGATGGCTTGAATTAATGATTCCTCTAGCCTAGGCTGCCCGATCGCACTCGCACAGCCCTCTAGCTGAGCGACATTGCGCGCACCTATGAGTACACTGGTCACTTCATCGCGCGCGAGCAGCCAGCGGATGGCGAGCTGCGTGAGCGGGATGCCCGCCTGCTGCGCGAGCTCGTTGAGCGCGGTGATGTGGGCGAGATTCTGCTGCACATGATCGGTATTGAGAAAGACGGAGTCCGCGCGCGCCGCGCGGGAGGCTGTGGGCAGCTGGCTTGCGAGGTATTTGCCCGTGAGCTGTCCCTGCGCGAGCGGGGAGAAGACGATGGAGCCTGTCTGCTGCTGCTTGAGCGCGGGCAGCATCCCCTCCTCGCACTCGCGGTGCAGCATATTGTAGCGGAACTGATGGAGCAGGCAGGGTACCTTCTCCTCACGCAGCAGCTCGCAGGCGCGATGGAAGAGGGCGGGCGGGTACTTTGAGAGCCCCGCGTAGAGCGCCTTGCCGCTGCGTACCGCCGTCACGAGAGCACCGACTGTCTCCTCGATAGGAGTCTCGGGATCGGGGCGATGGGAGTAAAAGACGTCGACGTAGTCGAGGCCCATGCGCGTGAGTGACTGATCGAGGCTCGCCAGCAGATGCTTGCGGCTGCCCCAGTCGCCGTAGACGCCCTCCCACATGAGGTGGCCCGCCTTTGTCGCGATGAACATCTCGTCACGACGCGGCATGAAGTGCTGCTGCATCAGGCGGCCAAAGCTCTCCTCAGCCGAGCCTGGAGGTGGTCCATAATTGTTCGCCAGGTCAAAATGGCAGATCCCTAGATCCATACAGCGGGCGATCATCTCATAGCAAGCCTGCTGGTCATCGTGGGCTCCAAAATTGTGCCACAGACCCAGTGAGATCTCGGGGAGTAGGACGCCACTGCGTCCACTACGTCGGAAGTTCATCGTCATATATATGATAGGTATTTGTTAAATACGATATAACAAAGCGCGTAAAAATAAAGTAAAAAAGCCTATCAATTAGATAGGCTTCTGGCTACACGACTCACGCGCCCGTCCCTGAGCTGAGCATGGCGTTGAGCTCATTTTGGAAGGCCTGCAGCTCCTCGCCACTGGGCTTGTCGCTGAGGTCTGTCCATGAGAAGCGTCCCGTCTGGTCAAAGCACCACGCACCGCGAATGCCTGAGGGGAATACCGCCTTGCCCGAGAGCATCGTGCCGGGGATCTGGAGCTCATCTAGCGTCACGCTGACCTTGGTCGAGGCTGCGGGGGAGGCGTCTTGTGGCACCTGCTTCTCCTCCTCGGGGGCGGGAGTGGGCGCGATCGTCGCAATCTCGATGCCGTGATCGAGCAGGAGGAAGCGCAGCTCCATGAAGCGGATAGAAATCCCCTGATCGGCGAGATTTTTTTGGATACCATTGAGGTCGATCCCCTGCGCCGCCCACGAGCGGATTGACTCTAATACATCGGGAGTAATACTCATGGGAGCATAGTAGCAGATTTTTTCCCCCAAGGCAAGGGGGCAGTGCTCGCATGCCCTGCCTTGATAGGCTCTACGCCCTCTCCCCTCATCCCCCGAGAGGGCAGGGAGCGCAGCCGAGCTCTAGAGCAGCTCCATGAGAAAATAGTCTGTAGACGATCGACGCGTCTCTGCGTTCCTCAAGGTAACAACAAAACACATACAAACAACCCCAACAAAATAATAGAAAATAACACAACATGAACAAGTCATCCCTCCTCGCCGCCCTCCTCCTCGCAGCCGCCGCCGCCCTCCCCGCCGCCGCCCACCAAGCCCCCGCCAAGCGCGTCGCAGCCAAGCCCGCTGTCGTCAAGCAAGTGGTCGTGAAGAAAGCGCCCGCGGTCAAAAAGCAGGTCGTCGTCAAGAAGCAAGTCGTGGTCAAAAAAGTCGTCAAGAAGCAAGTAGTCGTCGCCAAGCGCCCCGTCGTCGTCAAAAAGGCACCCGTCGTTGTCGTCAAGAAAGCCCCAGTAAAAGTCCTCGCTCGCCGCTAATTTTTCCCTCCCAGTCGAGTCCATACCAAACAACATAAAAGCCCCCTTCGCCAGAAGGGGGCTTTTATGTTGTTTTCATTTCAGGAGATGCAGAAGCCACACAGCATCTCCCGCCAACGGCACCCGAACGCGCCTATAGAATTGTTAGATTATAATCAAGAATGCCATCCTTGCGGCATTCATCCTCTCCCTTCTTGAAAAGGAACACCCTCAAGACTCCCCTTTATTTTCCCCGAATTTTCGTCTCAGAGGACACTCTGAGCCATCAATTTGTGAAAAATTCAACTCTAAAATCATCTCAAAATCATCTCAAAATCTTACCTCGCGAGAAATTAGAAGCCCCCCCCTAATGAAATGAAGACGAAGAGGACGGAGTCCATTTCTTCGTTTTATTTTGGCATGCAAACCGGCTTAAGAATCCATGATGCTCCGCATCTCCTCCATGAGGAGACTCTTCATATTATTCACCTCCAATACATTTCCCCTTTACACCCACAACTCACCCCCTATAATATAGACCTATGCAAGCCATCAACGACCTCCAGCAATTCCAGGTAAAGACCAAGCTCTTCTCCTTCATCAACAGCTACTACCGCGTCTTCAACGACGCGGGCGAGCTCATCGCCATCACCAAGGCGAAGGGATTCAAGCTCAAAGAAGACATGCGCGTCTACAGCGACGAAGCCATGACTGACGAGATCATGAACATCACCACCCAGCAGATCATCGACTTCTCCGCCTCCTATCAAGTCAAAGACAGCACCACCGGTGAGCTCCTCGGCAACATCCAGCGCAAAGGCATGACCTCGTTTGTCCGCGACACATGGATCATCAGTGATGCTGAGGGACAAGAGCTCTACAAAGTCAGCGAAGACAGCCTACCACTCTCCCTGCTGCGTCGCTTTCTCACACGCCTCATCCCCGCCAGCTACATCTTTGAGCGCGGAGGTGCGCCCACGCAATGCGAGTTCAAGCAGAACTTCAACCCCTTCCTGCTCCACTTCCGCTGCGATGTGCGCGACTGGGCACCCGAGGTAGACAAGCGCCTCGCCCTCGCCATGGTCATCCTCCTGCTCTCCATCGAAGGCAAACAAGGTTAAAACCACAGGCAAAAGCAGCCAATCCGCACCCTCCGCGATCCAATCGCCGAGGGTGCGAACTTT
>CAYJID010000263.1:0-3336 GCA_964370135.1 uncultured Akkermansia sp. | reverse complement strand
ATGCGTGGTTCAAAGCTGAGGTGACGCTGGCTTTCGAATGATCCGCCGAGTCTCCCCGACACGGCGAGCACGTCGCCTGCACGGCCTCCCGAGCGCAGCACGGCGCGCCCGCGCTCCACGCAGCCCGTGAGCGCGACATTGATCACGAGTCCGTCGTAGGGCAGCGAGGAGGTCTCGCCTCCCGCCAGCGAGATGCCGTAGTGGCGCGCGAGCGGGTAGATCCCCTCGTGGTAGAGGGCGACGAGATCGTCAAGAGCGCGTGAGGGATGCACGAGGATGGTGATGAGGGCATGGGTGGGTAGGCCTCCCATCGCGGCTATATCGGAGATGGCGCGCGCGAGAGCCTTGCGTCCGATGAGCGCGGGAGGGGTGTCGCGGAGGAAATGCACGCCCTCGACGACGACATCCGTCTTGAGCAGCGTATCCCATTGCGAGTCACCCTCGACGACAGCGCAGTCATCACCAGGTCCCTGAATGAGCGAGGGATTGAGCGGCATCTGGGTGAGCAGCTGCTGGAGGACGGCGTCCTCGCCGAGGTCGGATAGGCGCGGGGTGTTCATCGGCTAATCAGGAGGGAAGCTGGGTGATAAAAAAGACATTCGCCGCATTGAAGCAGGCGTGTAGTAGGATGGGCAGCCAGAGCGACTGTGTGCGCTCGTAGGCGAGGCAGAAGATGACACCGAGCAGCGTGAGCATGGGCGTCTGGATGAGCGCCATGTGGAAGATACCAAAGAAGAGCGAGCTGAGCAGGATAGCGCCCCATCGACCAAGGGCGGGCTTGAGCATGGGGAAGAGGTAGCCGCGGAACATGAGCTCTTCGCCTATGGGGGCAACGATGATGGCGCTGATGGCAATGAGGATCTGGATAGAAGGGGGACTGAGGCTGAGCTGCGTGACGATTTCCTGCAGCTCGGGGCTCTGGGTGACCTCGATGAGCCATGAGGTGACGCCGAATTGCGTCATGCCGACTGCGAGCGTGCCGACAGCGAGGTAGCTGCCGACGATCCATACGAGCACCTCGGGCACGGAGATGCTGCGTCGCTGAGCGGCAGGGAGTGTCAGCCAGCGCAGAGCAAAGGGGAGGTAGATGGTGACGAGAAAAATGATGTTGGAGAGATAGGGGGCGATGCTGGTATTGCTATCGGCGGGAGGCGGCTGAGGCGCATCGGCTGAAGGCGTCGCCTCGGGGAGGGGAGCGAGGTCGATGTTGAGGAGGAAGAAACCGCTAGCAATGATGGCTAGGAGGAGGTAGTCGCGCAGATGCGGGAAGGCACCAGCATCGAGGCCAGGGGCGAGCGACTGCGCGGGGAGGGGGGGCAGGCCTAGGCTACTCAGTGCGCGACTCTCACGCAGGCGTAGCATGTAGCTGATGAGCAGGGCTGCGAGGCAGCAGAGAAGCACGGCACTGCCTATGCCGACGTTGAGGAGCTTGTACGGAGGAGCCGAGGAGAGGAGGTCGCTGAGCATGTATCCTGCATGTTAACAGCTCGCACGTGGGGACGCAAGGAAAAAAGCAGACGCAAGCAGGGTAGGGTAAGCAGAGTGGGGTGCACGCTCAGCTATTGAGCATCTCGCGCAGGCTGGTGATCTCTCCCAGATAGTGCTGCTGCTCCTCGGTGCTCAGATGTGGGTTGTAGAGCTGACTCTTGAGCGCGTCCATTTTCTGCATGAGCAGCGCGCGCACGACTTTCTCGCAGGCGAGAGCGGTGTGCTCCTCAGGCTTTGCTAGCTGCTGGACGCGTCGGTCGATACCCTGCATCGCCGCTGCCTGCGAGGGGGCGAGGCAGGCGAGGTAGCGCAGCCATTGCTCCTCGTCGCCCGGCTCGGGGAGTTGCTCGAAGAAGCGCAGCAGCACCTCGCCGCCTTCTAGCGTCTGGATGGCCTCATAGAGATCCTCGATGCGCTCCACGAGTCCCTGCTGCGCCTGCGCGTCGATGAGTCCGAGCTGGATGATACCGCGTATACTCGGGTGTATTTTGCTCGGGGTGGCAGCGGGTGCTGTATGGAGAGCCTCGTCCATGTCGTGCTCATCGCGTCGCTCATTCTTGCGCTCAGGCTGTTTCTTGCGGGCTTCTTGGATACCTGATACCTTGTCTCGGAGTAGCTCGATGCCCGTGTGTGTGCGCGTCGCGAGGTCGATGAGTGCGATGTCGCGCCGTGATTCATCGCCGATGTCGGCGAGTAGCTCGCTCATGTGTGAGACAAAATCGGCCTTCGCCATCGCATTGTCTCGGTACTCGGGCAGCTCGATGTTGCAGCGTGTCTCCAGATAGGGGCGTGCCTGCTCGACGATGGCGCACAGGCTGTCAGCTCCTTGCTTGCCGATGAGGGAGTCGGGGTCTTCTCCCATGGGGAGGACGGCTTGGTAGACCTCGAGTCCCGCGGCGGCGAGTTTTCTATAGCTTTTTTCTGCGGCGGCGATGCCCGCCTTGTCACCGTCGTAGCAGAGCACGGCGCGCTTCGCGTACTTGCGCAGCATGGCGGCGTGCTCATCGGTGAAGGCCGTGCCCAGCGCGGCGACGGCATGGCGCAGCTCCGCTTTCTCATGGCAGGCGATGACGTCGATCTGCCCCTCACAGAGCAGCACCGTCATGTCTTTGCGCCCGATGCTGGATGTGGCTTTGTTGAGCCCAAAGAGCAGCTCACTCTTGCGAAAGGCGAGTGTCTCGGCCGTGTTCACATACTTGCGCGGGTCCTGCTGCTCATCCATGACGCGTCCTGAGAAGCCGACGATCTCGCCGCGTACATTCGTAATGGGGAACATGAGGCGATCGCGAAAGACAGGGTAGTGCCCACGCTGCCCCTGCCCGAGGAGGTAGGCGTCGACGAGCAGCTGGCGGGGGTACTGTGCCTCAGCGGCGAGGCGCGCGAGCTCGTCAAAGTGGGCGGGAGCCCAGCCGAGCTTCCACGCGCGGGCCATCTCGATGTTGATGTCGCGCTTCTTGAGATACGCGCGTACATGGGCGGCATCGGGGTGGCGGCAGAGCTGGCGGTGGTAGTACTCGGTGGCAAAGGCGTTGAGCTCGACGATGCGGCGGCGCATCTGGCGACGGCGGGCGACCTCGGGGCTCTCTTCTTCTTCTAAGATGGGGATGCCGTTGAGATCCGCGATGCGGCGCAGCGCGTCGGGGTAGCTCAGGTTCTCAAAGCTCATGAGGAACTTGATGCCATCTCCCCCCTCACCGCAGCCAAAGCAGTGGTAGCTCTGGCGCGAGGGGTTGACGTGAAAGGAGGGGGTCTTCTCCTGATGGAAGGGGCAGCAGGCCTTCCACGCGGTGCCGGCACGGCGGATTTCAATGTAGCGTCCGAGCAGCTCGACGATGTCGATGGATTGTT
>CAYJID010000262.1:0-3341 GCA_964370135.1 uncultured Akkermansia sp. | reverse complement strand
ACGGGCAGGAGGTGTCCTGCCCTTTCGTCGTCTCAAATCGCAGTGCGATTTGTCCCACTCCCCGCTGGGCTCTGCCCAGACCCGCCGGCGAACGATCGCCGGTGATCGCTTAAGGTCTATCCTCAGAGTTCTCGCTTCGCGAGAACCGCCCAAGAGGCTTTTTGCACTGCAAAAAGAGACGATGAGAATCTGAGACACCTCTCAGATGGTCCGAATGAAATGAGGACGAAGAGGACTTGGGCTCTCTTCGTCTCATTTTGCAGTGCAAAATGCCTTAAGAATCCATCGACTTGACGGCTATTGTTGCGTTCTCTGCCCTATACGCATTCAGGCATGCAGCGAGGTGCTGCATGCCTGAATGGTTCGGTGCAAAAATTTGCAATCGGGAAAATTTTTATTCCCACTCGATGGAGGCAGGGGGCTTCGTCGAGATGTCAAAGAGTACGCGGTTGATGCCGCTGACTTCGTTGAGGATGCGGTTGGATGCCTCGCGCAGCAGGTCGTAGGGCAGTTCTACCCAGTCCGCTGTCATGGCGTCTTCCGAGATGATGGCGCGGATGTTCGTCGCCCATTCATAGGAGCGTTCGTCACCTTTCACACCAACGGTTTTCACAGGGATGAGCCCCGCGTAGGCTTGCCAGCATTTCCCATACCAGTCCCACTTGCGCAGTGTGCCGATGAAGATGGCGTCACATTCACGGATGATGTCGAGGCGTTCCTTAGTGACTTCTCCAGGGCAGCGGACGGAGAGTCCAGGACCTGGGAAGGGGTGACGCCAGAGGATGTCGTGGGCTATGCCCATGGAGGCGCCAAGTTCGCGTACTTCGTCTTTGAAGAGGAAGGCGAGCGGCTCGATGACTTTGCCCTGTTCTTGAAGTTCCAAGACGCGTTCGACGCGGTTGTGGTGGGTCTTGATGACGGAGGCTTTGCTCTTGGCATTGGACGCACTTTCGATGACGTCAGGATAGAGTGTGCCTTGTGCGAGCATTTCTGCATCACCAACGGCGTCCCAGAAGACGTCGAGGAAGAGGTTGCCGATGATGCGACGCTTTTTCTCAGGGTCGCCTTCTCCTGCGAGGGCGGTGAGGAAGCGCTCCGCGGCGTCGATGGTTTCGATCTCGACGCCCATGGCTTTGAAATTGCGCTGGACTTCGGCGGCTTCGTCTTTGCGCAGTAGACCGTTGTCGACGAAGATGCAGCGTACGTTCACGCCTGCTTCATGGAGGAGGACGGCGAGTACGGTGCTGTCGACGCCACCAGAGACGCCACAGACGACTTGCTTGCTGCCGACTTTCTCGCGGATGTCAGCGATGAGCTCGTTCTTGAAATCACCGATGTCAAAGGCGGCGAGCTCGGGCGCGAGCTTGAGGAAGTTGCGCAGGATAGTGCGACCCTCGTGAGAGTGCGTGACCTCGGGGTGGAACTGGATGCCGTACATGCGATCACTCCATTGCAGCGAGACTGGCACGCCGTCGATGTTGCGCGCGATGACTTGGCAGTCAGCGGAGAGCTGGTCGACCGTGTCGGAGTGGCTCATCCAGACCTGAGAGCTCGCTGACATATCAGCGTAGAGGCCGCTGGTGCAGTCCTCGGGGATGAGATCCGCGGGACCGTATTCGCGCTTGTTGCTTGATTTGACAGTACCACCGTGCTTGATATTGAGCAGCTGCATACCGTAGCACACGCCGAGGACGGGGACGTCGAAGGACTTGAGCCATTCAAAGTCGATATCGGGAGCGTCCTCTTCGCTGGTGCTGCGAGGACCGCCCGAGAGGATGATGGCACCGGGCTGTGAGATCTCGGCGAGATCCTCGAGCGCGTAGAGCTTTGCCAGATAGCCGATCTCACGTACACGCCTCACGATAAGTTGGGTGTACTGTGAGCCATAGTCGATGACTGCAACGATGTTCTTGGGGGTCATAATCTGGCGGCAGTATAGCAATATTTCGCCTGCGTGACAAGCCCAGATCGTACACAGAGCGACAGCACAAACAAAACGGTGATTTCCACCGCCGCAAACGCGAAGCGTAAGCCATTCCACAAAATCCCCTCAAATCAAACGCAAATAACACTCCAGCACACCATCCGCTAGCATCTCCCCATCAAGCGAACGCTCGACAGGATAGCGACAGCAAACCGCCCCACCCGCCAGCCCACACAGAGCCGCACAAAAACCCGCCAAGCCCGACGCCGTGAACGCGAGAGCCACCTGCAAGCTCCCGTCCTCCCCCTCACTGACCTCCACAAAGGCAGAAGCCTCACGCCCATTCGCAAAAAAATCATCCTCCACGAGCCCAACACTCAGCTCATGGCACCAGCGAAAGCCCTCCCCCGACAGAGACAGCTCCGTGAGATCCGCTCCATCACTACCCACCCAAGACTCACTCCACAGATGCAGATGATCTGGAGCCTCCCGTAGAAAATCAAGCTGCCCAAGCAACTCCTCACACCCCTCGACATCAAGCGTCATCGAGAGAGCCGCCATCGAAGGCAGAGCCAATTCAACATTAATCATACGAAAAAGGAACTAGCGCTTGCGCTTCGTGTAGCGGCGCTTCCACGCCTTGAAGCGCGCGAAAGCGTAGCTGCCAATTTTCTTTTTGACCTCGAAATAGCGCTGCTCTGAGCAACTGCGCTGCCGATCGGGATTGCTAAAAATCTCCTCAAAGAACCCCCTCACCTCCTCGCGGAATCCCAGCACCCCCTGCCCCTCCAAAAAGATAGGCTCATTGAGATACTGGAGGTAGAGCTCCTCATTCTCATCGACATGAATCACGTAGTCAAGCAGCTCCTTCTCAGATTGGAAATCATAGTAATTGATAAAACTCTTCGGATTAAAATCCTCAGCCACCGTCGGATCTCCCCAATAGATAGGCACCGTGCGCGCGAGCAGCGCGTTGAAGAGTTTTTCCGTCGTGTAGCCGCGGTGCGCCTCATTCTCAAAGCTGATGGAGAACTTGTAAGGAGCCATGAATGCCAGCGTATTCGCGAATCCACGCGGCGCCATCATCCCGTCCTTCATATTATTATAGAGAGGCCCCGCTGCATCGACACGCTTGTACTGCGAGAGCTTTTTAAAGAAACGATTGCGCACCTTGCACACATGATTGCGGTAGACAAAGTGGCAGAAAGCCGACTTCTCCCGCTGCACATCCTCGCGCGTCCACGCATCACGACGCAGCAGGCTCTCCCACTCCTCGGGCGATTTCCCCAGAGTCGAGAGAGCATAATAAGGCAAGCGACGGTGGCGTGCACAGCGCGTGCGCTCATGCGTCAGCGCATAATCACAGGCCACCCAATCCGCCTCATGATTCTCCCCCGTATAGAAAATCTTCACCGCC
>CAYJID010000261.1:0-3352 GCA_964370135.1 uncultured Akkermansia sp. | reverse complement strand
GAGTGCACGACACGCTCCAAGGAGAGCATCGACCATTTCACCGAGCTGATGACGCGCTACGGCAGCGAGCTGGCGGAGAGTGAGCGCAGCTTTGAAGAGGTGGTCTGGGATTTCTTGAAGGAAATCCAGTATGAGGAATATGTGGCGAAATTCTGCAAGACGGACGACGAGCGCAGCAAGCGACTCGCCGCGCTGGATGATGTGAAAGTCGCGCTGAAGCAATTCTGGATGCCGGGGCACAAGCTCAAGGATTTCCTCGCCGGCATCTCGCTGGACGAGGAGAGAGATGACGACGATATTGAGAAAAAAAGCGGCGTCTGTCTCATCACCATGCACGCAGCAAAAGGGCTGGAGTTCCCCTACGTCTACCTCATCGGCATCGAGGAGGGGCTCGTCCCGCACTCGCGCTCTGTGGATGAGGGGACGCTGGATGAGGAGCGACGCCTCTTCTACGTCGCCATCACGCGTGCGCGCGAGCAGCTGACGATGACCTACTGTGCGAAGCGCATCAAGTACGGGAAAGAGGAACGCTGCGCGCCGTCGAGTTTTATTAAAGAAATCCCCGACTCCTGCTTTGACTTCGTCGACTATGACGCGCTGATGAATGCCCCCGCGAGCGAGGAGGATTGTGCGAGCTTCTTTGCGTCTATTGACGATATCTTGGGCTCCAAGAGCTAGGAGACGAAGCGTCACCTAGTAATGCAAACACCCAGCGACGCATGGCGTCGCTGGGTGTTGTGGTATGGGGGCTTCTAAATTCTCGTCATTCTAAATAAGCAAATACAGAAAATCGCTACACGAGGCAGCTTTTGAGTGCTACACGAGCTTGGGCAGTGAGGCGGCGGCGACGGCCTGACCGTGACGCTTCATCTTCTCATCAGGGACGCAGAGCGTGATGCTGAGCTCGGGGAACTCTCCTGCGAGGACTTCTTGTGCCTTGTCGATGATGATCTGCCCCCCTTGTCCTGTGGCGACGCGGCCGAGGAAGAGGAGGTTGCGTATGTCGTAGTAACTCGCGAAATGAGCAATGGTGTAGCCGAACTCGACGCCGATGGTCTCATAGATCTGGCGCGCGCGCTCATCGCCCTGCTCCATGGCTTGCTGCACGAGCTTGAGCTGCTCAGGGTAGGGCACAGTGCCAAAGTCGAAGCCCGCACGCGGCGCAAGGCGTGCCACCCCCTGCTGGGAGAAGTAGGTTGCACCCAGTCCCTTGTCACCAGACCACTCGTCTATACCCGCGTCTTGCTGATAGTCGACGGGGGCAAAGCAGAGCTCATTGATCCATGGCGTGATGTGTCCCGCCCCATCCACGTAGCCTGCGGCGAGGGAGGTGCCCATGGCGATGCCGAGCACGGCGTTGTCATTCATCGACATGGCTCCGGCGAGTGCCGTGACCTCACCGTCATTGACGACTTCAAAGGGGACGTCCCTGCCCATACGCTCGCTCCAGCGCGCCTTGAGTGTCGCGAACATGGGACGGATGACATGGTCAAAGTCCTCCTCCGAGATGCCGCGGAAGAGCGAGCCGACGCGGGGCTCACTGTTCACATAGACGCCCGCTGCTGAGCCGCCGATGGCATCCACCTGAGGCAGGTGCTTTGCCGCGCGCAGCAGCGAATCCTCCACGCCTTCGACGTGGTACTGGGGGTCTTTCTGATGATAGGGATCCCAGACGACTTCTTCTGAGAAGGTGACTTCACCGTTCACGACGGCGGCGCATTTGCGATCGGAGCCACCGAGGTCGAAGCCGATGCGGTTGCCCTCGAGATTGCGCCCGAGGGGCATGGAGCCGCTGCTTGCGGCTGGCAGCTTGCAGGGGCAGTCGACGGTCTCGATCTTGATAGCCTGTCCAAACATGCGCTCACCGATGAAGTTCCACTCAAACGCGCGCGCACCGCCTGCACAATAGGTCTGCGCCAGCATCTCGGCGACCTCTGGAGCTCCGTAGATGGTGATGGTGCAGCCGCCTTTCATGAGGAGGAGGAATTTGATGCTACGCTCGACGTAGAGATTGTTCAGCGCGATGTTGTCGCCCACATGGGGGAGTAGCTTGCTGGCCCAGCGGAAGCAGGTGCCGTCGAGGCGTGTGAGAGCGAGCTCGATGGGGCTGGCGTCGGGAGTCGCGGCAACGAGAGCTTGGTAGGCTTTGTTCCAAAGGGCTGGGGCGACGAAGTGGGGATCGAGGCAGGGGGTGAAGAGGGGGGTGATGTTCATGGGAGGGGATTTTTATGATGGGAGACTGGTGTGTTTCTCTTTAGCTGACAGATGATTAACTGAATTAATACTGAATAAGCAAGAGCTAGTGGGGACCTTGCAAAATTAGTTTTGGGAAATTGCAGATTTCGAAAATGAGCGTCACAGCACGTCTTTGCTGCTAATTTTGCAAGATCCCCTAGTGATGCGGACTAGTCTATCATAGAGGCTATCATTGGCAAGTCATTTATTGGGCGGATAGCGTGGCGCAAAGTGTAGTTTTTCGATCAACATGACGGCACTTCCTATCCCGCCTGACTCCTAGTGCTCCTAGTGCTATCCCATTTATTAGTGAAAAACTGTTAATATTTAGCTTGTTAAATTAGGCTGGATGATGCCTAACAACTATGCTATCATCACAGTCCTATGCAAGAAATATACCAAGAACTCACCGCTTGGATCAACACGAGCTCCATCGTGTTCAAGTGGGTGAGCTTTATCGCCTTCCTCGTCCTCGGTTGGGTTTTTAGCAAAATTGCCAGCCGCCTCCTCGACGGAGTGGAGAAAACAGGCCGCATGCCCGGCCCCGTCCTCTCCATCCTGCGCCCCACCGCCGCCACCGTCATCTGGTTCATCATGATTGCGCAGGCACTCAGCCTCGTAGGGGTGAATATCACCAGCATCCTCGGTGCCGCTGGGGTACTGGGTATGGCGATAGGCTTTGCCTCGCAGACCGCGCTGAGCAACGTCATCAGCGGCCTCTTCATCATCTCAGAAAAGAAGGTCAAGATAGGCGACTACATCAGCGTCGGCTCTGACTCGGGCTCGGTCGAGAGCATCAAGCTGCTCGCCGTCTGGCTGCGCAAGGTGGACAACTCGCTCGTCCGCATCCCCAACAGCACGCTCATCCAATCTCCCATGACGAATATCACGGGAGACGAGCTGCGCCGCTGCGACTTTGCCATTGGTGTCGACTACGGCAGTGATCTCATGAGAGTACGCGAAGTACTCATGGAGGTCGTCAAGAGCCAACCCCTGCTTGTCGTCGATCCCGCCCCCGTGCTGCTCTTCTCCGGCTTCGGCGAGAGCTCACTGGATCTCCACCTCGGCGCGTGGTGCAAGACAGAGGACTACCACAACGTACGCTTCCTCTTCGCCA
>CAYJID010000260.1:0-3353 GCA_964370135.1 uncultured Akkermansia sp. | reverse complement strand
GCGGGGATCCAGCCGAGTGCCCACTCGACACCGTTGATCTTCTTCACCCAAATGGGCTTGCCGAACCAGATTTGAAAGCGATCGATATAGGCTCCTCTCCATCGTCCAGCCCAGAAGTGTCCCAGCTCATGAACAAAAATCATGATGTTGAAGAATATAATAACGAGCAGGATCAGGCCGACGGTCTGTAGTATCGAGAGAAGCGTGGTGAACATAGAATTATCGCGCTCTATTATGCCATACGGAATATGAGCTAGCAAGCATTCTTTGTGTCTCGATGCGTTTTAAATTCTTATACTGACACGCTTCTAGGAGGTTAGAGTTAAATAAAACTGCATCCTTGTATATACAAGAATGCAGTCAGTGTGTGTGTATGCTAGGAAATCAGAGAACGAGAGCAATGAGTAGCATGCCTGTCATGACACCGTAGATGGAGGCATGATGGAAACCCCAGCGCTGCGCCATGGGTAGTAGCTCATCTAGGGAGATAAAGACCATGATGCCCGCGACCGCCGCAAAGAGGATGGAGATGACCATGGGGGTGAGGAAGGGCATGAGGATGAGGATGGCAATGATGGCGCCCACGGGCTCGGCGAGTCCGGAGAGGGCTGCCCAGCCAAAGGACTTCCACCTGCTCTTTGTGGCGCAGTAGATGGGGATGGCAACGGCGATGCCCTCGGGGATATTGTGAATCGCTACAGCCAGCGCAACGGAGAAGGCGACGTCTCCTCCCTCAAAGGCGGCAACCATGGTGGCGATGCCTTCGGGGAAGTTGTGAATGCCTATAGCGAGTGCGAAAAAGAGTGCGGAGCGTTTCAGATTCTTGTTCTCAGTGACGCCTTCCCATTCGTCGAGCTTGTGAATCTCATGGGGATTCTCATCACTGGGGACAAAGCGGTCGATGAGCCCAATGAGAATGGCACCGCCAAAGAAGGCTGCCATGGGAATCCACGTCGGGTCATCGGGACCGAGTCCCTCGATGGCACTGGGGAGGAACTCCATGAAGGAGATAAAGACCATCATCCCCGCGCTACCCCCCAGCGCAAAGGTGAGGACGCGGTAGCTGAGCTTCTTCATAAAAAAGGAGACAGCGGCTCCGAGTCCCGTTGAGAGACCTGCGATGGTTGACAAGGTCAACCCTAAAAGTATAGCATGAGAATGTTCGCCGAGCACGGCGCATTATAAGATAGTCTAGCCTAACAAATCAAGACTTATTTCTGACATGGCTATATCTAAAGAGAGTAAACCCAGCGAACTCACTGACGCGCTCGACATGGGAGAAGTACTGCTTGTACTCGGGGAAGGTGGTATCACCCTCGTATTCAGTGTGCAGCTCAGACACGTAAAGCTCATCACAATGCTCTAGGAGGAGGGCGTAGAGCTGACCTCCTCCGATGAGCATGACCTTGGGGTCGATGAGCTCGAGCTCTGCTAGCTCGTCAAGATGATGAATCACGGTCACACCCTCAGGCTGCCAATCCTTCTGACGCGTGAGCACAATGTTCTGACGCTGAGGGAGGGGGCGGCCTATGCTCTCGTAGGTCTTGCGCCCCATGAGAATGGGGTGCCCTGTGGTGAGAGAGCGGAAGAGCTTGAGATCCTCGGGGAGATGCCACGGCATGCTGCCGTCTTTGCCGATGATGCGCTGAGGGGTCATGGCGACGACCGCGCAGAGGGAGTAGGCGGGGGGCTGGCTCATACGGAGATGGGGGCTTTGATGTGGGGATGGGGATCGTAATTTTCGAGACTAAAGTCATCGAAAACAAAGGCGTCAATCTCGGTGACAGCGGGGTTGAGCCTCATGATGGGCAGGGGGCGGGGCTCGCGTGAGGCTTGGAGGCGTGCTTGTTCTAGGTGGTTGTTGTACAAGTGTAAATCGCCGAAGCTGTGGATGAACTCGCGAGCCTCGTAGCCGCAGACCTGAGCCACCATCTGGAGGAGCAGCGCGTAGCTGGCGATGTTGAAGGGGACGCCGAGGAAGAGATCGCAGCTGCGCTGGTAGAGCTGGAGGGAGAGGCCGTGCTTCTCGCCCTCTTGCTGGGCGGGGATGACGCAGAACTGGAAGAGACAATGGCAGGGGGGGAGAGCCATCTCGTCCACCTCGGCGACATTCCATGCGCTGATGACGTGGCGGCGGCTCCAGGGATTTTTTTTGAGATTCTCTATTAGAATGGCGATCTGGTCGATATGACCGCCCTTGCCATCGGGCCAGGCGCGCCATTGGCTGCCGTAGACGGGGCCGAGATCGCCGTTCTCATCGGCCCACTCGTCCCAGATACTCACGCCGTTTTCTTGGAGGTAGGCGATGTTGGAGCTACCTTTGAGGAACCAGAGCAGCTCGTGGATGATAGAGCGCAGGTGGAGTTTTTTGGTCGTGAGGCAGGGGAAGCCCTCGCGCATGTCGTGGCGCATCTGGCGCCCGAAGACGCCTATCGTCCCTGTGCCTGTGCGGTCATCGCGTCCTACACCATGAGTCAGGACATCATTTAGCAAATCTCTATACTGCTGCATAATCGTTGGTGGGATGACAATAGCATAGATTGGCATTATTAGGAAGTGTAAAAGGCAGACATACTGCGGAATGAATAAATACAGTCAACACAATAGAAGATGCGAAGCATCTTGGATTCTTAAGGCATGTTGCATGTCAACATGAGACGAAGAGAGTCCAAGACACTTCTTGGACGGTTTTCGCGCAGCGAAAACTCTGAGGATAGACCTTAAGCGATCTCTGGCGATCGTTCGCCAGCAGGGTGACGGTCAAATCGCACTGCGATTTGAGACGACGAAAGGGCAGGACACCTCCTGCCCGGCCTGAGCGTAGCGAAGGTGAGGAGGATAAGTCCCGTCGGGCGCACCGTAGGTGTGCGCCCCAGCAGCAAGGAGGCGCAGCCTCCGCAGGGCGTCAGTGAAGCTCAAACCTGCACGCCCGCGAGGCAACCCCTGCATCGTAGCCACAGCCTACACTGACGCCCCCGTCTATCCTGCGCGCGAAGCGCGCCTCTTGTCTGCCGTAGCAAACGCGAAGCGTCTGTGTAGTTCTGTGCAGTTATTACTTTAGCTGGGGTTAATGCAGCAACCACAGCTTGCGTACTTGATTAGGTAGAGTCCATCAAGTCGCAATCCGGCATAAACTCGCTTCGCTCGCCCCTTCGGGGACTTTATTCCGTTTGCTCCTTGACAGTCTCTACCTAATCAAGTTAGAAGCATGTACTTCCTTTTGTTGAATGAAAAATAAGATTTTTCACTCATCAAAAAGAAGGTTGAAAATTTGTGCAATACCCCTATGCTCCCTGCACCTCAAACCCCCTCATAATCCGCAATCAGCTCAATAAAAGCCGCAAGATGATGCT
>CAYJID010000259.1:0-3358 GCA_964370135.1 uncultured Akkermansia sp. | reverse complement strand
GGCGAGTCATGGATCGCGTATGCGACGAATATTTTCCTCTTTGGTGGAGCCAAGACCATCGCTCCTATCGCTGAGTTCATCATTGCGAAAGGGGAGAAGGATCAACTCTTTGCCGACATCATCAACGGCATCTTCCGCCAGAGCCTCAGCCCCGACGTGCTCATCTGGGTCTGCCGCGAGCGCGGCGAACTCACAAAGGACGTCTTTGAAAAGAACAAGGTAGCCCTCGGCTCCGCTGTCCTCAACGCCATCGAGCGCGACAGCCTCGAAGGTGGCCCGAACCGCGCGCTGCGTCTGCGCAACCTGCTCATTGATGACAAGCAGCTCGCCCCCGACCTCGTCAAGGACCTCGTCGAGGCAGAAGCCCGCCCCTTTGCGAAGGCACTCTACGACTCATCCGTCCTCGCTGACCTCGACCGCAATCTTCTTCTTGCCAATATGATGAAGGTACACCCTGGTCTCCAAGAAGTCGTGCTGAGCCGCACGAAGGTCAAGGAGCGTCAGCTCACCTACGTCTCGCTGCGCTCCTATGCAGCGCGCAAGGCTGAGTTCGACGATCTGGTCAACGTCCGCATCCCCAAGAACAAGCGCGACCTCGAAGTCACCCGCGCCGAAGGCGACCTCCGCGAAAATGGCGGTTACCAAGATGCGAAGGCCACCCGCGCCATCCTCATGCGCCGCTCCGAGGAGCTCTCCCGTGCCCTCGCACAGGCGACAACTACGGACTTTAGCGAGATCCCTCTCGACAAGACAGGCATGGGCACACGTGTCCACTTTGTCACCAAGAAGGGTGAAGACGTCGTCTACACCATCCTCGGAGCATGGGACTCCGCCCCTGAGGATCGCATCATCTCCTACAGCTCCCGTCAGGGCCTCAAGCTCAGCGGTCACGCCGTGGGCGAGAGCATCCGCCTCGTCATCGAATCAGGCAAGCCCGCCGTGAGCCTCAAGATCGTCTCGATCGAGCGCGCACCCGCCGAGCTCATCTACCCTGATGAGACACTCGAGGCGCAGGGATAAAAGCTGTTATTATACAAAAATGATCAAGGGCATCTCTAGATGAGATGCCCTTTATTATTGCATTCAATTTGACTTAACTCATATAGGTATGAGCATGAATTTCATGTTCAATAATCTTGCATTTTCTTGAATGTTTGCTAATCTATGGACATGAATAATAGCAGTAGAGCTTCCTTTTATGGGAAAAATGAAGCCAAAATAGTGGGCGGGATTGCCCTGATCATGATGTTCATCCATCATTTTGCACAGCCTTCTCTTGTGCCTACTGGGGAGACATACCACTCTTTGCTTGTTTTGAATGGTATAAATATTGATTTTGAAATTGCTTATTTCTGCAAATTATGTGTTGCTATTTTTGCATTTACCACTGGGTACGCTCTTTGGTTGAATAGGGGGAATGCATTCGCTATTAAATCATTATTTTTTCGTGTGTTCAATTTTTTAGCCTCCTATTGGTTAGTCTATCTACTGTTTCTCTTGTACGCATTAATCACACAGGATAGGATGGCTCCTAGCTTGTTTTTACACGTGGCCAATATGTTTGGCTTATTTCTAGGAACTGAGTATATATGTCCAGTTTTTGCGTGGTATGTGTATTTTTATATTTGTGTCTTGTTACTCTCACCGCTGCTTGTGGGAATCTTTCATTTACGAATAGGCTACATCTGTATTTTTCTTCTCACCTTTATCTGCATTTGTTTTAACTTAGAAACAGGGTTGTTACGTATTCATTTTTTGAGACTTATAGTTTCTGCATTGGTTGATTTTCTACCGAGTGTTTTGCTAGGCATGCTTGTTGCTAAATACGCCTTATTCGAGAAAATGAATGATATAATAACTATACGTAGTTCGTTGCTTAGATTCGTACTCTCGTCTGGTTTGTTTTTGCTTATATTTTACTTGCGTTATATAAATGTGAATTATATTGCAGTTTATCCCTATTTTTTCGATTCTCTTCTCGCTGCAGCTTTCGTTTTTGGTCTGCTAAAATTCCTTGCAAGCATACCGTTGTCTGCACCTCTTAATAAGGCTCTCGCTTTTATTGGTATTCAGAGTATGAATTTATGGTTTATACATTCAATATATTTTGTAGGGGAGAAATATCCAATATATCTTGTATATCGCTTGCATAATCCGGTGTTAATCATGCTGGTATCTCTTATTATGATTTTGCCCTTTGCCATGTTTTTGACTTATATTCAGAAATTTTACTTCCTTAGATCTGCCAAAATTCAGTGATCGAGCGCGTAGCAATTTTATATTGTGCTGAACTTTGCCCACCTTTATCATCTTTCGCGGCTTGGATTATTAGTGAAATCCAAGCCGCGAAAAATTGTGTAGATTTAGTCTACCGAAGCAGACTAAGCTCTTCTCTTCTCACAATGATGAACCTAGAGCAAAATGAGCTATGTACTACGAAGCGTGGTAGTGCTTCTAAATGAAATCTACCTATTTGTTAATTGAAAATAACCGTCTTGTTCCCATAGACGAGAATCTTGTGTGCGATGTGCTTGTCGACCGCGTGGGAGAGGACGATTTTCTCAATATCGCGTCCCTTGTTCACCAGTGTCTGCACCGAGTCGCGGTGGGAGACACGCGTGATATCCTGCTCGATGATGGGACCTGCGTCGAGCTCGTTGGTCACGTAGTGACTTGTGGCACCGATGAGCTTCACACCGCGGTCAAAGGCGGCGTGGTAGGGCTTTGCCCCGACAAAGGCGGGGAGGAAGGAGTGGTGGATATTGATAATCTGATGCTCGTACTGCGAGATAAAGTCAGGTGAGAGAATCTGCATGTAGCGCGCCAGCACGACAAAGTCAATTTGATGCTGCGCGAGGAGATCCAGCGTCGCCTGCTCCTGCTGCTGCTTGGTCTCCTTTGTGATGGGGAAGACGTGGTAGGGGATGTCGAACTTCTCCACGATGGAGCGCATATCCTCGTGATTGCTCACGATGAGAGGGATCTCCACATTCCACTCGCCTGCGGTGTAGCGGCCGAGTAGGTCAAAGAGGCAGTGGGGCATCTTGGAGACAAAAATGGCCATGCGGGGCTTGATCCCATTGAAGTGGAGCTCGAAATGCATGTCGTATTTCTTGCCAAACAGCATGTCGAAGGTCTCGGCGATCTTGTCATCGGGGATGATGAAGTCCTTGAGATCCCACTCGACGCGCATGAAGAACACCTGCTCCATGCGGTCGGCATGCTGGGCGAGGTAGATGATATTTCCCCCGTTGTCATTGATGAAAGTCGTGATCGTTGCGAGAATCCCCTGCTTGTCAGGGCAGTGGAGCAGGAGGATGGCGGTCTTGTTCTGAGTAGGCTGAGCTGTTGTCATGCG
>CAYJID010000258.1:0-3360 GCA_964370135.1 uncultured Akkermansia sp. | reverse complement strand
TTTTCGGGATTTTCGGGATTTTCGGGATTTTCGGGATTTTCGGGATTTTCGGGATTTTCGCGATATTTTATAGTATCTTAACTTATTTATGACGACACTCACTCCCCCCTCTATGATCGCCCACGAGGGCAGCGCGCAGCTGCGCTGGCCCGCTGAGTGGGAGCGCCAAGACGCCGTATGGCTCTCCTGGCCCCACCGCAACGACCTCTGGCAGGGAGGCCTCGAGCTGCTGCACCGTGATTATGCACGCCTCGCCTCCCTCATCGCCCCGCAGGCATGCGTCTGCATCAATGCGGCGCGCGCCCAGCATGCGAGCATCGCCTCGCTGCTGCGTGAGACGGGGCTCGAGGAGGGCAGCTACTGCCTCTATGATCACCCGACCAATGACGTCTGGTGCCGCGACCACGGGGGGATATTCGTCCAGCGTCGCGATGGGGGACGACAGATTGCGGACTGGGAGTTCAACGCATGGGGGGGGAAATTCGCCCCATGGGATCTGGACAATCAGATCCCGCAGCGCATGGCATGCGCACGACAGCTGCCACACCTCACCTCCTCACTCATCCTAGAGGGCGGAGCCATCGAGGGGAACGGAGAGGGACTGCTCATCACCACCGAGGCCGTCTTGCTCAATGAGAATCGCAACCCGGGCAAGTCCAAGCAAGACATCGAAGCCGAGCTCGCGCGCCTGCTCGGCACCACGCATACCTTCTGGCTCGGGCAGGGGATAGAAGGCGATGACACCGACGGTCACATAGACGACATGGTGCGCTTTGTGAACAAAGAATGCCTCGTCGCCATCACCGAGAGCGATACGCAGTCGCCCCATTACCGCGCGCTGGAGGAGAATAAGGAGCGCCTCCAAGACATACGCCGACCCTGCGGGGGCAAGGTGGAGATCATCCCGCTGCCTATGCCAGAGGCGCTCATCGCGCAGGACTGGCGCCTCGAGCAGCTGCCTGCGAGCTATGCGAACTTTTTGATCTGCAATGGGCGCGTCATCGTGCCTATCTTTGAGCAGCCACGCCATGACGACACCGCCCTAGGCATCCTCAGAGAGGCCTTTGGGAGCCGCTATGAGGTGGTGGGCATGGATGCGCGACGCCTCGTGATCGAGGGGGGGGCCATCCACTGCATCACCCAGCAAGAGCCGAGTGCAAAAGAAATAAAATAGACTCTGTCCGCGCAATTCGTGATTGCAAACAGATGAGATCTTGCTAGTATCGGAGCAGCGCCACAGCGTATCCACACATATCATGAATAACGAAAAAATCACCGTCGTCGCCCATATCGAAGTCAAGCCCGAGCACCACGAGGCCGTGAAGGCAGAGCTCATCAAGCTCATCGAGCCCACGCGCAAGGAGGCTGGCTGCCTCCAGTACGAGCTCTATCAGGATAGCGCCAACAAGGATCTCTACATCTTTGTCGAGCAGTGGGAGAGCCACGCGCTGCTCCAGCAGCATCTCCAGTCCGAGCACATCGCCGCCTACATCACCGCCACCGAGGGGCTCGTCAATAGCTTCATCATCCACGAAACAACGCAGGTCGCCTAGCGCGCCTCGCGTCTGTCTTTTTTTCTCTGCCGCGCCCTTGTACTCACGGGGGCGCGGATAGTTTTTGGCGCACTGTCGGGATCGTATCATGAGCACAGTCGCTGCCTAGCATAAAATGGCATGCCCATTTGAGACGCAGGATACCGCTTCGCAACGCTGCGCGCTCTGCTCACCATCTATAGGGGGCTTCTAAATTCTCATCATTCTAAATAAGAAAATTCGAAAAATCGCTTCACGAGGCAGCTTTTGAGTGCTTTTAGGCTTAATTTTCCCCGAATTTTCGTCTCAGAGGACACTCTGAGCCATCAATTCGTGAAAAATCCAGCTCTAAAATCATCTCAAAATCTTACCTCGCGAGAAATTAGAAGCCCCCTATAGGGATTGCTCCTTGTTGGCAGTCATAGCTTCTTCAGCTCGAACTCTGCTACTTACTTTGTATGGGCAACAGTGCTCATGATGCGCTTCAGACGGAGTGCCTATCGCCTGGCAGAAAGACCTTTGACAGAGAGAGGTGTTTTTGCTAGTATTCAGAGATGAACAAATTTTTATTATCCTGCGCGCCTGCTCTCTGCCTGACGATGCCTCTTATCAGCACGCAGCCCGTGTCTGCTCTGAGCAAAGAAGCTCGGGATGAACTCCTTTACGACGCCCTGCTCGTCACCATGGAGCATTTTTATCAGGTCTACTGGATCGCATTACAAGAGAACACCGAACAAGATCGTGCACAGCTTCAAGCCGCTATCAGCTATTGCCAAAAGATGCTTGCCCTGCCACAGCTGCCCGACGACTGGCGCCCCTTCTTTGAGCAAACAATCCAGACACTCACGCAGCATCTCGCGGCTCCTCCAGAAAAGGCGGAGAATCTGCTCCAATCCCTCGCCGATGATAGCCCCGGCGGCAGGCTCGTACAGAGCTCGATGTATGGGGTAGCCTTTCTCTTGCAGCAGCGCGCCTCGCCTCAGCCAGATCAGGAGTCGCTCATGGAGATCGGCATTGCCATCATGGAGCTACGCGCGGCGCGCCTCCTTGGTATCGCTCCGTGAGCTATGAGCTTTACTTCACGCGCAGGTAGACGAGATGACGGCGGTCGTGCGCGTGCGGGCTGTCCGTGGTGATGATGAGGCGCACGAGCTGCTTGGAGCGCGTCTGCTTCGGCGTGACGGTGATGCGGTACTCGCGCCCCGCGCGTATCGTCTGAGTCGCGATCGTAAAGCTGTCCTTGTCCAGCCCCGCATCGACGAGCTTGCTGATGGGCGAGCCTTTCGGGATGCGTAGCGTGAGCGTCTGGGGCGCGAGAGCAGCTCCACGCTGCCAGATGAGCGCTTTGCTGCTCAATTGTAGCGCGACAGGCACGCGGAAGTGATAAGGCAGCGTCACGCGTGTCCCATCGGTGAAATAGACATGTAGCTCGCGTGTGCTATCCTCGCCAAAGACGCGGCTATCGACGGTGAGCTGCACCTGCATCCGCTGCGCTCCTGTGATACGCGCGGTGAAGCAGTCGCAATTCGACTTCACACGCTTGACAGGCTTCGTAAAATTCTCCACCAGCAGCAGCGGCTCGCGTGCCCAGCCTAGCGTCAGGTCGCGGTGGGGCTTGGTCCCCTTTGCCGTGACAGCACTGCTCAGGCTGAGCAGTGCTGTCACGAGGGAAAAAAATAAAGGCTTGATGGCGATCATGCCTGAGCGTCGGGGTTGTCTTTCTGAGGCTCATCCTTCTTGTCCGCAAAGAAGCTCGCGATGAAGAAGAGCGTGGCGGCGATGCACACGCAGCTATCAGCGACATTGAAGGAAGGCCAGTGATAGCCCT
>CAYJID010000257.1:0-3369 GCA_964370135.1 uncultured Akkermansia sp. | reverse complement strand
CAGCTCTAAAATCATCTCAAAATCTTACCTCGCGAGAAATTAGAAGCCCCCTATAATTTCTCACCTCGTCGCGCGAGTTTTGCGATTTGCTTGTTTAGAATGCCGAGAATTTAGAAGCCCCTGACTATTGCTCTTGATGCGGTGTCGTGATCTTCGCGCGCAGATAGAGCTCACCATCGCGCTGCACGAGCACCGCATAGATCGTGTCGATGTAGCCTGTCAGCGCGTCTTTCCCCCAGAGGGGGCTGCCCAGCATCTTCTCCATATGCGGGATGCGCAGCACAGCGACTAGTCCTGTGAAGTGACTGCCCTCTAGCAGCTCCTCGCGCTCGATCTCGTGGGGATAGGAGGCTGCGATGACGTGTTTTTGGGAGGCGTTGATATAGAGATTGTTGTGCTGCGAGAGGCAGGGGGGCGTGACGACGTAGTTGATCGAGTTGTTCGGCGCGATGGTGCAGGTGAATAGGGGGGTCTCTATCGTGCGCTCGTGCAGGAGTTCGTAGAACTTTACCATACTCGAGAGCACCTGCGACCATCCTGAGGAGAGGGAGGCAAAGTCATCGACGTAGCCATACGCGAGCCAATCGTACCTGCTCGCTCTATCCTCTCTGAGTGTGATATGAAAGCCGCCAGCCGAGGCGAGCCCTCGCCCTATATCACGGACTCCTGAGCTGAACTGGAGGATGGTGGGGAAGTACTTCATCTGCATATCCTGCCATATCTGGTCTATATGCGCGACCAGCGTCATATCAAGCGTATCGGCTATGCCTTCTAAAACATGGAATCCATTGAGTATAAATTTGACCGGTCCTGTTCCAGTCGCGATCATGGGGAGCCGCGTCGACTCTGAAAAGAAGACCGTATCCTGCGCATCCGCGAGATGCAGGTGCGACAGCTCGCCTGGCTGGTAGGGATTCTCCAGCCCTGACGCGTATTCCAGATGCAGTCCCTCATCACTCCATAGATACAGGGAGCTATCCGTCACATAATCGGGGATGAGCTTGAGCAGTGCCTGTGTGTTGACACGCAGAGCGACCGCCGCCTGGAGGAGACGGTCGCGGGACTGGGCGTCTTTGCTATGACCTGCGAGCGCATCGAGCGTGATCTGGATATTCTCTGCGATGCTCGAGAGATGCCTGCTGGGGGCGCTTCTCTCTGCGAAATGCTGCGAAAACCATGCAAAGGCATAGGGCTGCCCCTCCAGCCGTCCATTCATCCCCTCGAGCTTGGAGGAGGCGAGGATGGAGCTCTCGTAGGAGGCAGGGTACTCGAGGATGTCGAGATCAGGGGTGAGCGAGAGGCTGAGCAGTGATTCGTTCTGACTGAGAGTGATGTAGAGTTTTTTATTGTTTTCTAGCCCCAGCAGCAGTGGGTGCGTCTCAGGCCCTAGGGGCTGGGCGCGGCGCATTTCCTCGAGATCTATGGTGATGATGCTCATCTTCTGACTGGACTCCACGCTGTGGACGACACCCATCATGCGTAGCATGAGGATGATACTGCCTGCGATCTTGTGCCGCGTCTGACTGGATCGGGCATCACTCATATCCAGTGACATGCTCAGGTAGACTGGGCTCGTGATGGCAAAGCCCTCGGGGACGGAGTCGAGGTAGCGCTCCTGGGTCGCGATGGCGATGTTGTCCCTGTAGTCCTGCGTGGCGATCTTTTGCCAGTTGACGAGGTAGTCGGGGGTGAAAAACGCATGCCGCCCCAGCTTTAGACAGCGCATCCATTGGAAGATGCCCTCCGCCGAGCTGCCCAGCGCGTAGCTCGTGATCTCGGGAAAGGGCAGGCTCAGCACCTCGTGCTGAGGCGCGACGTATTGATGCCAATCTCTGATGATGCTGGGCAGATCCCCCGTTGCGATGAGCACCTCAGCGCGATGAGAGATGCCTGCGAGTGCGGGAAAGGCCGCGCGCCGCTGCTCGAGGCTCATGCTGCCCTCGGGCTTATCGCGCGCTAGATCGAGCAGAATATGGCTCGGTGGAGCGGAATTCTGCGCCTTGAGTTCACTCTGCATGAGTGTCGCACTGATTGCAAATAAGAGGGTGATGCTGGATGATGTCATAGCACTTGTATTATAGGGGAATATGCTTTATTTGCAATGACGAATTCTATTCTTTGCGTAATAAAATCGTGTCACCACGTCCACTCCGCGCGCTCAGGGCTCTGGGGGAGGGATCTAATATCTGATATTTTTTTCTTGCTCTCGGGTCTTTGATGTGTTGTAATGAATATGTTACAGGCTGCTACTGTATACATAATTCATCTATCTGTACACACGATTCACATTACCTTATATGAAAAAAATATCTCTATCCCTCCTCCTCCTCTCCAGTCTGGGCATGGTCTCCTGCGAGACATTCACCGCGAAGAATGATGTGCCCCAGCATGAGCGCGGCACCGTGAGTGCTACGACACTCTCAAAGGCCGCCATGGCGCGCCTCCCCAAAGAGCTCTCCGACAAACGGCGCAAAAAGAAGCAGCCCAGCCATGAGCAATTCGTCAAAGACCCCACCTATATCGCAGGCAATGAGCTCTGGCAGAATCCCTCACGCCTCTCGGCCAAGTCGCCCAAGCGACTCGAGATCCACACGCGCACCCAGCGCGGCATGCTCTACGTCGGCGATCAGGTCGCCATGGACTTCCCCCTCACCACGGGCAGGGCTCGCGCAGACAAGCGCACGCCCAAGGGCACGTTCAGCGTTACAGAAAAGGTGGTCAACAAGCGCTCAACGCTCTACGGCTCATTCGTCAATAGCAAAAATCAGATCGTGCGCGGGGGCGTCCGCGTGACAGACCGTCGCCCCAGCGGCTCGCGCTTCCGCGGTGCGCCACTTCCCTACTGGATGCGCTTCAACGGAGCGGTCGGCCTCCATCAGGGCAATGTGCATCGCTACCCCGCCTCCAATGGCTGCGTGCGCGTGCCCAAGGAGGTCGCACCTCTGCTCTACCAGCATATGGCTAAGGGAGCTCGTGTGACTGTGCTCTAAGGAGCCGCCTAGGGCTTTTTATGAATCCGCCGAGGGGAATCGGGCTGTGGGGGGCACGCGCTCCAATCAGCCCGCCTCGCGAGCCCTTTTTTGGGGAGAGTATTCTGCACCTTCTCGCCAAAGGGCTTACTCGGCGGCGTCGCTCATGGAGAAAATCTCCGCCAGCTGAGCCCGCGTTTCCCGCTCACAGGGCTCGCGTGATTTGAGCTGCGTATGATGAGCACGGACTCATGAGAGAGATCACCACGCGCATCAGCTTGAAAAATTCGAGCTTTAAAATAAAAATGCCATTGACAAAAGCACCATAAGAGGGTAGATTACTTCCCCGCGAACAAAGAGGTTCGATGGCAAGTGCCAACACTGGAATACAAATTATAAT
>CAYJID010000256.1:0-3372 GCA_964370135.1 uncultured Akkermansia sp. | reverse complement strand
TTGACGACGGCGATGCCGCCTGTCTTCATCGCCATGCCGTCTCCCCAGACGGGCTCAGAGATTTCTGCAATAACGGTGTGGCAGAGCGCGATGGCAGCCCCGAGCTCGCTGTCGGCGTCGGCGGGGCGGTAGCCCGCATCGCGCATGAGGCCCGCGATGAGGGCGGGGCGCTGCTCATCGAGTAGCTCGGCGACGCGCTTCCAGCGCGCGAGGCGCGCGGCGAGGACGGGCTCGATGTCGCAGCGCTGTTGGGCGGTCTTGATGAGCTGTGCCACCTGTTCGTACGTGAGGCTCTCGACGCTGTAGTCGATGCGCGAGAAGTTCTCAGGCTGGCGGGAGACGATGGAGAATTGGGAGCGGAGCTGCTCGTCCGCGATGGTGGGGGGGTAGAGCTCGCGCTTGATGGCGCGCTCGGCGGCGATGGCCTGCTGGAGCAGCTGGGCGATGTCGGGGCGCTGGACAGGGAGACGGAAGCTGTCGGGACGCATTTGCTGCTGGAGGTCGCGCAGCTGGGCGGCCTTGTTGCAGGAGAGCTGGAATTGCTGCACCATATCGAGCCATTCGCGTGTGTTGGGCTTGAGCTTGGGCGTGACGCCGAGGGCGGGGAAGGGGTCGCCGAGCCCGCTGAGTAGCGCGATGCGGAAGGCCTCCGCCTCGCTCTCATGACCCGTGCTGTAGTGGAAGCTCTGAAGGTAGACGCGGCCGCCGAGGCTGCTGAGGCTGCTGGCGAGTGCGTCGCCGACACCGGAGTAGAGGGTGAAGTCGGGGAGGTCGTCGCGCTGCTCCGCCTTCCACACGGCGCAGGTGTAGGCGATGTCAAAGAGCTGGTGGGTGCCGAGGTCGAGGCGCAGGTGGCGCGATTCGCTGACTCGCTCGACGAGGTCGCGCAGGCGCAGGTCGGTCTCGAGCTTGGAGGCGCTCAGGCGTAGCTGGCGGTCGGCGTGCGCGTACTGGGCGCGCCGCTCGGGGAGGTGCTCGCCTTTGATGAGGCGGACGGTGAGGCGGTTGTTCTTTCTCTCCTTTGACCATGCGTCGAGGAGCTGGACGTTCTCCGTCGCAGTGTCGAGGCAGGCGGCGATCTCGACTCCGAGCTCCATCTTGCTATAGACGCGCTGCTGGCGCAGGTGGCAGCAGGCGCGTGTCACGATGGTGAGTCTGTCGTCGTCACTGCTGGTGAAGACGACGCGCAGGGGGGATTCGCGGCGGGCGTTCGCGTCGAGCAGAGGCTGGACGCGGGTGAGCAGCTGCTGCACGGCGTCGTCCTGCTGGTAGACGTCGACGTGGGGGAGCAGGCGCGTGACGTCGATGTCGACGCTGGCGAGTGCGAGCTGCTCAAAGAGGGAGATGAGCTGGTTGCGGTAGGCGGCGATGCTCTCTTCACCGCTGCAGGCGGGGTAGAGGAGGCTGAGTGAGGCGTGGAGGTCGGACTTGGCGAGCTGCTGCTCTTGGGCTTCGATATGCTTGCCGTCGTTGGGCATGACGAGGCTCTCCATGCTATCGCCGAGCATGGACTCGATGAGGGCAAGCTCGTCCATGAAGCTACAGCGCGCGAAGCGCAGTCGCCACGCGTCCATCATGCCAAAGGCTTTCAGCACGTCTTTGCGGTGGCGGGTGTAGACCTCCTTGAGCTCGTCGCGTTGCGCGCCTTCGGCGGCGCGGAGGTGGCGGTTGTAGTGGTGGAAGAACTCCTTGATCCCCTCGTCTTGGGCGATGCCGCTGAACATGTAGCGTAGTCGCTTTTCCTTGCTTTTGAGCTTCTTCTGTGACTCTGCCAGCAGGATCAACGCCAGATCAACAGCGTGGGTAGGTAGTTCACGCTTCATCCCACGCCTGATTGAGGCGTCCTGCATCCACTCTTGAATTTTACCTACTTGCTTCATTTTCTGTCATATTATCGTCTATGAGCCCCCTTGACAAGCGTAAAATGGGGAGAATTGATTTCTGGCATTCTTAGCTAACAGTAGTTAAGAATGCACGGAGAGTCTTTAGTTCGTAGAGATGAAGGCTCCAAGGAGGGGGTGAATCTGATGTAAGGGGGAGGGATTTTTTTTTCTTCTTCCGCCTTTCTCATAGATCGTCCCATGAGGCTCCCGCGCAGCATCCATAGAGGCGATGCGACCAGAGGCGGCGGCGCATGAGGGCGGGGGAGTTGATGCCGAGCAGGAAGCGTCGGCGTTGGCACTCGTTGAGCGGGGAGGGGAGCTGATCGTCACTCGGGATGCTGGGCGGGGTGGAGGCGTGCTGTCTCGCGCTCTGTGTGCTTTCTATGAGCTTTTGCGAGTCTGAGGTGAAGTACTGGTGCAGCGCGTCGTCGATATTCTGCTCCTCTGATAGCAGGAGCATCTCTCGCATGCGCTGCCAGCGGGCGTAGGCTTGCTGCTCCTGCTGCTTGTAGTAGTTGCTGAGCTGCTCTGCGACCTGGCGCGGTTGGAGCTCGTCGTCGAGGCGGCGCATGAGCCATGCCTGCTGGCGTAGCTTGAGTGTCCATTCTTGCGCGCTTTCGCATTCCTGTAGTCCTGCGAGGGCGGCGATGGGGTCGCAGTCCCATGCGTCTGCGAGCTCCTCGAGCTCCCCCTCACGATGGGTGTCGAGCCAGCGGAGGCGCGCGCACTCGTCCTCATCGCGCCCATCGAGGATGGTGCTCAGGGGGAAGAGGGGCTTGACCTTGTAATACTTGTAGAGCTTCGCGTCCTTGCTGAGGTGGCCTTCCATGAGGCGCAGCGCGCGCTCGGGGACGTCGTCGTTGAGGTCGCATTCTGTGGTGAGCTCCCAGAGGGAGACGACGCGCGTGCTCTCGGGGAGTAGCCAGCGGACGCAGCGGAGTAGGGAGGACTCATCAGGCTGGGAGGCAGCGATGCGGTTGCGGGTGTCTATGTTGTCCTGATGGTTGAGCAGTACGAGGCTCTGGGCGGACGCGCCGTCGCGGCCCGCGCGTCCTGATTCTTGGACATAGGATTCGGGGGTGGCGGGGGCGTGGTAGTGGATGACGCAGCGTACGTCGGGCTTGTCCACGCCCATGCCAAAGGCGATGGTAGCGACAAGGATGTCGAGTTCGTTGCGTAGGAATCGGTCTTGAATCTGCTCGCGTAGTTCGGCGCTCTGCCCTGCATGGTAGGCGCTGGCGGAGAGATTGTTTGATTGGAGTAGGGCGGTGAGCTCCTCTGTGCTCTGACGGCTGCGGCAGTAGATGATGGCGGGGCTGCGTGTTTCCTCCGTGAGGTAGGAGAGCAGGGCGCTATTTTTGTCTTCTACCTCGAGGACGTGGCGTGCGATGTTCGCGCGGTAGGGGGGCAGCGCGAGGCTGTGCTCGGGGGCGATGCCGAAGCTGGCTTGGAGGTCGGCTTGCACGCGCGCGGTGGCGGTGGCGGTCAT
>CAYJID010000255.1:0-3378 GCA_964370135.1 uncultured Akkermansia sp. | reverse complement strand
CGACGAAAGGGCAGGACACCTCCTGCCCGTCCGAGCGAAGCGAGGTGAGGAGGAATCCCACAAGCAACGCTGGATCGCAGATCCAGCAGGGCGTCAGTTCAGATACATCAGCACACGCCCGCGCGGCAAACCCAGCATGGTCGCAACGCCGCCAACTGACGCCCCCGTCATCCCTGCGCGCGAAGCGCGCCAAATTTCCACCGTCGCAAACGCGAAGCGTCCCTGGTCCTTACCCATCCACCCATCCACCCATCCACCCATCCACCCATCCACCCATCCTGCGGAATACACCATCACACTGCCATAAATACAAATTCATCCCATCTTCTCAGATCACCCACCCTCAAAAAATCCCCCAAATCTCCCTAGAGACACCCCAAAAAGCCACCTCTCTAACCCTAACCCTAACGAATTGATTTCAGCCAAAAGAACCTTGACGCCCATCGCTACATCTGCTATATTAACCCAGCAAGACATACATCATGAAGAGCCCCATCCCTGCCAGCCTCCTTGCGCTCAGCACCGCCATCCTGCTCAGCCAATGCAGCAGCATCAAGCAAGACTGCGAAGCCCTCGTCGAGCGTGATCAAAAGATACTCAGCGAGCCAGCAGGAGACTACTACATAGGCCGCCGCTACTACATCCCCGACACCCGCTTCTGGGGCTACCTGCGCCGTCCGCAGCAATCATGGGCTACGGCCAAACTCGTCATCATGGACGAGCGCATCACCCGCACCCCCGACCGTGGCCCAGAGAAGCCCCGACGCAACGCCACCTTTGGCCGCGACAACAACGCGGAATACACCATCGTCGGTAGCTACACCCAGCAGCCCACCTACGACCCCAACACCAACCAAGTCCTGCCCACCTTCCGCGCCAGCTCCTACCAGCTACGCGACCGCGACCCTGGCTTCCTCTTCACCCCCTCAGAAGACTACAAAGACGATCAGCTCACCCTCATGCCCAGCATCGCGCCCACCCTCGACCAGTACAACGAAGCAGGCGTCACCCCCGTCGCCTTCCCCCGTCACAAGCAATCTCCCTGATGATTTTTATTGCCCATCGAGGCGAAGCATGGTAGAACACATAGAGTAATCACCCCCATTATTCTCTCCACTATGGCTCAATCAACAATACACGTCGCGCTAGAAATCGGAACATCCAAAACATGCATGGTCGTAGGTGAGGTCAACCCCGACGGCAGTGCCTCCATCATCGGCATCGGGGAAGTCCCCACCCAAGGAGTGCGCCGCGGCGAGATCATCGACCAGAGTGCCGCCAGCCGCTGCGTCCGCGACGCCTGGGCACTCGCACAGGACCACGCCGACGCCGAGATCCGCAGCATCTACCTCTCCGTCACAGGCAGCCACTTCATCGGAGAGAACAACATGGGCTCCTACCGCCTCCCTGACGAAGAGCGACTCGTCACCCCCGAGCACATGGAAATCGTGCGAGAGAAAGCCGAGAACCTCGAAGTCGCCCAAGACCGCTTTATCATCGACAGCATCACCGGCTACTTCAGCATTGATGGGAAGGAAGCCAGCAGCTTCCCCGCGCGCCTCACCGCCCGCACACTCGACGTCTCTAGCCACATCATCCACGGAGCCGAGAGCCGCATCCACAACTCCGTCATCTGCGTGCGCCAAGTCCCCCTCGAGGTCGAGCAGCTCGTCTTTGCCCCCATCGCCACGTCCCAAGCCATCCTCACGCGCGAGCACAAGGAGGCAGGAGCCCTGCTCATCGACATCGGAGCGGGCACCACGGACTTCGTCCTCTTCCTCCATGGCGACGTCGTCGCCTCGGGCTGCATCGCTGTGGGGGGCAACAATATCAACCAAGACATTGTGAAGCTCTCCAACCAGCGCGTCGACTTCGTCGCCGCCGAGGTGCTCAAGCGCACCGAGGGCAACGCCTCAGGCGACATGCGCGACATCTCCATGGCCATCTACCGCGACGAGGAGAGCAACCACACCGCCGAGATCGAGCGCGGGCTGCTCAATCGCATCATCTACGAGCGACTCTTTGACACGCTCACCTTAGTCAAGTCCAAGCTCCCCCAGTACGCCATGGACAAGCGCGACTTCTCCGTCTACCTCTCGGGAGGCACCAGCATGATGCGCGGGCTGGACGACATCGCGCAGATGGTCTTCCAGACGACCATCTTCCAGCCCGACCCCATCTCGGATGACGATGACTACTCCTTCATCAACGACCCGCGCTACTGCACCACCATCGGCCTCATCCGCATGGCGCAGATCCAGCAGGATAGAGACCAGCGCGACCGCGAGGGGATCTTTACACGCCTGCTCAACTTCATCCTGCGACGCTAGATGACGGCACGCCTGCCAGCTCCGTGAGCTCGCCCGCGCGCCGATAGAAAACTTTCTCTTAGAAATAGAATCCAAACATGATACGTTTTCAAGCAACAAAAACAAACGACGAGGGTGTCACCATCATAGGTATCGGTGGCGCGGGGGCGAATATACTCAAATACTTCGCCAGCTCGCACTCCTCGTCGGTCAAGATGTGCTTACTCGGACTAGATGAGCGACTCGGCGTCGGATGTGAGCACGCCCAGTTCATCCAGCTCGGGCACGTCAGCAACCACGGCATGGGCTCGGGGGGCGACCCCTCACTGGGCCGCAAGGTCACCGAAGAAGCCCGCGACGAGATCGCCAGCATCATCGCGAAGCAACGCCTCGTCGTACTCATCGCCGGTCTCGGCGGTGGTACTGGCTCGGGGGCAGCCCCCGTCCTCGCCCAGATGGCGCGAGAGGTGGGAGCCTTTCTCGTCACCGTCGTCGTCATGCCCTTCGAGTTCGAAGGCCCCCGCCGCCGCAAGCAGGCCGAAGAAGCCCTCGCGGATCTGCGCCGCGACTCGCACATCCTCTTCTGCTTTGAGAATGACATGATGGAGGCCCTCTTCACCTCCCATCGTGGTGTACGCTCCGTCTTCGAAGAAGCAGACAGCCTCCTCGCGCGCGCCGCGGCCGCCGTCCCCATGCTCGATAGCTCGCCAGGGCTCATCAAGATGGGACTTGACGACCTCCAAGCCGTCCTCCAGCGCGGGGAAAGCCGCTGCCTCTTTGGCGCGGGCAGTGCCCGCGGGGAGAATCGCGCCGAGCGCGCCGCCCAAGCGGCACTCGACACCCCGCTACTCAGCCACAATCGCGCGCTGGCGCACGTCGACACGCTGCTCGTGCATATCGCAGGTGGGGAGTCACTGAGCATCGAGGAGCTGCGCCTCACCGTGCAGCACATCCAGTCGCAATATCCAGAGAAGGAGTTCAACATCCACTTCGGCACCGCGATCAAGCCTCACCTCGATGACGAGATACGCGTGACCATCATCGCCTCGATTGATTCGAAGGGCTACCA
>CAYJID010000254.1:0-3382 GCA_964370135.1 uncultured Akkermansia sp. | reverse complement strand
TAGCCTGCGATCTCCTTCATGCGATCGTTACCTTCATCTGCCTGCTTCATTTCCTTGTAGAAAATGACGGCAAAGACCAAGGCGACGATGGCGGCGATAGGTACGATCCAGAATAGTAATTTCGGGTCCATTTGTCTTATTGGTTGATATTAGTGGGGGATTATTGGGGCTTTTAAAAAAAGCACCGCCTTATAACATAAATCGAGATTTTTGGCAACACAAATTTGGTATTTTGTAGTAACTGTCACAACTCACTCTTGCTTTTTTGTAAAAAGCTCGGATGATGTTTGTTTTTGAAGAAAAGCGATGAGCCGCTTCTCATCGAAACGATTGGCGAATTGATGTTTTTTTGCTACGTATCGCCTTTTAGCTCCCGAGCCCCCATTGGCTGGCCACCATCATGAGGGCGAGTCCGCCGAGGAGCAGCGCAAAGATGGTGTCGATGGTGGGCTCGTACTGCTTGTAAAAGGCGCGCAGCGGCTTCCATTGGAAGAGCATGCTCCACACGATCCAGCCCACGCTATTTACAAATCCAATCACGAGGATGAAGGCTGCCGCGTACCAGACATGCGCGCTGGAGAATCGCTCCATGCCCCAGAGGCCTATGCTGGCGATGAAGAGGACGAACTTCGCATTGAGCAGATTGCATAAAAAGCCTTGGATAAAGAGCTGCGTACGCGACTCCATGGGCTGCGGCTGCGCGGCCGCGGCTTCAAATCCCAGTGTGGCGCGCTGCTTGCGCGTCTCGCAGGCCGCGCGGAATATCTTGTAGGCGAGGTAGAGCAGCCACGCCGCTGCCGCCAGTACGAGGTAGCCGCTCCAGCTCTGGCGCAGCAGCCATGTGCCCCAGAGGCAGAAGAGCGTGGTGTGGATGAGTCCCGCGACCCCGATGCCAAAGCCGAGCCACGCGCCCGCGCGCCAGCCTTTGTTGAGAGCCGTGCGGATGACGAGGATGAAATCGGGGCCAGGGCTGAGCTGGGAGATGAAGAGGATACCTGCACAGCTGAGCAGGTAGAGGATAGCTTCGGATGCGCCCATGGTAGGGAAAGAATATTTTGTTGGGAAAAGAGCAACAGCCTGAAATCGAGGGCGATTTCAGGCTGTTGTGTCGGGGATATTGTTTAGAGTGCAGCCTTGAGGATCTCAATGACTTTCTCTGGCGTCACGCTGCCGCGCTCGCCGAGATTCCAACCGCGTGCGCGGAAACGCTCAGCGATGACGGTGAAGTTTTCCTCACCCACGCCGTAGTCAGAGAGGCGCGTCTTGATACCGAGGCTCTCGTAGAAGCCGCGCAGCGCCGCGATGGTCGCGTCCACCTTCTCCTCGACGCTGCCCTCCGTGATGCCCCAGAGGCGCTCGCCGTATTGGAGGATTTTCCCCTGCTTCTCCTCACGCATGACGGAGATGAGGGCGGGGCCGACGATGGCGAGTGTGACGCCGTGGTCGAGGCCGTAGTGGGCGGTGAGCTCGTGGCCGATGAGGTGAGTCGCCCAGTCCTGAGGCACACCCATGCCGATGATGCCATTGAGACCGAAGAGTGCGCTGTACATGAAGTTCGCCATCGCATCGTAGTCCTCACCCTCCATGACGGAGGATGCTACCTCTTGGATGGTGTGGAGGATGCCCTCGGCAAAGCGGTCTTGGAGACGGCTCTCGCTGGGGTAGGTGAGGTACTGCTCGAGTGTGTGGCAGTAGGTGTCGATGAGACCGTTGGCGCGCTGGCGGGTGGGCAGCGAGTAGCAGACCTCGGGGTCGAGGATGGAGAAGAGAGGAAAGTTGTCAGCCTTCATGAAGGGGAGCTTCATATTCAGCGAGCGGCGCGAGACGACGGCTCCGTCATTCATCTCCGAGCCCGTGGCGGGCAGGGTGAGGACGACGGCGAGGGGGACGGAGGGCACGTCGGCAAAGAGCGTATTGTCGAGCATGAAGTCCCATGGCTCGGGCGTCTTGTCGTAGTTGATGGCCGTGGCGATGAACTTGGTCCCGTCGATGACGGAGCCTCCACCGACGGCGAGGAGGTAGTCTATCTTCTCGGCGCGTGCGATGGCGACGGCCTTCATGAGGGTGTCGTACTCGGGGTTCGCCTCGATGCCGGAGAACTCGATGATGTCGTAGCCTGCAAGCGCGGTTTTCACCTGATCATAGACGCCGTTGGCCTTGATGCTGCCGCCGCCGTAGGTGAGCATGATTTTTGTATTGGGCGTGAGCTCGGAGCTGAGCTTGGCGATTTCTCCCTTGCCAAAGATGATCTTGGTGGGGTTTTTGAAGGAGAATGAATTCATATTCGTTTCTAATGAGTCTAAATGATAGCAAAACCTGTAGACACGTGCAACAAGTCTGAGTCACGTTAGCACAGTGCCCCCCCTGAGTGCAAGGAATTTTCCCGTATACAATCGCTACAAAAGAAAAAACTCAAAAATCACTCTTTGCTTGACAAGTGAGCTGCTTTTTGGCATTCTCTCTTTCGTCATCGAGTCCTTCGGATCAATGGCTGAAAAACCCCGCCAGGACCGAGAGGTAGCAACGGTATTCAGACCCTTGTTGTCGAAGGTGCTCGATGATTTTTTTGTTTCAGCCCCACCAGATGCCTCGTCTTCAATGAGAAAGTCCCTGTCCATCGTCGTCCTCGCCCACATCCTGCGCCTCGCTATCGGTCTGCTCTTTTTGTACACAGGGATAGGCAAGGTGACAGACATCGAGACGACGGCGCAGACGATTACGCAGGCGGATGTGCTGCCTGTGCTCTTCTCCGCTCCTCTCGCCTATCTGGGCGTGGCTATGGAGATCGTGCTGGGATTCTGCCTCATCTTCAAGCGCAGCTACCCCGCGGCGACACTCTGGGCGAATCTGCTCTGCCTCGTCTTCCTTCTCATGTTCCTCCAAGCATGGGTGCGTGATCTGGATATGAGCTGCAACTGCCTCGCGATGAACAAGAGCATCCAGCAGTACCCGCTGGAGATCTCGCTGCGCCTCATCTTGCTGGGTGCCTCTCTGTGCCTCACGTGGGATGCCCTGAATCCCTCCTTGAGCTCGAAGCGCAAGCGCAATTTGGACTTTTCCAAGGCCTGATCGGTTCGATCTCTGCCGACCTCTCCCACCCGCACGATTCTGCCTAGGCACAGAAATGTCTTGTTATTCGCCTCCGTATACTATATCTGGTATGATGAGTAAAAAAACTATATAAAATATTGTCACGGGAGAAAAAAGATCTTGTCAACAATCGCGAAAGCGACTAGAATGAGGGCAACGAAAAACGAACCCTCTCTTTTCTTATGAATTTCACACTCGCCAAGCAGGTCCTCCTCGATGGACTCAACAAAGTCGCCGGCGTCGTCTCGACCCGCCCCAGCATGCCTATCCTCACGAACGTCCTGCTCGAAGC
>CAYJID010000253.1:0-3396 GCA_964370135.1 uncultured Akkermansia sp. | reverse complement strand
CTAGTCGAGCTGATCGCTCGCAGTGAGCATAGCTTCTTGGCCTACCTCGATACCTGTGGGCAGATCGTCTCGCACCAAGAGGGCAGTATGTGGTCTGCTGTGGCTGGTATCTGCATGGAGCAGATGATGGTCTGGCATTTGCGCGATCTGGATCGCTATTTCCCCTTAGATACGCGCGACTAGCGGGTGCGCGCAATGAGGAGCAGCGGGTGGTAGCTGAGTGGGAGTCTCCCCTCGGCATTGGCAAAGTATCTCTTGTAATCGGCGTGAAAGCCCGCGAGACGTCGCGGTGTCCAGGGGTGGGTGGTGAGTCCATTCACCCCTGTCTGGCGCAGGTGCTCAAGCACACCGCGTCCTGTGTCAAAGTAGAGCTGCTCGACCCATTCCTCACTAGCGAGCAGCTCCCAGCCGCAGCGGTGGAGTAGCTCCGCCATCTGCTCGCGCGTGTGGTAGACGAGCCCCGCGCCTGTGATCTCGCGCAGCTCGTGCATGTGCTGCGTGCCAAAGCTGCTCAGCGCCATTACCCCTCCTGCTCCCATCGCCTCGCGGGCGCGGGTGAGGAAGCCCGCGAGATCCTCGAACCACTGCACGGTCGACGCCGTCGCGAGTAGCTGGAGTCCCTCGGGCAGCGCGAGTCCCTCGGCGTCGCCGAGCAGGCATTCAAAGCTCGTCACCTGCGCGGGTATCCAGTCAAAGGCCTGCGGCGTGATGTCGTTGTAGTACCAATAGGTCTCGGGGTAGAGACGCGCGAGCTCACAGGACAAGAAGCCCGTGCCCATGCCTATCTCCATCCCGCGCGCGGGTGCGAGCTCAGGGCAGCTCTGCGTGAGCAGGGCGGCGAGCTCGGCGGCGATGGCGCGCTGCACCGTGGCGCACTCGTGGTACTCGCTGTAGTGGCGAGCGAATCGCTGCGCGACGATGTTCTTGTCCCAGCTGCTCATAGCTCAGGCATCGAGGTGATCGAGCACGATGGTGGGGTCGCTAAAGGGGTAGTGGTAGCTCTCAAAACCGACACCGAGTCCGCGCGCCTGCCAGTAGTCCCACATCTTCTGCGGGGGGAAGATCTCGTCTTTGTCCGCGATGTAGGCCTGCGTCCATGGGATGCGGCTCGCGTCGAGCTCGGTGTCCTTGCTACGCTCGGCGAGCAGCTGGAGCTCATCAATCTTTGCCTCGATGCTGCGATCCTCAAAGGGTCCCTCGGGGATGGCGCGGACGGTGCCGTAGGTCTTCTCGTTGAAGGGATTCATCCCCACCTTGGCGAGTCCCTGCATGGTGCGTAGCACGACGCGTAGGCGCATGCCGTAGCGGTCGTCGACGGGCAGGGGCGTGCCATTGAGCGCGATGGCTTTGTAGAGGGGCAGCTCTGTGGCGATCTGCTCGGCGACCCAGACGCCAAAGGACCAAGCAAAGAGGTAGATGCGTCTGTAGCTGGAAAAATCCTCGGCGCGCAGCGTGTGCATCTCGCGGTAGTCGTCCACGCAAAAGATGTCGCAGCCCTCGGCGGCGATGTGCTGCACGGCATTGGGCGTGGCGGCCCAGCCGAGGATGAAGATGACGAGGTCTTGCGCTCCGTCTTGTTTTAACCAAGTTTCTTGCATAATTCAGCGATGTGATGGATGTCTTGATGGGTCATGCCCGCATGCAGGCTCAGGCGCAGGCGCGCTTGCCCCTCAGGCACAGTGGGGGGGCGGATGGCGGTGACCCAGTAGCCTGCTTCCTGCGCGGCGGCGGCGAGGGCGAGGGCGCGCTCGTTGCTCCCTGCATGGAGGGGCACGATGCTGGAGGGGATGTCGCGCTGGAGCGCATCACCGAGCGTCTGCTGGAGCGTGCGCAGGTGGGCGCGTCGCTCGGAGATGCGTGGGTAGGTCGCGGGCTCGCGCTCGTGCAGTGAGTCGGTACGGCACTCGCGCAGCAGCATGGCATTCCACAGCAAGGTGATGGGAGGGAGTGCGGTGGAGAAGATGAGCGGGCGCATCTTGTTGATGAGGTACTCGCGCATCAGGGGCGCACAGAGCACAGCCGCGCCCGCACCAGCGAAGGCCTTGCCAAAGGTCATCATGAGCACATCCACCTGGTCGAGTAGCCCATACTCGGCACAGAGTCCCTGCCCCTGCGCTCCGCGCACGCCGACGCTATGCGCCTCATCGACGATGAGGGCGAAGTCGTATTGCTCCTTGAGTGCTGCGATCTCGCGCAGAGGGGCGATGTCGCCATCCATGCTGTAGATGGACTCGACGAGCACCCAGATCTGCCCCTGATGGGAGGCGTGACGCTGGAGCAGTCTCTCGAGCTGTGCGATATCATTGTGGGCGAATCGCTTGAAGTCGGCGGCACTGAGGCGCAGCCCGTCGATGAGGCTGGCGTGCACGAGCTTGTCGGCGAGGATGAGATCACCCGCCTGAGCGAGCCCTGAGACGATGCCGATGTTGGCCATGTAGCCTGAGCTGAGCACGAGGGCTTGCTTGTCGGGGAAGAGGGCGGCGAGCTCGTCCTCCAGCAGGGTGTATTCGGGGCTGTTGCCCGTCATGAGGCGTGAGGAGGGATTGCCGTGGAGGTAGCGCTCGGGCTCTATGTCCCAATACGCGCCGAGGTCGAGCTGGCTGTAGGGGGAGTGGGAGAGGCCGAGGTAGTCGTTGGACGAGAGGTTGAGGTAGCGTCTGCCCTCGAGATGGAGATAGCGCCCCTCGCTGCGCATCGAGCGTAGCTGGCGCTGGTTGCCACGCTCGGCGAGCTCGGCGAGCTGCTGGCGCATTCTCTCCTGGAGGCGATGAGTCATGGTCTCGCGGTCTACTCGCTGTATTCTGCCCATGAGGAGCTCGTCTCCCAGACGCGCACGCGCTCGAGGCGGACGCAGCCGCGCACGGGGTAGCTGAGCTCTCCTGCGGCGGCGCGGGAGAGTGCCTGCTTCGCATAGAGGAATACGCGCTCCGCCATGCGCTCGCTGCTAGGATCCATGCCCTCAAAGGGGATGATCTGCTCGCCGTAGATGGCGCGGAATGTCTCGTAGTTCGCATCCTGTGTGTTCATACACAGCGCGTGATCAAAGCTATCGAGGAACTCGCCCATCATCTGCTTCACCGCTTTGAAGTCGAGCACCATGTCGTTGTCATCGAGGGAATCTGCGACGAAGACGAGCTCGACGCTGCGTGTGTGACCATGGGGGAATTGGCACTTGCCAGGATGCTTGGAGAGGAGGTGACCGCTCTCAAGTTCTATAGATTTGCAGATTCTAAACACGATATAAGAAAGGAGGCTGTATGAGATGCTATCTTGCCACAATTCTCCCCCGAGGTCAAGAGCTGCGTTGCTCATGCCTCGGGTGAAAAAATCCCCCGCTCTCGGCGAGAGCAGGGGAGAAAGGGGCGGGAATCACAAGACCTAGGCGCGGCGGCGGCG
>CAYJID010000252.1:0-3399 GCA_964370135.1 uncultured Akkermansia sp. | reverse complement strand
CCACCTCCTACGCGAAGGTCCCATCACACGCGAGCAGCTGCGCAAGATCTGCCGCGTCATCCGCCCCAAAAAGCTCGGTGCGCACGCAGCAGCCCAGCTCAAGGAGAAGGAGCAGCAGCAAAGCACTGTCCAATCCCCCGGCCAGCTCGCAAGCCACTATGCCCCCAGCAAGCCCCTCTATCTTCACAACGCACGCGAGGCCTTCACCCCCGAGGATGATGTACGCTACGGTCTCATCAGCTATCAGGGAGAAAGCCCCCTCGCCTCCCTCGACTGCTGGGAAGAGGTCATGACGCTTTCCCCCGGCAATGGTCGCCTCGCAGAGGCCGCGATACGCCTCTTTGCCGTCATGCGTGCCATGGATGAGTGTGAAGATGTCGATGTGATCATCGCAGAGGAACTCCCCGAGACAGGCCTTGGCTACGCCATGATGGATAGACTGCGTCGGGCAGCGCATGGCTCGCAACAATGAGCTCTCCTGAGAGCCAGCGTGTAAAACGTACACATAATTGGATTGCAATTGGGAGGATCTATCATGTATAATCCTCCCACATGTCCGATTCTCCGCTCAATCTGATCATCCACGTTCTCTACATTCTAAGCCCCCTGATCGCGATCCTTCTAGCCTACCTGATAGGCTCTATCCCCTTTGGTTACATAGCGGGACGGCTCAATGGTGTCGACCTGCGCGAGCATGGATCACACAACATCGGAGCCACCAATGCGATACGCGTCTTGGGCAAGGTGTGGGGCATTCCCGTTTTCATCTTGGATTTCTTAAAAGGCTTTCTCCCCGTCCTCGCCGTCAAGCTGAGCGCGGGTGGGGATCTGAGCAGCATGACCACACAGCAGACACTGCTGATGCTCGCGGTCTTTCTCGCGGTGGTGTTGGGACACACCTTCACCATCTTCCTCAAGTTCAAGGGAGGAAAGGGCGTTGCCACGACCGCTGGAGGTCTCTTTGCCCTCTCTCTGCTCGTAGGAATAGGAGCTATCGTCGCATGGGTGCTCTGCATGATCATCACCCGCTACGTCTCACTCTCCAGCATTGTTGCAGGTCCTGCGATGCTACTCGTTGCCTTCTATGAGACTGTCATCAGTGATGGGGTAGCAAGTAGCTCTGATTGGCTCATCCTCGGATTGCTCACACTCATCAGCATCCTCGTTCTGGTCAAGCACCGCAGCAACATCGCACGCATACGCGCTGGAACAGAACCCAAAGCTTTTACCAAGAAAAAATAACCCATGGAACGCCCATTTAACAAAATCGCCGTCATCGGAGCAGGTGCATGGGGCACCGCTCTCACTCTCACAGCGAGCTACGCAGGTAGCCCTGTCGTCCTCTGGACCAACAGCGAAGAAGAAGCAAAAATCATACGCAACACACGAAAAAGTCTCGCCCCCGTCGATGGCGCGCGCGATCTGCCCGCGCATGTCCTCGTCACCAGTGACTGGCAAGACGTCGCTGGTGCCGACCTCGTTATCATCGTCGTACCCAGTGTAGTGATGCGCCGCGTCGCCGAGCAGCTTGCCAAAATCGAGCTCAGTGAGAATGCCGTCATCCTCTCCTGCACCAAGGGCATTGAGCAAGATAGCATGAAGCTCATGAGCGAGATCCTCAGCGAGGCACTCCCCTACCCTGTCGGGGTGCTCTCCGGCCCCAACCATGCCGAGGACATCATGCTCGAATCTCCCAGCCTCACCCTCGTCGGCTTCGAAGACCTCGACATCGCCCACGCCGTCCAAGAGCGACTCAGCACCCCCTTCCTGCGCATCTACACCACCGATGACATCATCGGCATGCAGCTCGGCGGCGCGATGAAGAATGTCTTTGCGCTCGCCAGCGGCATCTGCGCTGGCCTCGGCCTCGGGGACAACGCCCGCGCCGCACTCGCAACACGCGGACTCGCCGAGATCGCCCGCATCGGGGAGGCGCGCGGAGGACATCGCGACACCTTCATGGGGCTCTCAGGCATGGGAGATCTCGTCGTCACCTGCTACTCCGAGCACAGCCGCAACCTGCGCGCAGGGCGCCTCCTCGCCCAGGGCATGACCATGCAGCAGTGCATCAAGGAGATCCACCAAGTCGTCGAAGGAATCCCCAACACGCTCTCCACCTACCAGCTCGCCCGTGAGCTCGGCGTACGCACGCCCATCACGGACGCGATGTATGAGATCCTACACAACGACAAGCCCGCACTCGAAGCCCTCAAGGAGCTCATGAACCGCAGCCTGCGCGAAGAGAGCGTCCATTGATTCATTCCCCATCCCCCCTTTTCCTGTACCTACTCTTTGTTTGGCAAACAATAATACAGATAATCATCCCCATCATATGACTGATACGACCCCTGTCCCCCCCGCCTCCAGCAACCCTGACGAACAATCGCTACTCTGGCTCGCCGGCGAGTGGATGCAGCACCGCAGCCGCCTCCAGTCGCTGCTCGGCTCGCGCATGCCCGCCGTCCTCCAACGACGCCTCGGCGTCGAGGATCTCCTGCAAGAATGCTACCTCGCCTGCGGCAAGCGTCTGAACTTCTTCACCGATCAGCCCGAGGTGCCCATCTATGTGAAATTCCGCCGCATCGCCCTCCAGACGCTCGCCGACATGGAGCGCCATCACCTCGGTGCTGCCAAGCGCGACGCGATGAAGGAGATCAATATGGACGACAAGGGTGACGACGACGGCTCGTCCAACCTCGATGCTTGGGAACGCTTCGCCGACACCATGACGAGCCCCCGCACACGCCTCGTGAAGCTCGAGCGACAGAACGTCACCCGCCGCGTGCTCGAAGAGCTCAGCGACAACGACCGCCAGATCCTCGAGCTGCGCCACTTCGAAGAGCTCAGCAACAGCGAATGCGCCGCCATCCTCGAGATCGAGCCCAAGACCGCCAGCATACGCTACGTGCGCGCGCTGAAGCGATTCCAAGAGCTCATCATGCAGTTCAGCCTCTTCCAAGCCTAATCCAATTCCACCATTCCCCCCTCCCCCATGACTGCCCCAGACCACGACAAGCACCCCGCTGAAGACGACAGCGAGGGAGACATCGCCGAGCTCATCGAGACCTATCTGGAGCAGTCACGCACGGGGGAATGCGAGCAAAGTGTCGAGGAATACGCCGCCCAATACCCCGAGTATGAGCAAGAGCTCCTCGAGCTCCTCAGCGCGCTGAGTGCCGTGGAGAAGCTCGGCCGCAGCAAGGAGAGCGCCCCTCACGCCAACATCCAGCCGACGAACTTCCCCAAGGAGCTGGGCGGCTACACCCTCATTGAGAAAATAGGACGCGGCGGCATGGGCACCGTCTACCGCGCCCGCCAAGAATCCCTCCAGCGCGAGGTCGCCATCAAGATCCTCGCCCCCTCGTGGAACGACGACGAGGAGCACTGCGCCGCCTTTGA
>CAYJID010000251.1:0-3406 GCA_964370135.1 uncultured Akkermansia sp. | reverse complement strand
ATGGCCTTGGTATGAAGCGACTGTGGTCACGATACGATTCTGACGGAGTGCCGCAAATTCTCATCCAAACTGCTAGCAAAATCCGAAGCTGCTAATTTTGCAAGGTCCCCTAAAGCTGCTTGCTCTCCACGTGTATACATGCTACGATGCGTGCATGTCTGATTCAGAACAATCCAAAAACGTCATGTCCTACTTCATCGGCCACCGCCTCAGTGGCCAGTTCCTCTCCCAGATGCTCCCCGGCATCACGGTAGACGACATCGACTCTGCCAGCGTCGCCAAGGGCATCCTCGATGGCCTCACGGGTGAGCTCGACATGAGCATCGTCAATGAAGACGCCGAGCAGATCCAGCAAGACTTCCTCGCCATGCTCCAAGCACGCGGCGAAGAAAAGGCAAACAAGAATCTCGAACTCGGCAACATCTATCTCCAGGCCAACGGCTCACGCCCCGAGGTCACCACCGCCCCCAGCGGCCTCCAGTACGAAGTCATCACCGCAGGTGGCGCGACCAAGTACGACCCCGAGCTCCACGGAGAAGCCCCCATGGCCAAGGTCATGTACAAGGGTATGCTCATTGACGGCACGGTCTTTGACCAGTCTGATGAGCCCGTCGAGTTCAACGTCCGTCAGGTCATCCCCGGCTTCACCGAGGCACTGCTCAACATGCCCATCGGTGCGAAATGGCGCGTGACCATCCCCTCTGACCTCGCCTACGGCGCACAGGGACCAGGCCCCATCGGGCCCAACTCCACGCTCGTATTCGAGCTCGAGCTGCTCGACATCAACAAGGGTGAGCAATAATTTTTCTCCCCATCCCACTTCCACCATCAGGCAGAGCGCGCGAGCGTGCTCTGCCTGATGTCGTGTCATCCCCCCACGCCTCATCCCCCACACACAGCCCGCTGCCGTGCCCTGTTAGAGCGCGAGGCTTGAACATTGCGCCAATTAGGATATAATGCCCCCTATGGAACTACAGCTCACCTCCCCCCTCGATATGCACCTGCATCTGCGCGATGCCGCCATGCTGAGCCTCGCCGCCCCCCTCTCCGCCGACTTCGCTGGAGCCGTCGTCATGCCCAATCTCCTCCCCCCTGTCGGCTCACGCGACGAGCTCGACGCCTACGCCGCACGCATCCGCGCCGCCGTCGGCACGCCCGACTTTGCCCCACTGATGACGCTCTTTTTCAAGAACTACGACGAAGCCACGCTCGATAGCATCGCCGCGAGCCCCGATTTCTTTGCCGTCAAGCTCTTCCCCGCTGGCATCACGACGAATAGTGAGGGAGGCATCTCACAGCTCACCGAGGCACACCCCATGCTCGAGATGATGCAGGAGCGCGACATCCCTCTACTCGTCCACGGAGAGAGCCATGGATTTGTCATGGACCGCGAGGCAGAGTTTCTGAGCCAATACCGCTACCTAGCCACCAAATACCCGAGGCTCAAGATCAGCATGGAGCACCTCAGCACCGCAGCAGCCCTCGACCTGCTCGACGAGCATGAGAATCTCTACGCCACCATCACGCTGCACCACATGCTCCTCTCGCTCGACGACCTCGCAGGTGGGCTGCTCAAGCCCCATTACTTCTGCAAGCCTATCGTCAAGCTCCCCTCCGACCGAGACCGCCTGCTCGAGGCCGCCCTGAGCGGACATCCCAAGATCATGTTCGGCAGCGACTCTGCGCCCCACCAGAGGCAGAACAAGGAGAGTGCTGCGAGCTTTGGCGGCATCTTCACCGCCCCCGTCGCCCTGCCAAAGCTCGCAGAGATCTTTGTCCAGCACGGCGTGGCAGACAGGCTGCAAGCCTTTGTCTCGGACAATGCGCGCCGCATCTACGGCCTAAACGTCCCCGAGACGACAGTCACGCTGCGTGATACCCCTATGGCCGTGCCCGCCAGCTACCGCAGCTACGGTGAGGAGGTCGTGCCCATGTATGATGGCGAGACCATCGCGTGGAGCGTGGTCGAGAGATCCTAGACTCACGCTACCTCCCCCCGTAGAGAATCAAGGGCTCACCGCGTCGCGCGGTGAGCCCTTGATTCTGTAAAATGGTTCAGAGGTCCCCTACAGGGGATTCTTGTCCACGGGATAGTCCTTTTTCTCCAGCAGGGGCATCTTGACGAGCTTCATCACGTCAGTCCCTGGAGGATTGCTCTTGGGGAGAGGCTTGAGCGTCTTTTTGCCAAAGACGGGGAAATCAGCCTCAGGCTTGATCGCGCCGCCCGTCGCCAGTGAGTAGAAGCCCAGCTTCGGATTGAGACGGCAGTTGATCTCCATATTGGGGTTGCCATCCTTGGTGAATTGGAAGGTATCCGCCTGCAGCCATTTGCCATCGGCATAGCGATACGCTGGACCAAAGGTCGCGCGACGCTCCAGCAGCTTGCTCTCCACATTGCGGCGGAAATCCTCGACAAAGGCAGCGCCCCCACCCAGACCACGGCGCAGAGCCTGGATGCGCCAGCAGCTCAGCAGCTCCCAGCGCTTGGAGGCAGGATCATAAATATAGCCCGCGATCTGGCGGAAGTCCTCGCCATCGGGCTTCTCCACGACGAGCGTGCGGATCACCTCGCCCTCCTGCCATGCAAAGGGGCGCATCGAGTTGCCCCCCGTACCCTCGCCGCCGAATCGGCGCGTCGTCACATGAGGGCCTTTCTGGATGAGCATCGCGCGCTCACTCTCGGGCGCGGCATGGGGATTGTCCCCCGAGTCCTTCGCATCCCAGATGGAGAAGATAGCCACACGCATAGGCTTGTTGTCACGCACCGTCTCCTGGATACCGATGTAGCCTGAGGAGAAATTATTCGCTGCGAAATACGTCCCAGGAGCACTCTTCTCTACCACCGTCTCATTGTAGACCGCCGTATGATGCGGCACATCGGGCAGGAAGCGCAGATGCACCGAGGTGCACTGACGCTTGGCCATATTCTCAGGAGCCCAGTAGTCAGAATTGCGATCCGCCAGAGCAGGCGAGAGCGCACATGTAGCCACAGCGATAGACGCGAGTGTAGAAAAAATGCTCTTCATAGGACGCATACTACCCGATGAGAGCCCCAGAAATCAAGCCAAAACTAGCCCGCCCGCCATATAATCGCCTCGCGTGCATGGCACATGCGGGAGCGAATTGACCTTGATTTTTTTCAAAGCTGTTCTATAATACGTCCCTATGCCTCACCACTTTCACCCCCTCAGCTGGGGCTTAGCAGCTACGGCTCTTTGTCTCTCAGCCGCTTCCTGCCAGAATCAGAGCGCCGAAGTGCGCACACCAGCATACAACTACAGCGCAGGCAGAAGCGCTATCCTCGTGAATGGAAAAGCCATCGCCCCCCCCAATGCCCCCAAGCGCATCAAGCGCATCATCGCCGCAGGCAACAAAATCGTCGACAAACCCTACCGCATGGGCGGAG
>CAYJID010000250.1:0-3407 GCA_964370135.1 uncultured Akkermansia sp. | reverse complement strand
GTATAACCGCTCTCCAAGATTTTATCAAACTTCAATATAAGAGAAGCCCCCTTATAACAAAGCAGGACGAGTACTCGTACTCAGAATCACCCTATCTAACCTTTCTTCGGTTAGGTGAAAAATCTTGTGATGACCTTGCAAAATTAGTTTTCAGAAATAGCAGATTTCGAAAATGAGCGCCACAGCACGTCTTTTGCAGCATTTTGGCGAGAATTTGCTAGCAAAATCCGAAGCTGCTAATTTTGCAAGATCCCCTTTAGAATAGCGAGATTTTAAAAGCCCCCTTAAGCCTGCTCTTGTACTGCGCTACCTTTTGCGCTACACTACCCATGCCCCTCATCCATGAATACGCGCGATCTCACCCTCCAGTTCCTCCAGTCTCTCCAAGAGCAAGGTGTTCACAAGCTACCCCTCAATGAGGAGGCACGCCTCGTCTTGCGCGAGTGGATGCTCGCCGCACGCGCGGCGAAAAAACAAGCAATCACCCCTCCCGCCGCCGCAGATCATTCTGCCATCCCTCCCGCCTCTGCCGCAGCTCGTCAGGCCTATGCTGAGGCCTCCTCCGCGTCCCTAGTCGATCCTAGCACGCTCAGCGCACCATCTGCCCCCGCGCACCAGCCCACCGAGCCTCAGCCTCGAGCTCAGACGCAGCAAAACATCTCCCCAGCCGCCTCGGCAGATCTCGCAGCACAAACTCCAGCAGCTCCAGCAGCACCTCTAGCAGCAGCGCAAGCTCCATCAATAGCAGCTCCAGCCGAGGAGCTCGGCGCAGTATCCGGTCTGATCCTCCCCGAGGGCGAGCCGCAGCGCGAGCCCGCCTTCCCCCCCGAGGTGCTGGAGGCGAGCTTCCACGTCCCTCAGGGCGAGCTAGCCGAGCGCTGGCAGGCCTTTGCCTACCTCCTTCATCATTGGAATCCTGTCAAAAAACTCGCCACCCTCCGCGATCAGCTCGTGCTAGGACAGGGGAGCAAGCACGCCGATATCATGTTCATTGGCGATGCGCCCAATGCCGCCGATGAGCAAAGCGGGCGCCCCTTTTCTGGCGAAGCAGGCAAGAAGCTCGACGAGATACTCAAGGCCATGTCGCTATCACGCGATGAGATCTATCTGACGCACCTCATCAAGTACCGCCCCAAGATGCCCCGCCAGATGACGAACAATCGCCCCCCCTCCGCCATCGAGGTAGAGCTCTTTGCCCATGTACTGCGCAGCGAGATCGAGCTCGTCGCCCCACGCGTCATTGTGGCTCTAGGCGTGATTGCCGCCCGTGGGCTACTCCAGCTCGGCGATCTGCCGCTGGCTGCCTACCAGGCCGACTCCCATAGCTACGAGGGCATCCCCGTACTCGTGAGCCACCACCCAAGCTACCTGCTACGGACGGTGGATCGCGCCGAGCGTCGCGCGCTCTGGGAGGTGATGCTGCGCAGCATGGAGATTGCCCAATTGCCTATCTCTGCCAAGCAGCAGGGGTTTTTCTTGCCAAAGCGCGGGTAGCACGCCGCGAGCGACGCTCTGCCATGCCCCCGCGCCTGTCATGCAGACCACTTCATGCAGCCTACTCAGAGGCGCCATTTGCCCCACTTCAGATGACGTGGGCTCAGGCAGCCGAGTAGTGCCATCACACTCGGGCAGTAGCGGCACAGAGCCTCAGAAGCCGCCGCAAGCACGAGCATCGCGACAATAGGCAGCCAGATACCATCACCCAGCATGCCTCCAAAGAGCTGCTGATCTAGCCCGATTTGGAATCCATAGAGGATGGTATGACCCGCATAGATGAACATCATGTTGCGCCCGATGATGGCGACGTAATGTGCGACCTTCGGCAGCAGAGTCGAGAGTAGGAACGCAACGATGATAAAGCTCAGCGCAAAGCCCAAGGAGGTGAAGGGGATGAGCTTCAGAGAGAAGACAAAGGGATGCTCCCCCGCGCCCCAAGCATAGCTGAAGAGCGGCATCTCGATGAATCCATACTCCATCGCATCCACACTGATAAGAAAAGCCGCGAGAGGCACCAGCACGTAGAGTAGGCGCAGCATATGGGCATCTATGCGCGAGAGCTTGATATAGGCGAGTGCAAAGCCTGCGGAGAATGCCATCATCCAATTAAATAGCAGATTGATATGCTGCTGCCCATTGAGATCATAGGGCCAGATGAGGCAGATGAAGCAGACGCTGAGCGCGGCTCCGGGCAGGATGCGCAGACACATGAGAAGCAGGAAGATAGCTTGGAATATCAAGAGATTGCGCAAGAACCACAGGGGGGTATTGTACGCGGCTACATTGATCCCAAAGACGCGACTCCATTCAAAGCTCGCCGTCGGGTCAAAGATCATGACCAGTATGGTCGTCGCCCACGACCAGATGAGCCACGCGATGGTGAGCTGGAGCGTGCGACGCGCACAATCAATCATGTTGCGCGGCAAGAAATACCCTGCAGCCAAGAAGAAAAAGCAAATCCCTCCCCCCACGGGCGTGGGCAGCCACTCTGGATGCGTGCGCGCATGCAGCCACATGATGAAGAACATGGCAAAGGCGCGCGCTACATCCACCCAGAGGATGCGCGGCGCAGATCCAGTGAGCGGGAGGGCGGCGGGGGGCGCAGTCGGCAGGACGCGCGGGGGGATGGACGTAGAGCTAGGATTATTCGCCTGCCCTGGATAGCTCGCCGTCGACGTCTGCCCGAATGCGGGCATCCCTGAGGCGGAGGTCATCCCTGAGGCGGAGGGCATCGCTGAAGCGGAGGGCATCGCTGAAGCAGAGGGCATCGCTGAGGAGGAAGACAGGCCAGAGGCAGGGGGGATGGCAGAGCTGGAGGGTAGCCCCGAAGCAGAGGGAAATCTAGTGGTGGAGGGGATTCTCGTCGCAGGCGGGATACCCGAGGCCTGCATCGAGCCACTGGCAGATGGCATACCAGCAGGGGGATGGCTGGAGCTGGTGGGCAAGCCTGCGGGGTAGCTCGGAGAGCTTGGGTTCACCTTGATACCAGCGGGCTGGGCGGGGGAAGGGATAGGGGCGCGCGGGACATTGCCCTGAGAGTTGTATTGAGCCTTCATGGGAGAGGAGTAGAGTTGTTTGAGAATGATGAGCGGGGGGAAATCCCCGCTAGGGTATCTTGCAAAATGGGCAGCTTCGGATTTTGTATGCAGTTGGGATGATCATTGACGGCGGTTGGGCGCGCATCGCGAGCGATGTCAGCCCAAAAAGCTGTCAATTCTCACCAACATACATACAAAAGACGTGCTCTTACGCTCATTTTTGAGATTCAAGTTCTGAACGGACTCATTTCGCAAGCTGCCCGCTAGGACATTGCAGCGAGAGCCTGAGAATCCAGCGCGTGGATCAGCGCGCAGCAGAGACGCTGCATGGCGAGCACATCGCGCTCATCGAGGATGCCTTGATGGGAGTGG
>CAYJID010000249.1:0-3425 GCA_964370135.1 uncultured Akkermansia sp. | reverse complement strand
TGAAGGGGGCTTCTATTTTCTCGCGAGGTAAGATTTTGAGATGATTTTAGAGCTGGATTTTTTGCGAATTGATGGCTCAGAGTGTCCTCTGAGACGAAAATTCGCAGGAAATGCAGCCTAAAAGCGCTCAAAAGCTGCCTCGTGAAGCGATTTTCTGTATTTGCTTATTTAGAATAACGAGAATTTAGAAGACCCCTGAAGTAATAGCAAAGAAATGCGGCTAGCGCAGCGCATACTGTGCACCGGGGAGGGATTGGATATGACCCGCGATCTGCAAGCGCATCAGCAGCGGGTTGAGCTCGTGCGCCGCCATGCCTGTTGCGACACAGAGGGCGTCAAGAGTGCAGTGCCCCGCCGAGATCGAGTCGACGATCGTCTGCGACTCGGCAGTAAGCATGGGACGTGAAGGCTCGGTTGATTGCGTAGGGCGCAGCTGCGAGAGCAGGTCGGGGTAGGCCGCCGCCATGCTCGCGAGATCCGCCGTGGGAGGCGCGACAGCATCGCGCGCTACCGCTTCTACAGGGCGATCCCAGCGCATGTCGGCCAGCAGCTGCTGGGTGCTCGCGCAGAGGGTCGCGCCGTCGCGGATGATCTCATGGCAGCCCACCGAGTGCAGTCCATTGATGGAGCCAGGTACGGCAAAGGTATGTCTGCCGTATTCTGCCGAGGCGAGGCGTGCTGTATGCAGGGAGCCGCTGCGGTGTGGCGCCTCCACGACGAGCGTCGCATGACTCCACGCCGCCACAATGCGGTTGCGCTGGGGAAAGGTGGTGTAGCTCGGGCGCATCTGCATGGGGAACTCACTCACCACGCTCCCCCCCTGCTCAATCATGCGCAGCGCGAGCTGCTCATTCTCATGAGGGTAAAAGCACGCATGCCCCGATCCTATAACGCCAATGGTATGCCCACCCGCTTGGAGCGCGCCCTGATGCGCTGCCGCATCAATCCCCAGCGCGAGCCCCGAGATGATGCTACAGCCCTGCTCGCTGAGCTCGCGGGCGAACTGCTGCGCCACCTGCCGCCCGTAGGCGGAGCAGCTGCGCGAGCCCACGATGGAGACCGCTCTCTCCATGACGCGGGCGAGGGAGGCACCGCGCACATAGAGGATGATAGGCGCGTCGCTCATGTGGCGCAGTCCCTCAGGATACTCCTCATCATAGATGCTCACGATGCGCACATCTTGACGCGCGGCGGCCTCGTATTCGCGCGCGATGTCAGCACAGCTCTGCCACTGGGAGATGGCGTTGCTGATTTTCCTGCCGATGCGCGGGACTTGCTCCAGCAGAGAGGGTGCGGCATGCAGCACCAGCTCCGCAGAGCCAAAGTGATCCAGCAGCGCGCGGATACGCATCGCTCCTAGACCGGGGATGAGATTGAGCGCGAGCAGCGCATCCTGAGGAGATAGCGTCATCGGCTACGCGTCCTGTATGATGAAGTCAAGTCCGAGATCGAGCGAGGGCACAGAGTGTGTCAGGCAGCCAAAGCTCATGAAGTCCACACCCGTCTCCGCCGCCGCGGCTGCCGTCTCATAGCTCAGGCCGCCCGAGGCTTCGAAATAAGGCTTCTCACGATCACCACGCATCTCGATGGCGCGGCGCATCTCGTCGTTGCTCATGTTGTCCAGCAGGATATAGTCCACGCCGTCCATCTGGAGGAAGTCGGCTACCTGTTCGAGCGTATCAGCCTCGACCTCCACCTCGACACCAGGTCTATCTTGCTTGAGCTGCGCGATGCCCTCTTGGAGGCGCGCGACATTGCCGCCCGACATGAGATGGTTGTCCTTCACCATCGCACGGTCATAGAGACCGAGGCGGTGGTTGCAGCCGCCACCGTGACGCACCGCGTCCTTTTCCAGCAGACGGTAGCCGGGGGTCGTCTTGCGCGTGTCGAGCAATTGGCACTTTGTATGTGCGATGCGTGCGACATAATGCGCCGTCATCGACGCCACGCCCGAGAGGCGCTGGATGAAGTTGAGCGCCGTACGCTCCGCTCCGAGGATGGAGCGAGCCGAGCCCTCGATGCGCATCACCACGTCACCTGCGGCGACGGGCGCGCCATTATCCTTCTCAATGCTCACCGTGAGGCTCTCATCCACAGCCTTGAACACAGCCTCAGCCACATCGACACCCGACACGACACCAGCCGTACGCGCACGCATGAGTGCACAGGCGCGTAGCTGCTCATCTACAAAGTACAGGGAGGTCACATCCCCCGTGCCAAAGTCTTCTGCGAGGGCGAGACGGACGAGCTCGTCTCGATTATGGGAAACAATCATATCGCTCATGCATGAAAATATAGAGAAGAGCTCCTCACGTGTAAAGGAAATACCAAGTCAATTAAATAAAAAAATGCACTACTTTCCCCTTGACAAGGCGTACAGAAGTATTATAATCAGCTTGCTTTTGTGTCAGCTACTTGACAAAAAGTGTAAAGGGTGGACTATCCCTATCTATTTCCTAACATTATGGCAACGGCGAAGAACAACCAACCCAAGGGCGATCCCGACGAGCAGTCTCTGACTTCTGAGAAGATTGCCCCTAAGGGCGTAAAGAAGAACACCCCCTCATCCTCGAGTACGGCAAAGAGCGCGACATCCAGCTCCAAGCCTGCCGCGAGCAAGAAGCCCTCTGCCTCCACTGCGTCGAAAAAATCGAGCAAAGACACGGACAGCACCGTCTTCATCGACGAACAAGTCGTCGAATCCATCGTGGCCAAAGAGCAGAAAAAGGCACGCAGCCGCAAGGGCTTCACCATGCCCCGCGTCTCCGCCCGCGACCTGCAGGAGTTTTTCCCTGACGACCTCGTCCTCAAGGCAGCCTTCAAGAGCCTGCTGACGCTCGCCAAGGAAAAGGACGGCTACGTCACGCCCGAGGATATCTCCAGTGCCCTGCCTGACGACGGCTTTGAGAGCCAAGACCAAGAGAAGCTCTTTGAGCGCCTCTTCTCCGTCGGTGTCGAGGTACGCGAAGAGAGCACCACCATCACGCCTCTCTCCTCCACCCAGCTCAAGATCACACCTGGTGAAAAGGGCGGCAGCATCGTCGATAGCCCCGGTGTCCAAGAAAAATTCCGCGAGCTCATCATTCTTGCCAACGAGCAGGGCTACCTCACCTACGATGACATCAATGAGGTGCTGCCCAACGACATGATCGAGCCCTCGGACTACGAGGAGATCATGGAGCGACTGCGCGGCATGCAGTTCGACATCATCGACGCCTCCGACGTCGACAGCTACAGCGACCGCCAGCGCCTCACCACGACCGAGGAAGAGGACGAGACCGAGAAGATGGAGGCGAAGCTCGACATCCTCGACGACCCCGTCCGCATGTACCTCAAGCAGATGGGTCAAAAGGACCTGCTCAGCCGTCAAGAAGAAGTCAGCATCTCGCTGCGCATCGAGAAGGCCGAGGCTCTGCTCCAGACCT
>CAYJID010000248.1:0-3429 GCA_964370135.1 uncultured Akkermansia sp. | reverse complement strand
TTTTATCACAGGCTGCGGACTCGCTTCGAACTCACTCTGGGGCAGAGGCAGCTGGAGTGGGGCTTGTATCGTGGCTCAAGGAGTCACGCGTCTCTGTCTCTCGCGGTGGAGAGTGTGGCGCAGCTGGTGCTCAGTGGTGCTGCGGGGAGCAGGCTGCCGCGTGATTACGCGCATAGCATGATTCGCAGCTGGTCGAATTTTTACCCCATGTTCTACAGCGTAAGTCTCATTGAGCGGGATGGGACGAGGCATCTCCTTCTTGAGACGAGCAAGCGCAAGGTCGCAAGCGAGCTGCTCGATACGCTCGCGCGTCACTACCCCTCGCTGCCCCTTGTACACGAGCTGGATGATGAGCAGGAGATTCTCCAGCGATGGCAGCGACCAAGGCTGGAGAAAAAGTGTACTACCAATATGATACTCGCTTGTGTGTTTGGTTTTTGCACGCTTGTATTTGGCTTTGTGGCGTATTCTATTGCTCTTGATTATGAGCAGAACCCGCCTCATGTTTGGCATGAGCGCGAAGCACTGATGCTCAAGATGAGGCAGGAGGAGTCCACAAGCCGTGATGATGATACGACGACCTACTTCACCGTGCAATATGATTGGAAGAATGCGGCGCAAGTCGCAGAAGTCGATACGAGGTCTGACCCGAGCTCGGTCTTGGGTAGGAATCACGAGGGAAAGCAGTGCCTCACGATCTATGTCAATGAGCGTGCCCCAGAGGATATACGCCTCGATACGCCATCTCGAGGCTTCTCTATCGTGATGGGGTTCGCGTCGTTTGCATGTGGGTGTTTTAGTGTTTGGCTTCTTGTGCTGAGGGCGCGTTATAAGCGGATACTCAAGACTTCGGAATGATGTCGGTGCGTATGCAGAATACAGAAAATCTCCCCTCGACGAGTCGCGCGTCGAGCCTGTAGAGCAGCTCGATGTGCTGGGGCTTGTCCGCCGTATCCCATCGGAGCCCCTTCACCATGACGGTGATGCGGTAGCGGTTCTCATCCTGCTTTCTGATCGTTACGTCACGTACTTGGAAGTCACGCTTGGGGTACTTGTGGCGGAATACCACATTGTCCTTGCGTATCTGCTCGTGCGTGAAGCCTGTCTGGCCAAAGTAGTTCACCCGCTCCGCATAGCAGGAGAGTAGCAGCTCCATGTCATTGTTCACGCCCGCGATGAGGTCATGTGCCAGCTTCTCCGCCTGCTCATGGAGGCTAGCGACTGGCGCGGGCGCAGGTGTAGGAGTCTTAGCCGCAGCTGCAGCGTAGCTCGTCGAGCCCTTTTCTTTGAGGATAGGTCCCTTCGTCTTCACAGGATGGGTGCGCTCGGCTCCGCGGGCGATCATCCATTTGTCGAGACCCTTCTTGCTCACGCCGAGGCAGTCGAGCGGTGTCTGGTCGTCTTGGTTGCGTGCGTTGATGAGAGCTCCCTGCTCGATGAGCCATTTTGTCAAGTTGCTGCTCCCCATGGCGGCGGAGTAGTGCAGTGCGGTGTTGCCCGAGACATGCGGGGTTCGCACATTGCCATCAATAAGAATCTGCGGGATGATCTCGGTGAGTCGCTTCGCATAGTGGCGACTCGTCGGATGCTTGAACTGCCCGGCATAAAAGTAGCCCAGCGGGAAGAGCTCGCGCTGTAGCTTGGTGAATCGCTCCTTGTGCTCATCGTAGTATGCTTCCAGCGCGTCCCAGTTCGCACGCGTGTTCTCCTCCAGCACGCGCTCACAGAGGGTGCGGAAGGTCACGGGGCGCGTCACAAGCTCCTCGTCGGCTTTCCTATATTTTCTCTTGTGGATGACCTGAGCGGGACGAGCCGCGGCTCTCCTCTCCTCTGAGCTTGAGGTCTGATCGGCATAGAGATCATGGGTATACTGCACCAAGCGCATGCGATGCACCCTCGCTGGCGCGTCACCACTTCCCTCGATACCATAATAGCCTGATACCTTGCAGCTGTAGCTGCCATCGTCTACGGCGTCTAGTGTCAGCAGAGAGGGAGCATCCGAGTAGATATAGCCCTCGTCCTCATCATGGCCTATATCGGCATCCTGACTGAGCATGTAGCGCAGCCCTGTAGAGAGTGCGGAGAAGTCCAGCAAGCCATTGTCCCCCTCGGCCGAGTAGTGAAAGTTCCCACAGCTCGCCCAGGATCTGCCATACTGATCCTCATACACATCATTCTCATAGTGATCTTTGCCCACAGGATGGATCACGGGGGGCTCTGCTGTCAGCTCATCAGGATACGTACCTTGGGAAAAATAGCTTTTGCCGTACTGTCTCCATAGCGCAAAGCCATCAAAGAGGAAGAGCCCGCACTCGACCTGCTGCGGCAGCGGATCTCCTGCCAGCGCGGGGCGGACGACGTAGGAGGGGCTCAGGGAGAATCGCACATCGCGTATCATCTCCTCGCCCAGTCCCCAGATGGCGCTCCCCGAGACGGGGGGCTCAAAGTCGAGCAAGATCCACCTGTCGATTGCACCACCTTCCAATATGAGGAAAAGCTTGCTGCCCGAGAGACGCTCCATGCGAAAGTGAGACTGCGTCTTGTCACGCTCCAGCATCTCGCGTCGCGCCCATTGATCATTCTCAAAAAACAGCTCCGTCATCAGCCAGCGCCGTGCCTCGGGGCTCATACGCGACCATGTGAGCGAGAGGTAGTGGGCGAACTTTGCCGAGACGGCAAAGCTCATCTCATCACTACTCAGTGAGCTCACCTGCGCCGCGCTGTTGTCAAAGCGTATCGTGTAGCCATCCAAGGACTGGGGGACTGAGGTAGCAGCGGCGATCATGCCTGCGTTCTGCGTATCGTCAGCAGCAGCGGGGGGAAGTGCGCCGCTCATGACGAGGAAGGGAAAGAGAAGATGATGGTATTTCATACAATTTTTATCAATTTCTACCATTGTATAATCCGGTGCTATTTTGTCAACTCCTTTTTTCTAACGACTTTAGGGCTGATTTCAAGAGCAGAAAATCAAGTTTGACGACGATGACCAAAGCTGGTAGAATCGCCCTCGATGTCCCCCGAACAACAAGATGTCCTCAAGACCTGCCACAAGCTCTTTCAGCTCCTGCTGCTCTGCTGGATCCCTCTCTGTCTGCTCACGGCATTAGCTGTCTCCTACGCGGATGATCCTCTAATCTTCAATCATTTGCAGCAGGCTCTAGAGAAAGATACCGCCTCTGTCATGATATCACTCCTGATCGCCTTCTTCATCGCGGGAGCCCCTACCTACCTGCTCTCCCTCATCAGCTTCGCCATCGCTCCCGCAGTGAAGAATGCGTGGAGCTGGCTGCTACGCTCGCTGATACTCAGTGTGTGGTTCGTCCCCATGCTTTTTTGGCTCAATGTAGAAGGAGGGAGACACGATGACAAGTCACCAGCTCCCACACGATCTATCTGCTACTTGGTGCTCATCTTTGCCGTCCCCAGCGT
>CAYJID010000247.1:0-3447 GCA_964370135.1 uncultured Akkermansia sp. | reverse complement strand
GCTCGATGCTGCCCTTCTGCTTGCCAAGGGATGAAGGCGACCTCCTCGGGGGTCTCGTCTGAGGCGGGGTCAAAGATGAGGGAAATGTGCTGCGCGTCCTCGGGATGGCGCTGGGCGTAGTACTGCATGGCGGCGGAGCCCATCTCGCGCATCTCGGCGAGCACGGTGTCACTCCAGCGGGGGGAGGCGGTGGCTTTACCTGTTTTTAGTTGGAGGCTTTGCTGGCTGGGTTCTTTCTTTTTCTTTCCTGAGATGTCGAGATCGAGGCTGCCTGTGACGGTGAAGGTGGCTTCATCGGGGGCAGTGCCCAGCGGGATGACGATCCAGCAGAGGCGCAGTGTCTCGTAGCCCTCGGCTTGCTTGGTCTCGGGATTGATGCGTGGGATATTTTTGTCTGCGGGCGTGCGTTCGAATCCCTCGGGGAGAAGGAGCTGGATGGCACTACTCTCGAGGATGCGCGTGCCCTGGGGCGCGCGGTACTCGGCGAGGATAAAAAAACCTCGCTCTTTTTCATAGGCGAGGTGGCTAACGGATAGGGAGCTACTGATGCTCGCCGCCGCGGGGGTGCTGGCGGTGGGTGCTGTGCCTGGCGTCGCAGGGGTCGCCTGTGATGCGTAGCAGCTCAGGCCAAGCAGGGGGAGGAGGAGGGAGAGGAGGTGAAAATAGCTTTTCATGCCTCAGGGTAGCACAGAAAATTATCTAGAGTCAATCTTAGAACGAGGCATCATTTCTACCTTGACGAATGATATTGCGAGCTTTATAATTATTATCATGATACATCAACTCATCGAGCAGTGGTTGGAGAAGTATGTCGACTGTGGGCAGATCATCGACGTGTGGCGCAGCAGGGGGGCGGAGGCGGAGTATATAGCCGAGCATGCGCTCTACGATGCGCTGCTTTTTGAGCTGGCGGATTGTGGCATCTATGACAGGGGGATGCTGGTGATGGAGCATAGCCCTGTGAGTGCTCTAGGGATACGGGAGGCTCTCTGTGTGGCTCTGGCGACGTGGCAGGAGAAGCGGGCTTGTCATGATTTCATTGATCAGTGCATGAGGCGACTGGGGGCGATCAATCCGCAGAATACGCCGGCTCTGCTGACGCATATCATCACGGGGGGCGCGTATCCGTATTTGCTACCGGCGTTGAAGCTGGGCTTTGTGCGTGATGCGGTGGATGGGAGTTTCTCGCGTCGGGTGTATTATGGGCCTGATCTCGCGGAGGAGGAGAGCTGGTGTGCGTTTGTCGATGAGGTGGAGGCGCGGATGGGTGAGTTTGATGGGCGTTATTATCCTGGGATTGAGTTGAGTGATGAGGGGATGATGCTGAGGGGGAGGGTGCGGCGGCGTTTCTTGCGGGCGCGGCGACGGGTGACGAAATGGAGTGATCGCGCGCCGCGTGTATCGGAGTGGTGGCTGATGTTTGATTATTTTGCGGCGCATTCGGGGGTGATGAGGAATGATGAGGAATGATGAGGAATGATTGGGGGAAACTCAAATTTTAACCTTTCTTTTGTTGAATGAAAAATCTTATTTTTCATTCAACAAAAGGAAGTACATGCTTCTAACATGATAAGAAATAGGCTGTCAAGGAGCAATTCGTACAATCTGCGATTGAGCAGATTGAGACAAAGCAAGTGAGAGACACTTCTCGAACGATCCTGCGAAGCAGGATGCTGAGGATGTCCCCGAAGGGGCAGTCGCGCAGCGACTGTCCTCCTCATTCAGCTGCGCTGAACCGTCCGAGAGGTATCTCGGACTTTCGTCGTCTCAAATTGCATGCAATTTGTGCCGAATTGCGACTTGATGGACTATTTCTTATCATGTACGCAGACCGTGGCTGTTCATTGCCCGCCGCCTAAGTGATAACAACCGCTTGTGTGTACGCTTCGCGTTTGCCACGGTAGATAACAGGCGCGCTTCGCGCGCAGGATTGACGGGGGCGTCAGTTTGCGGCGTTGACACCATGCAGGATTTGCCACGCGGGCATTTGCTTCATTATCAAAACTGACGCCCTGCGGAGGCTTCGCCTCCTTGCTGCTGGGGCGCACACCTACGGTGCGCCCGACGGGACTCTGTCCCGTCACCCTGCGAGGGGCTAGCCCCTCGACCCCACTGGGCTCTGCCCAGCCCCGCCGGCGAACGATCGCCGGAGATCGCTTAAGGTCTAGACCTTAAGAATCCATTGACTTGACACGCTAATGTTGGCTACAACCGTGGATCGCGCCCCATAAAGTCTCTATACTGCTGCGACGCCGGCACGCTCTTCCCTCGCTCCAATATGCTCTCCCGTAGCGCCCTCCCCGTCTCAGAATTCATCAGCCCTTCCCCCCGAAAGCGCGTAAAGGCATCCTCAGCCAGTAGCTTCGTCCATTCATATCCATAGTACCCCGCCCCGTAGCTATTGCCAAACACATGCTGCCAGGTGTGGAAAAAATACAGGTATCGCTGCTTGTAGGGGAGCTCCGCTGTTCTCAAGATACGGTACGCCGCCGTATCAATGTCCTGATGCGCAAATTGACTCTTGTAGTGCAAATGCATTTCCAGATCAAGCTTCGCCTGCCCTAGCTGCGTCATATCGCTCCAGATGTCAAATGTTTGATAGTGCTGAAGGAGTGCCGCTGCCTCCTGCGGCGTGATGGGCTCTCCCGTGAAGACGCTCTTGCTGAGGCTCGCAAGGATGTTCTCATCTGTCACCCATTTCTCCATGAGCTGGCTAGGCATTTCTATAAAGTCCATGGGCACTTGCAATCCCGCCTGCGAGGAGAGCTCGACGTCGCTGAGTGTCAGATGCATGACATGTCCCAGCTCGTGAAAGAGGGTGATGAGCTCCGAGATGTTATAGTATTTCTCCCCCTCTTCGGGCTTATAGAAATTACTGCGCACGAGGCTCAGATGCCGCGGCTCACGGCTGCTTCTGCTTCCTGTGTGAATGGGCGTCGTCCATGCACCAGCAGCTTTCCCCTCACGTATATACTGGTCGAGGTAGAAGGTGCCGAGATGCTTTTTCTCCTGCGTGTGCTGGTCGTAGATGCCATAGGCACGGATATCGGGATGCCAGACTTCTGCATCTACAGGCTCGATGCTGATGGCAAAGAGGGTTTCAAAGACAGAGAAAATCCGCTCTAGGGTATGTGCCGCAGGGAAGAGACCCCAGCTGCTCACTTGCTTCTCCTGCAGCTGCTCGCGGTACTGGCGTAGGTAGTAGCTCGCATCCCACGCATTGATGCTGTGAGTCTCGATGCCTCTCCGCTCGGTGATGAAGGCGAGCAATTTGCTCCGCTCGCTTTGGCTCAGGGATTGGAGTTTTTCTAGAGATTGATCAACAAAGGCGAGCGCCGCCGCTCCTGTCTCCAGCATGGCGTTCTGAACAGCATAATCAGCGTAGTTGCTATGACCTAGTAGCTCCGCGTATTGCTGTCGTAGCCTCAGGGTCTCTCGGATGACGGC
>CAYJID010000246.1:0-3452 GCA_964370135.1 uncultured Akkermansia sp. | reverse complement strand
CTCTCTGCGGCAAGATCTAATTTCTTTCCCCCATTCTTTTTCAAAGACCGCTCTCACGATGGAGAGCGGTCTTTTTCTGCTTTGTCGAGAGGTGAATATTGCAGCTTAGTTATCGCAAAATCTCAGCATGAGCATATTCTTGATAGAGTCATGAGCTATTATTTACTTGCTTTAGTGTATGGATGTATGCTAACCTTAGCTAGATTTTACCTGAAATCTATTATACACCGATAAACAATATGATGAAAACAATAATCTCCCTCGTCGCCCTCAGCATGGTCAGCCTCAGCTCTGCAGCCATCAATCTCGATGCTCTCAAGTGCGAGCACTGCAAGTGCGGTACAGAAAAGGGCAGTCACAGTCATGAGCACAGTCACGATGACTGCACGATCAAGACAGGCAAGAACGCAGCTAAGAAGTAAATTTCTCTCATCAAGCGCGCTCAGCGATATGCATCGCGCGCGCGCTTGATGAGAATACGCTCTTGCTCTGCCCGAATGAATCAGACGATTGTCTGTTCGGCAGCAGGAAGCTCTTTTGCGTACTGGCTCGCGCAAATGCTACGCGGTCATAGTCCTGCGCAAGAAGCTGGCTACGCGATGCCTCCATGTCGCGGGTGCTTGTCGCGAGAGCCACCACCATGCAGGGTAAGCCCCTGGGATGTAGGTGGCGAGACGTAGGGCGCGAGCGATGAGTTTCTGCATGCCAGCCTTGGACGCGCTGCGCAGATTCTGCTTCATCGAGTGGGGGATGTAGGGGAGGCGATGCTTCCACGGCGAGTGGCGCCAGAGATCGTAGAAAGCGACGTGCTCCTCATTCGGGGGGAAGAGGATGAAGGGGTTGCTACTGGAGAGCAAGTGGAGGATAGCTGGGCGCGAGGCTGCCTCATCGCGCTGCTGTGTCTGGTCGTGCGTGTAGGCAGCATCGGCGTCATGCGCGTATTGCTGTGGGATGGCGCAGAACTTTTGCTCCAAGGGGAGGGTGGCTCCCTGCATCAGTTTATTCATGAGGTGCGCACTAGGGTAGGCATATTTCTCTAGCGAGTGTGGAGATGACTGCGCGATTCGAATGTTGCTTAATTCTTTGCGCCATTCTTTGACGTTGAATAGCAGTACGCCAGAGTTGCAGTATTGAGATTTCTCCTCATCATAGCCGCATTGCCGCGCCCATTGCTGGCGTGCTCGGACGAATTGGGTCTGAGTCGCCGCGGAGAGCTGAGGTGAGGCTGCTAGTAGATGATCTCCCATATCCATCTCGTAGAGGGAGCTGATGTCGTTGCATATCATCACATCGGCATCCAGATAGACGAGCTTCTCTACCTCTGCAGGGAGGAGCTCGGGCAGCAGGAAGCGCGCAAAGGCGATGCTCGGAGTGTACGCTGACTGGGTCATCTGGTCTAGTGCATAGCGTACATCGTGGTAACTGAGGTGGAATTGCGCCTGCTCGCACAGATCTTGGATATCGCGGATGATATCAGCCTCCACGCGATCTCCCAGTAGGTGGATATGATAGTAGTGCCCTGGTGCGCTCGCTCTGATGAGAGAGAGGCATGCCAAGGCGAGCGAGACGGAGAACGACTCATCTGCTGCCAGCGCGATATGCTGGTAGCTTCTGCTCGGAATCTGGTCGATGATGGTAGCGGATGCTCTCCTTGAGGCTCGCTGTCGCGCGGATCGTCGTGGATGGGCGATCTCTTCCCAGTACTTGCGCATGGATTGTTTTATATCGAGGCGACGCTCACCCTGTTTTATCCTCAAGGCTCGTTGCTGAGTATCATCAGAGGATGCGCTTTGCATTATGAGTAGGAACTGAGCCTCACGGTAGCTGAGCCTCTGGTGGGGGCTGAGCAATCCGCGGGAGAGCCAGTGGTGCATGCGGACGCTGAGCTGCTCGAGAAAATCAGGATGATACTCGGGCGCGATACGCTTGTAGGTATAGTACATCGCCGCCCACCAGCTGCTGACATAGGCGGGGAGTACCTGTGCCCATTGTTGAGGAGCTCTGTGCTCTAGCTCACTTTCGATGAAGTCGTATTCGCGGATGACGAGATCATAGTCGCCTTTTTTGTGGATGGATGAGCTCGCATTGGTCTGTCTGTAGTAATAGAGTGGCTCGTTTACCCAGATGGCACGCTCTGCGAGGCTGAGGGTTTGGAACCAGAATCCATTGTCTTGATAGGAGGCTCCTGGCGTCTCATGGCACTCTATCTGCCAGTACTCCATCCAGCTGCGCTTGTAGATGCCCGCCCAGATGTAGAGTGGGATGCGGAAGCTATCGAGCTGCTCTCGTGGGCAGATGACGCGCGCCTCGAGCTCAGCGGGTGCTTTGCCTCCTACTTCGTAGTGGCGGCCGTGGACCCGATCCCAAAAGTACGCATAGCCCCCCTTGACCATATCGGCATTATGCTGCTGCGCCAGCGCCAAGAGGCGCTCATACATATGCGGCGCGATGTAGTCATCGCTCTCCACGATGCCGATATAGGTACCACGCGCGGCTTGTAGCCCTGTATTGATCGCGCGTCCATAGCCCGCATTCGTTTGCGAAATCACGTGTATACGATTGTCCCTACTTGCGAGCTGTTCTAAAATCTCGAGTGAGCTGTCGGTGGATCCATCATTGACGACGATGAGTTCCCAATCTGGAATGGATTGATTGATAATACTATTGAGGCATTCTTCTAGGTAGGATGCCACATTGTAGACGGGTACAATGATGCTCAAGATAGGGGGGGTAGTCATGCCACCATTCTATTGTTATTTAATCCAAATTCAAGAAGTTATCGTATCATGATATTTATCATTCGTACCACAAGAGGCATATTAAATTTATGTATTGCAGAAAGTCCTTATTATGAAATATCCAGAAAAAATGTAGGGATTCATCATGACAGAAAAAAGCTGTCGCTGACATGACTTCTAACAGGTATCGTAAGGGGATCTTGCAAAATGAGCAGCTTCGGATTTTGCTGGCAGTTTGGATGAGAATTTGCGGCGTTTGGGCGCGCATAGCGAGCTATGTAAGTCCAAAAAGCCGCGAATTCTCGCAAAAATGCTGCAAAAGACGTGCTGTGTCGCTCGTTTTCGAAATCTACAATTTTCCAGAACTAATTTTGCAAGGTTCCTGTAAGGGGACTATGTTCTTGCGAGCTAAGATGTGGAGATGATTCTCATATTGGACAAGCGACGGGAAATCCAGCTGAAAAGCACGCAACAGCGGCCTCGTGGCGCGAGTGTGCTGACTCGCTGGTTTAGAATGACGAGAATGAGAAGCCTTCGTAAGCATTGCTGCTATGATGGGTGAGAAAAATCCCCCCTTGCGTCTCATGGTGACGCAAGGGGGGCGTGAGTTGACTCGTGCCTAGCGGCAGCGTATGGATCAGATGCGACGGCGGCGGCGTGCCATGAGGCCACTGAGAGCGAGGAGGCTCAGGGTTGCCGTGCTGGGCTCGGGGA
>CAYJID010000245.1:0-3496 GCA_964370135.1 uncultured Akkermansia sp. | reverse complement strand
TCCATTGTCTCGGGGGTGAGTCGCACCTCGCCGCAGCGCTCGTGCAGGGTGAGCCGCTCGCCTGTCACACGGTGGCGGTAGGTGGACTCACGCAGCAGCTCGCCCTGCTGGTCGTGTGTGTCGCGTTGCTTGATTTTCGTATAGACGTGCATGATCACAGATCGAGGGTGAGGATGAGTGACTGGTAGGACGCGGGCAGCTCTGTCTTGTTGATCGCCGCGTCGCCTTGAGCCGCGATGATGTCCAGCGCAAGGGCTTCGTCATCGGTCGCGAGGCCTTGATCATGATCCCAGAGAAAGCCACACTCACGGTACCAGAGCTGGCGCAGGGCCGTCTCTGAGCCTGTATCCCCCATATGATCGAGCTTAAAGCGATCAGAGGAGTAGAGGATGGGATAGAGGAAGGCTCCGTCATTGATGGAGTAGAGCTCCAGCTTGAGCCAATCGAGCGAGCTGGACGCGTGGTCGGGGATGAGGAGATGCTCGCTCACGAGCTTCATCGTTTTGATTTTCATTATAGAAATAATAGTACAAGCGTTTACTGCTGTCAAGGGATGCTAGAAATTACCCTAGGTTAAAAAAGGCAGCTCTGCTAGAAAATACCTTGTAGCCACGCGTGCTTTTTCCTATACTCGCAGACCTATGAACCATACTCCCCGCCTCAATGAGAGCTTCATCCCCTGGGTCGCGGTCGTGCGCGCGGTAGCCATCTTCATGGTCATCGCCAGCCACATCGCCGACAATGTCAGCCCAGCGGAGCGCATGACAGATCTCTACAAGTCATGGGTGCCCTACTACGGCTCGATTCTGCGCCCCTGCGTGCCCTTCTTCGTCATGCTCACGGGCTTCCTGCTGCTGCCGGTGAAGGAAGACATCGCGACCTTCCTACGCAAGCGTCTCCCCCGCGTCATCATCCCCTTTGCCATCTGGGTGTTCATCTACAATGCGATTCCCTACGTGATCACCACGCTGATGGGCAAGCCCGCCGCTGAGGTGAACTACCTCTTTGCATGGTACGATCCTGCGACCATCTCGGTGGCGACCTTCTCGGATGTGCTGATCAATAGCGCGAAGTCGCTGCTCTTCTTCAACGTCTTCACCACGCACCTCTGGTACATCTTTGTCATCGTTGGTCTCTACCTCTACCTGCCTATCTTCTCGGCATGGGTACAGCAGGCGACGATGAAGGCGAAGAGCTACCTGCTCGTCATCTGGGGCATCTCGCTCTTCCTGCCCTTCCTGCGTACCTATGCGAATGCACACTCTCTGGGTGCCTGCGGGTGGAATGAGTTCCACATGCTCTATTACTTTGCTGGCTTCAACGGCTACCTGCTGCTCGGGCACATGCTCGGCCAGATGCAGCCTCTGGGCTGGGTGCGCACGCTGATAATCTCGCTGCCCCTCATGGCGGTCGGCTACGCGGTGACGGTGGTCGGATTTGGCCATAGCCTCAATATCCCCAATGCGACGGAGGCTCAGGTGGAGCTCTTCTACACCTACTGCTCGCCTCAGGTCGTGATGCTCACCGCGGGCATGTTCTTGCTGCTCAAGCAGCTCTCAGGTTGCCTGAGCTGCTGCCCCTGCCTCAGCAAGCCCCTGCAATCCCTCTCGAAGCTCTCCTTTGGCATCTACCTCTCGCACTACATCATTCTGGGTCCTGTGTACCACGCGGCTCTGACATGGAATATGCCTAGTGCGGTGAAAATGACCATTGCATCCTTCATCGCGCTGGGGATCAACTGGCTGCTCGTCTGGGGACTGAGCAAGCTGCCCAAGTCGCGCTACCTCATCGGCTGATCTTTTTCATCATCCTCTCCCTTGGGAGACAGCAACACCCACGCGCCTGCGGGCACGTGGGTGTTCTGCTTGATGGATTGAGAGGCAATCACTCCTTGTGATTGAGTGTGGGCTGATTGTCCACGCGACGCTCGAGCGTGAAGCCTGTGCGCTGGGTAAAATCGGTAGCCTGCTGCTCGACGCGCTTTTGGAAATCGGGGAATTGGCATTGCTTTGCAGGCGTCCAGCCCACCTCGGCGGTTGCCATGGCGCGGGGGAAGGTCTGGTAGAAGACATGCTCGAGATTCGGCACGCGCTCCGTCCAGAGATTGCACTGCACGCCGAGGATCCGCGCCTGCTGGGGGAATCGCTCGGGTCTCAACTCGTAGAAATTCTTCAGCGTCGCCACGGGCATCCAGTCGTAGTGACGCTGCCCATCGAGCTGGGGGAAATCGAGGTAGGTGTAGGGGGAGGAATTCAGAATCACGCGGAATCCGTGCTTCTCTGCTGCTTGGAGAGCCTTGGCACTCTCGTTGCGGTACCAGGTGAAGACCACATCATCGGGGCGGTAGAGCGTCTCATCTTTTTCATACCAGAACAGCGGCTCGCGATCGTGCTTGCGGGCGAGCTGCGCCATGCGTGTGAGGAAGGCGCGCATCTGGTCGTGACCGTTTGCGTAGCCATGATCCTGACGTGCCTTCAGGCAGTCGGGGCAGCGGTCCCACTCTGTCGTGGGTGCCTCATCTCCGCCGAGGTGGATGGAGCGACTGGGGAAGATATGGGTGAGCTCGCGCATGGCGGCATCAAGGAAGACCCAGAGAGCCTCCTTCTCGGGGCAGACCAGCAGCACGCGCTTGTCGGGAGCGTGGGCACCGGTGCGCACCATCATCCCCTCGGCTTGGCAGAAGAACTCGGGGTAGGCGGCGGCGAGTGCCTGATTGTGGCTGGGCATGTCCATCTCGGGGATGACCTCCATGCCGAGATTTGTGCAGTGCTCGACAAAGTCTTGGAGCTCGGCGCGGGTGTAGCAACCGCCCTCGGGAATGCCATTGCCGAAGGTCTCGGGGCGGTGGCTGGCAATGCTCTTGAGCTTCGGGTAGCCGGGCACCTCGAATCGCCAGCCGTTGTCATCGGTGAGGTGGATGTGGAAGCGATTGAACTTGTAGCGGGCGAGCTCGGTGGCGAGTTTTTTGAGATCCTTCAGAGGCATGTAGTGGCGTGCCACATCGAGCATGTAGCCGCGCCAGGCGTACTGGGGGGCGTCGTGGATGCGGCCCTGTGGGAGGGAGCCGTTGCGTGTGAGCTGCTCGCGTAACTGGGTTAGAGTCTGGTGGGCGCGCTGGAAGCCTAGGGGGTGGTGGGAGCGGATCTCGATGCTATCGGCGGCTATGAGCAGCGCGTAGGACTCTGGAGTGGATTGGAAAGCGGGGTCGAGTCGCTCGGTCACATCAGAAAGCTGGCGCAGGGCTGGGGCGTCGGATGGGGTGACGCGAGCGGGCTTGGGGATGACATCGTAGGCGGGGGAGAGGGAGCAGGTGAGCAGGGTGGCAAGGAGGGGGAATCGCAACATGATGATCACTATAATAAAATAAGCGTAAGGTGTCAAGGAGAAAGCACGCGGAGGGTGTAGGCAACATGAACAGCCTCAGAATGGAAAAAAATGCGGAGCATTTTGGATTCTTAAGGTCTAGACCTTAAGCGATCTCTGGCGATCGTTCGCC
>CAYJID010000244.1:0-3522 GCA_964370135.1 uncultured Akkermansia sp. | reverse complement strand
CTCAACCGCGACTACATGATCGCGTGCGCTGCTGACGGCATCGGTGTCTTCTCCTGATCTTGACAATCAGATGCGGAGGTGCTAGAGTGCTCTAGCACCTCCGCTTTTTTTATACACAGTTCATCCCTTACGTTTATATGAAACCCCTCCGTCTGTTACTCTCATCCTATAGCTTCGGTGCTGGTCGCGGGAGCGAAGCTGGCGTCGGCTGGAATGTCGCAAGCCGTCTCGCCCAGCGCGGGCATGATGTCTGGGTACTGACAACCACGGAGTTCCATGAGCTCAATGTGAGTGCTATTGCGGAGCAGCAGCTAGCAGAGAGACTGCATCTCGTCGAGCTCGACTGCGGACTCACGGACTTCCCCCTCGCGAGGACCTACAAGAAGTGGCAGCGCGCCATCGCCCCTGAGGTACAAAAGCTCTGCGCGCAGCAGAACTTTGACCTCATCCATCACATCACCTTCAATCAATACCGCAACCTCGAGGATATTTTTCATACAGAGCTGCCCGCCCTGCTCGGGCCTCTCGGAGGTGCGGAGACCGTCGCCCCACTCTTCCGCAAGGAGCTCCCGCTCAAGATGCGCCTCAAGGAGATGCTGCGCCCCATCCCCTACGATGTCATTCCCTTGGGCGCGAAGCTCAAGCGACGCACTGCCCCCACGCGCATCCTCTGCTCCACCCCCCAGACTTACAACCGCTTGACGATGCATGGCAAGACGCAGGTCGATGGCATGATCCCCATCATCTCTATCGACGAGTCCGAGATCATTGCCGACGTGCCCCAGCGCGCCGCTGAGCCCTTCCTTATGTTTGACGGCGGGGCACGCCCAGAGAAAGGTGCGCTGCTCATGATACGCGCCCTCGCGCTACTCTGGCAGCAAGGCAAGAAAATCCCCGTCCATCTCGCAGCTGTCGGCGAGGCGGACAAGCCGCGCCTGCTCGCCTACGCGCAGGCGCAGGGTCTGCCTGCGGACGCACTCGTGCTGCTGCCCTTTATGCCGCGTACGCAGCTACTCGACATCATGCGCTCCGCGTGCGGCTTTCTCTCTGTCGGCTTCCGCGATGCAGGCTGCATGGCTTTGCTCGAAGCCATCGCCCTCGGGCTACCCGCCCTCTGCTACCAGCATGCGGGGCAGTGGTGGCTGCCTGAGAAATACGCCATTAACCTTCCTCTGCCTCAAGCTGAGGCTGAATCCGCACTCGCGGCTGCCATGTCCGATCTACTCGACCTCCCTGAGCGCGATGCCGCATGGCATCAGCAGCGCGCTCAGTGGCTGCGCGACACCATGAGCTGGCAGACGCGCATCGACCAATTAGAATCTCACTATACACAATTGCTCACACAATCATGAATCCATCCACCGTCCTCATCGCAGGAGCGGGGCTCTCAGCCGCCGTCCTCGCACGCCAACTCGCCGACGCAGGTATCACCTGCCGCATCATGGAGAAAGACAGCTTCATCGGAGGCATGTGCCACTCAAGGCGCGACGAAGAGACTGGGGTCGACGTCCATGAGTATGGACCGCATATTTTCAACACGAGCAATGAGCGCGTCTGGGACTACGTCCAGCGCTTTGACCGCTTCCACCCTTGGGTGAATCGGGTGAAGGCGAGTAACGAGCGAGGTATCTTCTCCTTCCCCATCAATCTCCACACCATCAACCAGCTCTTCAACGTACGCCTCACGCCCTGCGAAGCGCGCGAGCTCATCGAGGAGAAGCGCGACAAGAGTATCACCCATCCCAAGAACGCCGAGGAGAAGCTCCTCTCCATGGTGGGGCGCGATATTTACGAGACTTTCTTCAAGGGCTACACCATCAAGCAATGGGGCATGGAGCCTGCCGAGATGCCTGCTGACATCCTCAGCCGCATCCCTGTGCGCTTTAACTACGATGATAATTATTATTTCTCCCGCTATCAGGGCTTTCCCATGAGCGGCTACACGCAGTGGATCACCAACATGCTTGACCACGAGCTCATCACGGTGGAGCTCGGCGCACGCTTCACCCCTGCGATGGCGGCAGATTATGATCATGTCTTCTACTGCGGGCCTATCGACGAGTACTTTGACTACGCTGAGGGTGATCTTGGCTACCGCACCGTGACCTTCAAAAAGATACGTGGCGAGGGCGATCTACAGGGCAATGGCTGTATCAACTACAGCGATCTCTCTGTCCCCTACACTCGCGCGCATGAGCACAGCTACTTCTCCCCATGGGAGACGCATGAGAAGAGCATCATCCTACAGGAATACAGTCACGAATCCACACGCGCGGATCACAAGTTCTACCCCAAGCGCACGCCTGAGGATATGCGCGTCTTTGAGAAGTATCAGGCACTCGCGGAGAAGGAGCTCGCCGAGCGTCGCGTCTCCTTCATCGGACGACTCGCCACGTACCGCTATCTGGATATGCAGCAGTGCATCCTCATGTCGCTGGAATACGCGCAGACTTGGCTTGATTGGAAGCAGGGCACGCGCACGGATCTCCCCTGCATGCCTGAAATTGTGTAAGAGAGCAGATGAAATTCTACATCGTCACCCCCACGTACAACAATCTCAGCTGGCTGGAGGGCTGCGTGCGCTCTGTGCGCGATCAGGCGGGCGAGCAAATCATCGTCCATCATCATGTGCAGGACGGCGGCTCGACTGACGGCACTCCCGCATGGCTGGAGGCATGGCAGCAGCAGCATGCCGACACGCCTCACTACGAGTTTAGCTACGAGAGCGGCAGAGATGAGGGCATGTACCACGCGATCAACCTCGCGTGGGAAAAGATGCCCGCCGATGCCGATGCCATGGCGCATCTCAACAGCGATGAGCAGTACCAGCCAGATGCACTCGCTGCCGTTGCGCCTTACTTTGGCCAGCATCCCCGCGCGGATATCCTGTTGGGTACCTACATTATCCTTGATAAGGAGCTCAACTACATGTGCCATCGTCGCCCTGTACGCCCCAAGCAATGGTCGTCGTGGCTGAACTGCGCCTGCATCACGAACTCCACCTTCTTCCGCGCGTCGAGCTTCCGCGCGCATGACATCCGCTACAACACGCACTGGAAATGCGTGGGCGATCTCGTCTTCTACCGCGATCTCATCACGCAGGGCGTGCGCTTTGCCACGATCCCCGTTGCGACCTCGACCTTTGTCTGCACAGGGGAGAACCTCGCGTGGACAGCTCGTGCTCATGATGAGTGGCTCGCGCTGCATCCTGATGTCCCCCCACTTCTGCGATTCTTGAATCCTGTGATCTATCGCTGGGTCAACCTCCAGCGCCGCATGGCGGATCTCTTCCAAGCCAACCCATGCGCGTACCACATCTACCACGGCAGCGAGCAGACGCGGCGCGCCCATCCTATCACTCATCCCACCGTGAAGTGGCAACGGTAAAAGAGAGCTCAACATTCTCTTCATTCTAAATCTTAGCGATGCACACAGAGAACACCATCCTCGCCCTCGCGACCCCCGTAGGCACAGGCGCGCTCGCCATCATCCGCATGAGCGGCGCGCAGTCACGAGACATCT
>CAYJID010000243.1:0-3526 GCA_964370135.1 uncultured Akkermansia sp. | reverse complement strand
CACCAGACTCCCCAAGCGTGGCTACGCACCCGCTATCCCGATATTTACAAATCATGAACACGCCCCTCTTCTCCTACCTCCAGTCAATCCTCACATCAATCCCCGCTCACTTCACAGGCTCAGAGCGTGCCTTCACCACGCATGTGCTCAGAGCGCTCATTTGGAAGACCTATTGCGAAGCTGATGAACCCACTCCCGACGATATGCTCAGTGAGCTCTTCTGGGAGCATCGCCAGTCAGCAAAAACTCGCTCCCTCGGTGAACAGGATCCCACACTGCTCGCAGACATCCACGAGGCATTCAATCACATCGTCCCCTCGCCCAGCCCCCTCCCCCTACTCGGCAGCTACATACAGGGAGATCACCTAGCCTCAAGCACAGCTCCCATCTACGACGCGGACACGCAGAGATTTCATTTCCTCCATGAAAAGGAAGCATGGGGCGATGAGCAGCCTAGCCCAGCCGTCTGCGCCTTCTTCGCCTCCCATGAGCAGTGGCATCACTGGCGCGACATCCCCTACGCACTCCTCAAGGCATGCTCAGACTACCTCGACAAGCTCCCACAACAGAGCTTCTACGAGGTGCTGCCCGCACAGCTCGCTGCCTCCCTCACCTGCGATACGGATGACAGCTGCTGCTCTCATATCGTCAGCAGCCTCACTCTTGATCCACAATACTATACAGAGAGCAAGAAAGAATACGCAGCAGCACTCAATGACCAGCAGCGCGCCGTGGTGCTACGCAACGTCAACCTCTACCGCGCGGCCAGGCCTCTATGGAATATGCACCGGCTGCTGCCTTGGGAATGCCCACTCTACCTCGTCCAGCAGGAGCACCAGCGTGTCATCCACTGGCTGCGTGCCCGCTACCCTGAGCTAGGAGAGCGAGCTCTGCCAAGTGAACCTCACATCGAGCGCATCCGCGCCGCCATCCCCAGCGCATGGTCATCCTATGACAGAGAGGAGCTAGAACACTTCCTCGACTGTCTCACGGATCGCCTCCTGCGCCCCCTCGCCGAGCGGGGCGAGCCCAAGAGCTGGGACGCACTCCCTGCACAGCAGCAGGATCTACTCCGCCAAATAGACGAAGCCTTTGCCGAGGTGAGCGATGAGGGCTGCCGCCGTCTGCTGCTGACAGGAGAAACTGCCGATGAGGGCATTTGCGACGAATCCATGGAAATATTCCTCTCCAGCCATGAGCAGCGCGGTGACTGGCACGATCTACCGCTCGCATGGATCTCGGCCTGTGAATGCAGCCTCAGCCATGTCGATGCCGTGGGCTATCGCTTCCTGCTGCCTGCCTTCTTGCGAGCGGATTTCATCGTCGACTTCACGACAGATATGTCTATCAAACTCGCCGCCAGCAGCGAGAAAAATCTGCTCGACTACCAGCTAGGGCAGAGTCGACTGCTCAACGAGCAGCAGCGTGAGGTCGTGCAGAACTACATGCACTACAGACGCTGCGACCCCGACTGGTACAGCCAAGACTACCTCCTCGCCTGGGAGATGCGCGACTACCTCGCCCAAGAGGAGCACCAGACTCCCCAAGCGTGGCTGCGCGCCCGCTACCCCGAGATCTACTACACATCGTCATGAACACACCCATCCTCTCCTACTTCCTGTCTATGCGCAAGGCTATTCCTGCCCATTTCAGCTTCACAGAGCGCACCTTCACCACAAACGCACTCAACGATCTCATCTGGAAGACCCATGAATACAAGCAAGAGTACACTCTGAATGAGGAAGATGCAACTCTGCGCACAGACATCCGCAAGGCATTCGACCACATTGACCATCCCTCTACCTCCATCCCTGTACTCAGCGTCTGCATACAGACGTACGACGAATTCTCCTTTTGCCTACCAATTCCTATCTACGATGAGCAGAGCGAGGCATTCACAGATCGCCCAAGCCCATATTACAAAAGTAAATCTTCCCAAGAGAGCAAGGATGACAAGTTGGCTAGCCCTGCCGTCTGCGATGATGTTCAATGTGATCGCGGGCAAGATCCCCTCCAGCTCAATCTCCATTCTTGCAAAACGATTCATCGCTACGATTATGAGCAGTACGAGGCATTCAGAAATCACCCAGGCCTATGTTTCAAATATGAACCTTCCCAAAAGGGCGAGGATGACGAGATGCCTAGCCCGAGCGTTTGCGATTACTTTGCCCAGCATGATCAATGGGCTCGCTGGCAGGATATCCCCGACGCGCTTTCCCTTATCACTACAGAGAGGTTAAATTGTCTTGATCCCGAGGGATTTCAGCTCCTACTACCCGCACAGCTCTGCGCCACGTTGTGTCTGGATAGCTATTCGTATTGGACCTCAAACATCGTCGACCGCCTCACGCTGAATCCTCTGGATTTTAACGAAAAAGAAGATTACCCCGCTTTCGACGATCAACAGCGCGACGTGATCCTACGTTATATCAACCGCTACCGCGCCAACCTACGTATGACGTCTCTGAGGAAGCTGCTACCATGGGAATGCCAGCTCTACCTCGCGCAGCATGAGCACAAGCGTGTCATGCACTGGCTGCGGGCTCGCTATCCTGAGCTAGGAAAGCAACCAGCACCACCCAGTGTACCCAGCGTAGAGCGCATGCGCGCCGCCATCCCCTGTGCATGGTCTGCCAGGGACAGAGAGAAGCTAGAGCAATTCTTTGATAGACTCACGCAACACCTACTCAGCCACCTTGATGAGCGAAATACATCTTGGGCGAGAGAAGCACTCCCTGCTGGGGGGCAAGATCTGCCCCCCCTCTTCGAACCCAGGAGAAGAGAACCGCTCTCTGCAGAGACAAAAGATCTGCCCCCTCACCTTGATGAACGAAATGCACCCAGAAAAAGAGATTCACTCCCTGCTGAGGAGCAAGATGTGCTACGCAGAATCGACGAAGCGTTCGCCGACGTCAGCGACGAGGGTTGCTATCGTCTTCTGCTCGCAAGTCGCGCTAAGGATGAATTCCTCGAAGAGCACATGCAGCAATTCCTCTCCAAGCACGAACTGCGCGGAGACTGGCGCGATATCCCTATCGAATGGCTCTCTACCTGCGAATGGAGCCTCCGTCATGTCGATGCCGTGGGCTATCGCTTCCTGCTGCCCGCCTTCCTGCGCGCGAGTTTGCTCAGCGATTTAGCACCAGATATGTGCGCAAAACTCAAGTCCAACCGCGACAAAGATCAACTCGAGCACGCTCTTGAGCAGAGCCGACTACTCAACGAGCAGCAGCGAGAGGCTGTCGAGAGCTACATGCACTACTTCCGCTGCATGATGCACAGCTGCTACCGCCTCGACTATCTACTAGCATGGGAGATGCGCGACTTTCTCGCACAAGATGAGTTCTATTCTGCCAGCAGCTGGCTCAACGCCCGCTACCCCGTATTATGGTTATGGAGGCGGCGGCGTAAGATCCTAAACGAGTCTACTTGGCTGCCTTGAGCAAGTGTTTCAAACGCTCGTAGAGAGCAGGCAGCTTGACATCACGCAGGTGAGCGGGTCCCATGGGATCTAGCTCGCCTTTGT
>CAYJID010000242.1:0-3530 GCA_964370135.1 uncultured Akkermansia sp. | reverse complement strand
CCTCCGTGAGCATCGCCACAGAAGCCCCCACCCGCAGGCGACCCAGCGCAAAGGAACTCGCCCATGCGGGCGAAGGAATAGCCCAAGCGCGCAGCTTCTCCACCTGCTGGAGCTGGCGAGCCACATCGGCATCGCGGGATTGCGAAGAGCAAACGATCCACTCGGTGATACCGAGCGATGAGGTCAGGGAAAGCAAAGGTCGCATGATGTTTATCTATAAAAGGGGATGTTAAAGGAAAGAAAATTAGTCAATGGAGACCACCTGCACACGTGTCGTCAGGCGGTGTGTCTCACCGTAGCGCAGCGCGACATTCTCGGCAGGCACGACGGAGGACTCCACCGCGATGAAGCCACGGTAATGCTCAGCACCCAGATCGCCCATACCGGCGGCGAGCTGCTCGCCGGGATTCCACACGATGCTCGACTCTGAGCCATCACGCAGAATGCGAATCGTGCGACCCCATGCGGGATCGTGGATGCAGATCTCGGCTTGCTTGTCTACGGGGTGGTAGATACGATCAATATTGCCCGCGGGCATGAGAGGATCTTCCAGATGCTCGACAGGCTCAGCGGCGAACTCTTGGAACGCGCACTCCTCCAGACCTGTGATCGCCACCTGTTCGTAATCACTCACGGCGTAGTAGCTATGCTGAGCGGCGGAGAAAGCCATCTGATGAGGCACATCCAGTGTCATCAGCGTCATGAGCAGCTCCTCGCCGAACTCGAGAATCACCGCCCCGCTGGGCGTCATCTCGTCGGTGGGAGGCAGGGCGAGCACGAGGCGTGCGACACCATCCTCACCTATCTCGGAGCTCGACAGCTGCCAGAGGGAAGTGCGGGCGACACCGTGGCTGGGCTTGCTCGTGTCCTCAGGGTGTTTTCCGAACCAAGGCCAGCAGAGGGGCACGCCGCCGCGCAGAGCCTTACCAATTGAGAAATCCACCTTGGGGCTCAGGAAGAACACATCACGCTGACCGCGAGGCTCCCAGCTGAGCACATGCGCACCGTAGAGGGAGACGCGAGCGCGGCACAGAGGCGTATCAATGCAAACAATGGGGAAATCCGAACCGTAGGGGAATTCTGTAGAGATCATAGCTGGCTGCATTCTAATCGAAATCAAGGGCAAAAGCAAGACGCGATATCATGGTTGGCTACGATTCACAACGGAGGCATCAAAAAGAGATGCGAAGCATCTTGGATTCTTAAGGTCTAGACCTTAAGCGATCTCCGGCGATCGTTCGCCGGCGGGTCTGGGCAGAGCCCAGCGGGTTCGGGCAGCGCCCCGAAGAAGAGCTGGATCGCAGATCCAGCAGGGCGTCAGTTCCGATTACTTAACACACGCCCGCGCGGCAAACACAGCATGGGGGCAACGCCGCCAACTGACGCCCCCGTCCTCCTGCGCGCGAAGCGCGCCTGTTGTCTACCGTCGCAAACGCGAAGCGTCGAGCCTTCCCTCCCCTGACGCTTCGCGTTTGCCTCAGCTGAAATTTGCCGCCCTTCGGGCGCGGATTGACGGGGGCGTCAGTGTAGGCTGTGGCTCCCATGCAGCATTTGCTACACGGGCGTTTAAATTCATACCTCACTGACGCCCGACAGAGGCTATCGCCTCCTTGCTGCCGTGGGCGCACACCTACGGTGCGCCCGAAGGGACGCTGTCCCTTCACCCTGCGAGGGACTAGCCCCTCGACCCCACTGGCGAACGATCGCCAGAGATCGCTTAAGGTCTAGACCTTAAGAATCCAAGATGCTTCGCATCTTCTCTCATACCCCGCCTCCCCACCAGAACGCCTCCTTGCCATCAGCCACCATTTATGCTAGAGTACCCACCTATGATACGCCTCCCCCTCGTTTCACTCGCCATCACAGGCCTCACCCTCCTCACCCCCCTCCTCGCCGCCGAGCCCGTCGCCACCACAGCCACCAGCGCAAAAGCCCAGCCCCAATCCGCCCACCAGCTCAACGTCGTCTACTTCCTCGGCAACAACCGCGAGCCCATCGCAGGCTACGAGAAGCGCCTCTCCGAGCTGCTCCTCTACACCCAGCAGTTCTACGCCCGCGAGATGGAGCGCAACGGCTACGGCTACCGCAGCTTTGGTCTCGATATGAAGACCCCCGAGCGTGTCAACATCATCCTCTACCGCGCCCCCAAGCCCGACACCGCCTACCCCTATGAATCAGGCGGCGGCTGGCGCGCCACCGTCGAGGTCAACAAGTACCTCGACGAGCAAAAAATCCGCAAGAGTGCCCACACGCTCATCATCTTCCCCACCTGGTATGATGAGAAGAACACCGACATGACCCCTGGTGGCGTCCCCTTCTACGGTCTAGGCAAGGTTGCCTGCGCGCTCGACTACGCCCACTTTGACATCAAGCACCTCGGGAAGAACACCCCCAAAGGGCACCTCCTGACAAAATGGTTCGGCGGCTTCGCACACGAGCTCGGACACGGCCTCAACCTCCCCCACAACATGGCCGTCGGCTCAGAGAAAAAACTCGGCACCGCCCTCATGGGTGCTGGCAACTACACCTTTGGCATGAAGCCCACCTTCATCACCGAGGGCAGCTGCGCGCTGCTCGAGCGCTGCGAGGTATTCGCCAAGGACAACAAAATGCCCTACTACATCGGCAACCCCCAGATCAAGCTCAACGGCGTCAGCATCAAGGTCGAGAAAGGCATCATCAAGGTAAAGGGCAGCGCCACCAGCAAGCTCCCCCTCTCCGCGCTCAACGTCTACATCGAGGAGCTCCCCCTCGGCGTGAACCGCGACTACGAGGCCCACGTCTTCACCCAGCGCCTGACGGACAAAGAGACAGCGGACAAGAGCTACACCGCCCCCTTCTCCCTGAGCATCCCCGTCAGCGAGCTCGTCGGACAATCCAAAAAAGAGCGCAAGGTGCGCCTCTGCTTCATCACCGAGAACGGACAGCAGCAGACCATCATCCACGACCTCAATCTCTAAGCTAGCACCGAGCTAACTAAGCCGCTACAACTGCTCCCCAGCTTAGCACCATAAGCTGGGGAGCATGTCATATTACTTGAAAATTGAAAAAAGTAATTCTCCCCTCTTTATTACTTTGGCAGTACTTAATGGAAGAAACACGGCCTGCGTACTTGATTAGATAGAGTCCATCAAGTCGCAATTCGGCATAACAGTCGCTACGCGACTGCCCCTTCGGGGACTTATACGAATTGCTCCTTGACAGTCTCTATCTAATCAAGTTAAGAGCATGTACTTCCTTTTGTTGAATGAAAAATAAGATTTTTCACCCAACAAAAAGAAGGTTTGATATAATGGGTTCAGGGTACGAGTACTCTCCCTATTTTGCTACATTATCTATAGGGGGCTTCTAAATTCTCGTCATTCTAAATAAGCAAATACAGAAAATCGCTACACGAGGCAGCTTTTGAGTGCTTTTAGGCTGCATTTTCCACGAATTTTCGTCTCAGAGGACACTCTGAGCCATCAATTCGTACAAAATCCAGCTCTAAAATCATCTCAAAATCTTACCTCGCGAGAAAATAGAAGCCC
>CAYJID010000241.1:0-3533 GCA_964370135.1 uncultured Akkermansia sp. | reverse complement strand
AGACGACCGCCTCGGGCAGGGCGCGGGCGAACCACTTGTCCCCCGCATGCTGCTCGAGAGTACTCTCATCGCTATGCAGCTTCTCACCGAGTAGGTCGCGCAACTCGGTGAGCCATGGCTTGTCTTGATCTCGCAGTGTATTCATCAGTCATGCTCTCTGTAGTGATGGGCGCACTATCCGCGCGTCGATTGGCGTACATTCTCCTCCTTCTCGGGCAGGACCTCATCGACGAGGGATGCAGGCAGTATCTCGCGTAGCTTATCCTCATGCTCGATCATCGCCTCTTGCATCGCAGGCTGCCAGTAGCTAAAGCAGCGCATCGTGATATTCACAGAGATGGCCATGAGCCCAAAGGCGACGATGTAGGAGATGAATCTCGGGGGACGCTTCTGTAGCGGCATACTCATCGCGCGCATGTCCCACATGCAAATCTTGTTCGAGCGCAGGCGAAACCATGCAATGAACATCGTAAACAGAGCAATGGGAAAGGGCAGGATGAAGAGCATCATCCCCATGCCAACGGCATAGGCGTACATGCTACGGCGCAGAGATCGTCCCAAGGTAAAGCGCTCATGGGGATTGAGACTAAAAATATAGACCCCCATGACCTTCTTGCCAATGGTCGTTCGGAACTGATAGATCAGCAAGGCCTCGATGAACACCGTCGTAAACCACAGCAGAGGATTGACAGGCAACCAAACCTCAGAAAAAGGGACACTCAGGCAGTACATGGCGATGGCATAGAGCATCAGATAAATGCTGTAATCCAGCATGCGTGCGACGAAGCGCTGCACAGACGAGGGCATGTAGAGCTGCGTCATCTGCTTCATCGTAGGCGGCACTGCTGGCTCGGGTGAAGCAGGAGGGGGAGGGATAGACGCCATCTGATCCTCCTCTGACTCATTGCCTGTGTCCACAGCACCCAGTCCGTCGCTCACAAAATAATGCCTGAGCGCGGGCAGCTCGCGTAGCGGCATCCAGTCCTCACAGCCTCGATGCCATGCGAGGGTCTTGGCTTCGAGCTCCCCGAGCTGCAGCTGAGAAATCACCTCAGCTACAGAGTAAGGACCGTACTTCTTCTTATCAATAATCCAAAAGACCTCAAGCATGGTATGAGAGGGGGAAAGGGATGAATTAGTTTGAACGCAGCGCCTTGGAGGGATCTTGCCTCGAGACAAAGTAAGCAGGGATAATGGAGGCGACAAGCACCATCACAAAAGCCGTGAGAGCCTGCTGCACAAATGTCGAGACATTATAATAGACAGGCAGAGTAATACCATGAGCCTCCATGGGGAAGGGATCGAGATTGATCGAGGCGAGTGCCCACTGGATCTCCAGTCTATAGTGCAAGACGAGCAAAGCGAGCAGAACCCCCAGCACAGCTCCAAAGAAGCCAATGATGAGCCCCTGCCACACAAAGATGCGCATGATCATCCACGGCGTCGCCCCCAGTGCCTGCATCACCGCAATCTCACGCTTGCGCTGCATAGACATGGTGAACATCACCGCCATGATACAAAACGCGGCAATGAGCGAAATAACCGAGAGCACAAAGCTCATCATCGTGCGCTCATTGGCAATGAGCTTGAACCACTGCTCCAAGCTCGCCGTCCATGGGATGACCTGCCAGTTGTGCTCGCGCGCCGTATCACTCGTGATATTCTCAGAGATAGCCTCAGCCACAAGATCGGGCAGATCGGCGGTATCATAGGTATCCTTCACACGGATGGCGAGGGACTGGACCTGACTGCGCCCCTCGGGGGCGTATTGGAGCACCTCCTGCGCGATGGGCAGAGGGATGAAGAGCCCAGGACCTGGGAAATTCCCCGGTGCTTGATAGACACCGATGATCTCCAGATCAACAGGCATGGCGAGCTTATTGATCGAGTCGATCGCCTTCCCATTCTCGCGATGACGGTCGAGCTCTGTCAAGGTCTTCACCGTCGACTCCCAGCGCTGCCTGTCATCTGTCTTGAAGAGCCCATTTTGCAGCTCTGTCGCATAGATGAGCTGGTAGAGCGTGCTCACCGCCTCCTTCTCACTCTCGCGCAGATTGGCAGGGGCGAAGCCCTCGATCATCTTCTTAATCTTGGCCACACGCGCAGCATCGACCTCATAGCCCTGCTCAGTCTGCTTCGCCGATTCGAATAGTGTTGAGATATCGCTGATGAACTCCTCATTCTCCAGCGTGCGCATGGGCTGCTGGATGAGGCGGTAGACATCTTCGAACTCATTGAGCCCGCCGAGAGGATTGAGCGTCACGGTGTCGCCCACATCAACGCGCAGGGCTTCGGCGAGCTTGCTCGAGATCACACAGAGCTGATCCAAGCCCTCGCCGAAATCAAAGCTCCCCCTCGCGATGAGAGGTCGGAGGTAGTTCATCTGCTGCTCATTGTGCGGCTGCACTGACTGGAAGCGATACGAGCCCCCTGCGACGCGGCTTTGGATAAAGGCATCGCTGTCCAGCTTCGGATAGACGGAGACCACCTGTGGGTGCTTCGCTATCTTATCCATCGCGCTCTGCCAGTCGATCTCCTGATCATCCATGCGTATCGGCTGTTCCGTCGCATCCGTCGCACTCGCCACGTAGTGAGGGGTAAAGGTGAGCACCTTGTCTGCCATATCACGCTGCAAGCCCTCCATCACCGAGAGGACGACGATGAGCACCATCACACCGAGCGAGACACCGAGCAGACAAATCAGCGTCATCACAGAAAAAGCATTGCGGAGAGGATTGAGGTAGCGGAGAGCCAGCATCAGGCTCAGGTGGCGTCGTAAAAATTTCATTATTCCTTAAAATGGGCTGCCGTATTATGAACTAACGAGATGCTAGAATCAAGCTTAAAGGAAACACGAGCTGCACCTATCTTTTCCTCGGTGGGACTTTATTGCAGAAAAACATTGCTATACGAGGGAAACGCCGTGTCAGCCAACGATCTACGGTACGACTCATCCATATAATAACGATCGGAATTATAAGAATAATCAGGCTATTGGACAGCAAGGATGGGGAGAGTATACTCAGCAGCGTCGCGAGCACGACAATCCACAGCGCATGCCATGCAAAGGCGAGAAAAGACGAGGGGGCAAAGCTCACGAGCCAATCGCTCAAGCACCGTGGTGCGACGCGAGAGATCACATAGCCCAGACTCACGAGGACAAGAGCGTGGTAGAGACTCAGCAGCACAAGCAAGCTGGGCTCACGGTACAAAGCTGGCGTCATCATCTCAACTTTGTAATAAAGCACAACAGGCCAGAGCACGAGGCAAGCCGCCGCCACGCGCGGCATCGCGCGCCGTATCGCCCCGAGGTCGAATCTCGTGCAGGCCATCCCGAGGGCGAAAAGACACCAGAAGCTAAACTCTGGCATGGCAAAGACATCGCCAATGAGCCACTCTCGCCCCCCATGCAGGTAGGCGCATCCCAACAAGAGCGCCGCCCAAAGCAGGGGAAAAACGCGCATCAGCGGCACAAAGAGCATCATGACGAGCAGATCTCGGATGAACCACAGCGGGTAGTCGATGCAGAACTT
>CAYJID010000240.1:0-3534 GCA_964370135.1 uncultured Akkermansia sp. | reverse complement strand
AGCGTGGAGATGCCCATCTTGGACATGATCTTGAGCAGCCCCGCGTCGATGGCTTCGAGGTAGTTCTCAATCGCCTTGGTCGAGGAGACGTTGGCATCAAGTTTTTCTTCCTTGTAGAGCGCGCCAATGCTGCGGTAGGCGAGCCAGGGGCAGATAGCCGTGGCTCCGTAGCCGAGCAGGAGGGCAAAGTGCATGATCTGGCGCGCCTCACCTGTCTCGGCGATGACGCCGGTGCTGGTGCGCACACCGAGCTCGCGCAGCTTCGCATTCACGGCGGCGATGGCGAGCAGGCTGGGGATGGGGGCTTCGTTGCCGCTGAGATCACGGTCGCTGAGGATGATGATGCGGTAGCCCTGAGCGATGGCTTGCTCGGTCTGGCGTGCGAGCTCGACGAGGGCTTCTTGGAGGCCTCGGGGGGAGAGTGAGGAGAAGCCCGTGGAGAGGGTGACACAGCGGAAGTCCTCCTCGCGGTTCGCCCTGAGGGCGGCGAGGTCGCCCTCGGTGAGGATGGGGCGATCGAGCTTGATGATGCGCGCCATCTGAGGGGTCTCTTCGAGGATGTTGGCAGGGTTGCCGATGAAGGTGGTCAGCGACATGACCATCTGCTCGCGCATGGGGTCGATGGGCGGATTGGTCACCTGGGCGAACTGCTGCTTGAAGTAGTTGAAGAGCAGCTGTGAGCGATCCGAGAGGATGGCGAGCGCGGCGTCGTTGCCCATGGCGGAGACGGGGTCGTGCCCTGTGTTGGCCATGGTGAGGATGAATTGCTTGAGCTCATCGGCGGTGTAGCCAAAGAGTTGCTGCTTGGCGAGTGTCTTTTCAGCACGCTCGGAGGTAGGAGCGGCGACGCTGTCGAAGAAGCCGTGGATCTTGATACGATTCTCCTGACACCAGCGGCGGTAGGGGCGGCGGCGTGCGATCTGGGTCTTGATCTCGGCATTGTAGCTGATGCGCTTGCGCTCGAAGTCGATCCAGACGATGTCACCAGGGCGCAGGCAGCCGCGCTTCACGACCTGTGTAGGATCAGTGTCGAGTACGCCTGCTTCGCTGGCGAGGATGAAAATACCGTCGCGGCTCAGCTCGTAGCGTGCGGGGCGCAGGCCGTTGCGGTCGATGCAGGCACCTGCTCCGAGGCCATTGCTGAAGCAGACGGCGGCGGGACCGTCCCAAGGAGCCATGAAGCCCGCGTGGTAGTCGTAGAAGCCGCGCAGGTCCTCGCCGAGGAAGTACTGCTCGCCGAATGCCTGCGGGATGAGCATCATCATGCTATGGGGCAGGCTGCGTCCCGAGGTGACGAGCAGCTCCAGTGCATTGTCAAGGCTGGCAGAGTCGCTCTGACCTGCGGGGACGACGGGGAGGATTTTTTTGATTTCTTCTCCGAAAAGAGGGCTGGCGAACTGACTCTCGGCGGCGCTCATCTGGTTGAGGTTGCCGCGCAGGGTGTTCACCTCACCATTGTGCGCCATGTAGCGGAAGGGGTGGGCGAGTGGCCAGCTGGGGAAGGTATTCGTCGAGTAGCGCTGGTGCACGATGGCGAGTGCGCTTTTGAAGTCCTCATCCGCGAGGTCGAGGTAGAACTTGGGCAGCTGGGGTGCCATGAGCAGCCCCTTGTAGATGATGGTGCGCGCGGAGAGCGAGGCTATATAAAAAAGATCACCGAGTTGGGGATACTCGGCGGCGATGCTGTGCTCGATGGAGCGGCGGAGGATGTAGAGGCGGCGTTCGAGGTCGTCCCCTGTCAGTGTACTCTCGCTTGATTGGATGAAGATTTGCGAGATATGGGGGGCACTCTGCTGGGCGAGCTGTCCGATGCTGCTGATGTCAACGGGTACCTCGCGTGTGCTCAGCAGCGTGAAGGATTCCTCGCCCAGGACGCGCTCGACGATGCTCAGGCAGCTGCGGCGCAGTGTCTCGTCCTGTGGTAGGAAGCACATGCCGACAGCATAGCTACCAGCGGCGGGGAGGGTGGTCTCTCCGAGTTGCTTGCCGAAGAACTCGTGGGGGATCTGCAGGAGGATGCCAGCTCCATCACCTGTTTCGGGGTCGGCTCCTGTGGCACCGCGATGAAGAAGACGTTTGAGGATGGCGATGCCTTGTTTGACAATATGGTGGGATGCTTTGGCGTTGATATCGACGATCATGCCGACGCCGCAAGCGTCATGTTCGTGTGAAGGGTCGTAAAGATCCTGAGCTTCAGGATAGTATGAGCTGGCTGTAGCCGCTCCCGCTGTGGTGGTCAATGGGTGTGTAATCATGTCTTCTTAAATGAACACGGTTGGGGCATGATACTCTTTTGTGAGCGATTTGGCAATCATAATGTGGTCTTTTTTTTCTTGGTGCGCTATTTTGAAACACTGTCAGAATCGCATTATTACTATATTCATTGATAGTCAATAAATATACTTGGTGGAGATGCAGCACTATCTTCCTAATCATGAGCTTTATTTGAAGGGATAAGGCAAAGTACTTTTTTACTAAAGGTGCCTTCCAAATTTTTATCATTCTAAATAAACGAATCGGAAAATTCGCTCCGCAAGGCAGCTTTTGAGCGCTTTTCAGCTGGATTTCTCCCGAATTTTCGTCTCTAAGGCCACTCTGAGACATTAATTCGTAAAAAATCTAGCTCTAAAATCATCTCAAAATCTTAGCTCGCGAGAAAATAGAAATCCTCTAGAGTGAAAAGGTTTTCTTAGAGATGATTTAGTTTATAATGGTCAAAAAGGACATCCCTGAGTCGTGTTGGAGGCGAGTCAGGGATGTCCTTTTTGGGTTGTTGGATCGTGGTTGGGAGACACATATGACAAGAGCATACATATCCACGAGAGCTATGAAACATCTCGATACAGTATTTCTACGTGATAACATTGGGGATTCTTTCAAATAAGGTGATAATAAAATGATTTTTTTCTAACAAATATTTGAATTCAGCTATCTTGATTCTCACACATCAACACTGCTAAAGCTCGGTGAAGATAACTATTATTGAAGCTATTCAGAAATCTTTGATTTGAGATTAATCAGCTTAAAGTTATTGGGTTTTCAGAATTCAGTGTGCTGTAGTTGGTGACTGTGTTGCTCTCAAACGGGCTGTAGAGTATTTCGAATGCGCTTGATAGAGTCTGGATTCCTGCGACTAGGCAGTGTCTACATAAGATTAACATGAAACTTTAATTATATTATAGGGGGCTTCTAAATTCTCGTCATTCTAAATAAGGAAATTCAGAAAACGCTTCACGAGGCAGCTTTTGAGTGCTTTTAGGCTGGATTTTCCCCGAATTTTCGTCTCAGAGGACACTCTGAGCCATCAATTCGTGAAAAATCCAGCTCTAAAATCACCTCAAAATCTTACCGCGCGAGAAATTAGAAGCCCCCTATAGGAGGCTTCTAAAGGGAACCTTGCAAAATTAGTTCTGGGCAATTGTAGATTTCGAAAATGAGCGACACAGCACGTCTTTTGCAGCATTTTGGCGAGAATTCGCGGCTTTTTGGGCTTACATAGCTCGCTATGCGCGCCCAAACACCACAAATTCTCAT
>CAYJID010000239.1:0-3538 GCA_964370135.1 uncultured Akkermansia sp. | reverse complement strand
GGAGTGGCTTTTTGGGGAGGGCGGTGGGTGAGCGCTTCGCGTTTGCGACGGTGGAAAAGTGGCGCGCTTCGCGCGCGGGTGGACGGGGGCGTCAGTTGGCGGCGTTGCCACGATGCTCGGTTTGCCTCGCGAGCGTGTGCGAAGTAGCGGAACTGACGCCCTGCGGAGCCGTGGGCTCCGCGCTGCCGTGGGCGCACACCTGCGGTGCGCCCGACGGGACAGAGTCCCGTCACCCTGTGAGGGCTCCGCCCCTCAACCCCGCTGGGCTCTGCCCAGACCCGCTGGCGAACGATCGCCAGAGATCGCTTAAGGTCTAGACCTTAAGAATCCAAAATGCTTCGCATTTTTATCTCTCAGCGACGGTGTATTATTTTCACCTCGCTCCCTCACTCACACGGGGTCTACCCAGCGCCCATGCGATTTGATGAGCTCGATGAGTCGCTCGACGGCCTGCTCCTGCGGGATGTTGCTCTCCACGGGCTGGCGTCCAACGTAGAGGTTGATCTTGCCTGGCGATCCCCCGACGTAGCCAAAGTCCGCGTCGCTCATTTCCCCAGGTCCATTGACGATGCAGCCCATGATGGCGATCTTGACGCCTTTGAGGTGTCCCGTGGCTTCACGGATGCGAGCGACAGCTTCTTGGATATTATAAAGAGTGCGACCACAGGAGGGGCAGGAGATGTATTCTGTCTTGCTGATGCGGACTCCCGCAGCCTGGAGGATGTTGTATCCGAGGTATGCTGCAGCTTGAGCATCGCTTTCACGGCGCACGAGGATGGCGTTGCCTATGCCGTCACAGAGTAGCGAGCCCATGTTGACGCCTCCTGCCATGGGGGCACTGAGTTGATGGTCGGCCGTGCCGAGTGTGTCTTTGAGCAGGATGGGGAAGCGCGCAGGGATGCGCGCCGCAAGCAGGCGAAAGGCTTGCACGACGGGCATGTCCACGCCATCGGCGACGGTGACGAGGCAGCTTTGCTCTTCTTCCAAGGCGGCGCAGCGTGCGGCGTCGCGGGGGTCGATTTCGAGGCAGGCGGTGCTTTCATACGCGAGCTCAGGCATGAAGTCTTTCATCTCTGCGGCATCGAGGCTCGCGACGGCAGCCTCAGGGAGCATGACGCGTACGGGCTCATTCCACCCGAGGCTCATGCCGTCGAGGGTGAGCAGATCGGCCTTGCGCTTCACATAGCTAAAGGGGTCAAAGGCAGCGGGGGCATCAACGGCGGGCTGCTCGGCACGTGCGATATCGGGTTGATAGGGGGCCGCAAGTTCGAATCCAGGGGCGATTTCGTAGACGGCGTCTTCGGTGAGGGAGACGCGCAGGGTGTCGCCTATGCCGTCCGCGAGCAGGGAGCCTATGCCCATCGCGCTCTTGATGCGGGCGTCTTCGCCCTCGCCCGCCTCGGTGACACCGAGGTGGATGGGGTAGTTCCAATCAGTGCCCTGCCCCATAAGTCGCTTCACGAGCAGGCGGTAGGCGGCGATCATGACTTTCACATTCGACGCCTTCATAGAGAAGACAAAGTTATGATAATCCAGCTCACGCGCGACGCGGGCGAACTCAAGCGCACTTTCGACCATGCCCTCGGGGGTGTCGCCGTAGCGGTTGAGGATGCGGTCGGAGAGTGAGCCGTGGTTTGCCCCGATGCGCATGGCGCGACCTTGTTGCTTGCAAAAGAGGGCGAGAGGGGTGAATTTTTCCCTGATGCGCTCGAGCTCTTCCTCATACTCGGCGTCGGTATAGTCGCGGGATTCGAAGCGTTTTTTATCCACAAAGTTCCCTGGGTTGATGCGGATTTTCTCCACCCACTTCGCGGCTTCCATCGCGGCGTCGGGCTTGAAGTGGATGTCGGCGACCAGTGGGACATGGCAGCCCGCGGCGCGCAGCTCGCGCGCGATGTGCTCGAGATTCGCCGCATACCTCTTTGTCTGAGCCGTGAGGCGTATCACCTCGCAGCCCGCCTCAGCGAGAGCCAGTGCCTCACGGACGCAGGCCGCGGTGTCGAGCGTGTCTGACGTGAGCATGGACTGGATGCGGATGGGATGAGATGCACCTAGACCTAGGGCTCCCACCATCACTTCGCGGGATTGGCGGCGTTGATAACGGTAGAGATCGGGGCAATGCAGTAGACTCATGCTGGAAGTGTACTGCAAAATGGCGCGCGATTCAAGCCCGATTGAGCTTCGGCTATGCTTTCCATGCAGGAGCTTGCACCAAAGAAGAAAAATGATGCTCTCAGGCTGAAAGTAAAAAAGGGTAAGAATCCATTAATCTTAGATTCTTACCCTTTATTGAGGAGAGCCGGATATCAGATTCGAACTGATGACCATCCGATTACAAATCGGGAGCTCTACCACTGAGCTAATCCGGCGTTGCGGGGCAATAATACAGCAAACACCTCGGGGAGTCAAGATTTTTTTTGCATATTTGGATATTTTTCTTTGGAGTGGGTATGCGCTTTGCTACAATACGAGCATGAGTTTGAATGAAGAATCCATTTTGCTATTCGGCGCTACTGGGCGCACGGGGATGATCCTTGCTGAGGAGGCGCAGAAGCGCGGCTACACGCTGCTAGCCCCCTCACACGAGGAGATGGCGCTGGAGGACTTTGAGACGGTGAGCTCTTACGTAGCAGCGCAGTCCTGCTCCGCTGTGATCAACTGCGCTGCCATCAGCGATGTAGAGCGATGTGGAGAGGATCCTGTACTCGCGCATCGTATCAATGCGATGGCGCCTGCCGCGATGGCGCTGGGCTGCCGCCATACAGGAGCGCGCTTTCTCCACCTATCCACTGACTATGTGCTCGACGGACGCAAGGCGGGCTTCAAGGATGAATCAACCAAGTGCAAGCCTCTCAATATGTATGCAGGGAGCAAGGAAGAGGGCGAGGCGCAGGTCATGGAGGCCTACAGCGACGCCCTGATCTGCCGCGTGTCTTGGGTATGTGGGAATCCTGCCAAGCCGAGCTTCATCGAGGCGAGCTGCGCACGCGCGCTGCGCGGCGACGCACTCGCCGCAGTGGCAGACAAGTTCTCCATGCCCACGCACGCACGCGACATCGCGCGCCTCTGCCTCGATCTGATCGCTCGCCCTGAGGCGCGCGGCATCGTGCACCTCTGCTCACAGGGTGACACCCCGCTATCGTGGTGGGATTGTGCGGCGATGACCATTGAGGAGCTCGTTACACAGGGAGCTATCGCGCAGCCACCTAGCATCGCCCAGCAGAGGCTAGAGGACTTCCTCATCGGTCGCGACGAGCGTCCCCGCCATACAGCTATGCAATGCAGCAAGCTCACCAACTGGGGGCTATCGCCTCTCAGCGCGCGCGACACAATAGCGCAGGCGGTGCGAGACTTCCTCGCATCCCGCAGCTAATTGATAAATGAGGGAGCTCATCATTCGAGCCCGCTCCCATATCAGCCTAGCCGAGGCATCTCTTTGCGCGCAGCTGGCATCGCCGTCAGCTGCGCGAGCTTTCTACCCTATTCTATAGGGGGCTTCTAATTTCTCGCGAGGTAAGATTTTGAGATGATTTTAGAG
>CAYJID010000238.1:0-3578 GCA_964370135.1 uncultured Akkermansia sp. | reverse complement strand
GCATGTATCTTCATTTGGTTGAAAAAGACTTTGTCTTTTCCCTCCAAATGAAGCTTCATGAGATGGTGATTGAGAATTTCTATTTTGATTGAGAGATGAGCTGCGCTCATCTCTGCATGTTGTCTATCATATCGCTTTGCCCCAGCGCGCGATCACACGTGCGCCGACTCCTTGAGCGACTGCACTGCGCGCCTTCGTGACGCATTGCTCCATGCTCAGCGTGGGCTCAAGCAGCTGGATAGCCAGCGCGAGATTGATGCTGAGCATGTCTCTCATCGCCTGATTGCCACGTCCATGCAGTAGCTCCATGAGGGCATCCGAGGCTTCTTCTTTGGTCTCCACCATGAGCTCGTCTTCACTCGTAGGAGGCGCAAAGCCATAGGCGGCAGGGTCAAAGCTGATGTCGCTGATCTCCCCGCCATCCACGAGCTTGATAGGTGTCACGCCAAAGGCGGTCGCCTCATCGTAGCCACCGCTGCCACAGAGCACCATGGCGCGCTTGTAGTGTCCCTGTGCCAGCACCTCGGCTATCATGCCGACGAGCTCGGGCTTGGCAACACCGAGGAGGATGTGGTTGGGCTTGCCGGGGTTGATGAGCGGCCCGAGGAGGTTGAAGAGCGTGCGCACGCCGAGCTCAGAGCGGATGGGACCGATGTTCTTGAAGCAGGGGTGGAAGTGCGGCGCGAGGGCAAAGGAAAATCCGTCGCGCTGGAGATTCTCCACGATACTGCTCGGGTCGGGCGATGCGGGGTAGCCCAGCCTCTCTAGCACGTCGCCCGCGCCCGAGCTAGACGAGACGGCGCGGTTGCCATGCTTCGTGACTTGGTAGCCGAGCGCGGCGAGCGTGATGGCGGTGGCGGTGGAGCAGTTGAAGCTCTTTTTGCCATCGCCTCCCGTGCCAACGACATCAATGGTGTCACCCGTGATACCCGTGATGGCGGTGGCGCGCTGCAGCGCGCAGCGGACGGCGGCGGCCATCTCGGTGCTCGTCTCTCCCTTGCTGCGCAGGGTGAGGAGGAATGCTCCCGATTGCGCGGCGGTGAGCTCGCCGTCCATGAGCGCACCAAAGGCGAGCTCAGCTTGCTCGCCCGTGAGGTTCTTCCTCTCAGCGAGCTGCTCGATGAGCGGCGAGATGTTGATCGCGCGGGCGTGCGCGCCGATGATGGCGGCGGGGAAGTTCGCCAGTAGCTCCATGCCCTGCTCGGTGAGGATGGACTCAGGGTGGTACTGCACGCCTACCCAGGGTCTGTCCTTGTAGCGGAGGCTCATTGCCTCGCCGTCGTCGTCGCGTGCGGTGATCTCGAGGGTGGGGTGGTTGTCTGGGCATTTCACCACCAGAGAGTGGTAGCGGCCTATGGTCATGGGGGATTTGATCCCTTTGTAGAGGCCTGTGCCGCCGTGTTCGATTTGTGAGGTCTTGCCGTGCATGACGCGTGGACCGCGCACGACGGGGCAGCCTGCGTGATGGCCGAGGCACTGCATGCCGAGGCAGACGCCGAGGACGGGGATGTGGTGGGGGAGCAGGTCGAGGAACTCAAGGCAGTAGCCCGCTTTCTCGGGGTTGCTGGGTCCCGGCGAGATGACCACCTTTTCCAATTGCGGATCGCTGGCAAGCTCAAGGAGGCGCGGGTCGTCGTTGCAGATGACTGTGGGGCTCTCGCCGAGCTGCTGGAAGTACTGGATGATGTTGTAGGAAAAGGAGTCGTAGTTGTCGATGAACAGGAACATGGGGTGGGGAAGAAAAGAAAGATTGTGAATAACTCTGCGAAATAATGCCTCTTGTTGTGAATAAGTCTGCGAAAAAGTGCTTTTCTATGTGAATAACTCGGTGAACAAGCTGTCTATTTCGTGAACAAGTGGGAGGTGTGCTCAGCTAGGGTCGCTTTCGTTGCGCCCGAGGATGGTGTCGATGATGCGTCCTTTGTTGCGGCACTCCATCCACTCGGCGGCGGGGTTGGAGTCATAGACGAGGCCGGCTCCCATCTGCCAGTGGAGCGTGCCCTCGCGGTGCCACATGGAGCGGATGGTGATGCCGGTGTTGAGATGCACGGCGTCTTTGTCGAGTCCCATCCAGCCAATGCAGCCTGCGTAGGGACCGCGGGGGGCGAGCTCGATGCTGCGGATGATCTCCATGGCGCGTATCTTGGGAGCCCCGCTGACGGTGCCGGCGGGGAAGGTGGCGGCGAGGATGTCGAGCGCGTCGAGTCCCTCAGTGAGGCGCGCGCTGACGCGGCTCGTCATGTGCATGACGTGGGAGAACTTTTCTACGGTCATGAGTCGCTCGACGTTCACACTGCCGCCTTGGGCGACGCGTCCGAGGTCGTTGCGCCCAAGGTCGACGAGCATGATGTGCTCGGCGCGCTCCTTGGGATCGGCGAGCATGTCCTGGGCGAGTGCCTCGTCCTCGGCGGCGGTCTTGCCTCGGCGGCGTGTGCCGGCGATGGGCGAGAGCAGCAGTTTGTTGCTCTCGCAGCTGACCATGACCTCGGGGGAGGCGCCAAAGAGCTCAAGCTCGGCAAAGCACATGTAGAACATGTAGGGCGAGGGGTTGATCCCGCGCATGCGGCGGTAGAGGGTGAAGGTGTCGCCGCTGAAGCTCGCGCTGCACTGGGTCGAGCCGACGACCTGGATTGCTTCGCCCTCGTGGAGGAGACGGCGCACCTGCTCGACGCCCTGCATGTACTGCTGCTCACGAGGAAGGCGCTGGGTGTCGCCGACCTCGAGCTCTGCTGTGGCACTCTGGGGCGCGTCGGTGAGCTGGCTCATGTCGCGGGGCTCTCCGATGCTGAGCTGGTAGAGTTTGTTGTAGAGGTGGTCAAAGACGAGGACGGTGGCGGCGAGCACGAGGTGGCTCTCGGCCTCGGTGACGGGGATGGTGGCGGCGAGCTTGGGCTGGAAGAGGGCGGCCATCTCGTAGCCCCAGTAGCCGTAGATGGCGCGTGTGATGGGGGGTGCCTTCGGATCATCGCCTTGGATCTCGAGGGAGGCGAGCAGCTGGTGCATGGCGGGCATGTAGGGCTGCTCGTCGAGATCTGTTTTCAGGGCGGTGAGCTGGGGATGCTCGGTCTGGATGTGTAGCTTGCCGTCGCGGCAGGCGAACTCGGCGATGAAGTCGGTGGCGATGAGGCTGTAGCGTCCCCAGCGGCCGTCGACCTCGGCGCTCTCCAGCAGCAGGGCGTGGGGATTCTGCTGTCGGATCTGCATGAAGAGCCGTATGGGGGTCTGGGTGTCGCCCTCAGGGAGTAGTCGGCATTGCTGCTGGAGGATGATGGTCATGATGTTGGCTGTGTGTGGTGGTGAGTGATGATGATTGGGATCAAGGATGAAAAGAAAAAACGCTTTGACTTCTACGGGGAAGTCAAAGCGCGTTTGTGGATGTGAAAACGGTGCAGGCGCGTGTGTGCCGTGATGGGCATGTGGTGCTTCTCCCCTAGTTGAGATTGAGATGGGTGCGACGCCAAGCCCAGGCCTCCGTGGAGCGGGCTGCTTCTTCAATCATGGGTTGGGAATAGGGGCTCATGCTTGTGTTCTGAGCACTAGGGTACACCTGATGACGCGTGAGGTCAAGTGTATATTTT
>CAYJID010000237.1:0-3588 GCA_964370135.1 uncultured Akkermansia sp. | reverse complement strand
CAATATAATTGACTATTTTCTCGCGAGGTAAGATTTTGAGATGATTTTAGAGCTGCCTCGTGTAGCGATTATCTGTATTTGCTTATTTAGAATGACGAGAATTTAGAAGCTCCCTTCATTCAACGACGGCGCATAGTAACTTCGAACAGCTATTTTGAAAGGAAATGACTTGACAAACCAGATTGCGAGAGTACAATATCCGCGCATTTTACTATGAGCATCTATCGATCCCACAACTGCAACGAACTCCGTCCCACAGACATCGGTCAGAACGTCACCCTTGCTGGCTGGGTCGATACCGTTCGTGATCACGGCGGCGTCATCTTCATCGACCTTCGCGACCGCGAAGGCATTACGCAAGTCGTCTTCCGCCCCGAGCACCACGCCGATCTCGCCGCTGAGGCTGAGTCCCTGCGCGTCGAATCCGTCATCCAGATCACAGGCAAGGTCGCCGCTCGTCTCAAGACCGCCGACATCGACGCTACCAACCCCGATCTTGCAACAGGCGAGATCGAGGTAGACGCAGACGGTCTCACCGTCCTCAACCGCGCGGCTGTACTCCCCTTCCAGCTCGATCGCAATCTTTCCAACGAGGACATGCGCCTCAAGTACCGCTTCCTCGATCTGCGCCGCGCCCCCATGCAGCGCAACATGATCCTGCGCCACCGCATCACCAAGACGATGCGCGACTACCTCGACGAGCAGGGCTTCCTTGAGATCGAGACCCCCATCCTCTCGAAGAGCACGCCCGAGGGCGCACGCGACTTCCTCGTCCCCAGCCGCCTCTCCCCTGGTAGCTTCTACGCGCTGCCTCAGGCTCCCCAGCAGTACAAGCAGCTGCTGATGGTCGCAGGTATGGAGAAGTATTTCCAAGTCGCTCGCTGCTTCCGCGACGAAGACTTGCGCGCCGACCGTCAGCCTGAGTTCACCCAGATCGACCTTGAGGCTTCCTTCATCGCGGCGGAAGATATTTACAACTGGATCGAGCAGCTGCTCAAGCGCGTCTTCAAAGAATCCATCAACCGCGACATCGTCACTCCCTTCCCCCGCATGACGTGGAAGGACGCCATGGATCAGTACGGCTCCGACAAGCCCGAGCGTCGCTTTGAGATGAAGATCACGGACTGCTCCGAGATCTTTGCCAAGAGTGATTTCCGCGTCTTCTCCTCCGCAGTCGCCAACGGCGGTGTGGTCAAGGCGATCAACGCAAAGAACTACTCCCCCACGGTCGGTCAGATCGACTCGCTCACCCAGACCGCCATCGAAGCCGGTGCCAAGGGACTCGCCTACATCAAGGTACGCGACGTCAGCGACCGCGACGGCTGGAAGAGCCCTATCACGAAGCGTCTCACGGATGAAGAAATCGCCGCCCTCACCGCCGAGCTCAACATCGAGTCGGGTGACTGCGTCTTCTTCGCCGCGGGTCCCTGGGAAGAGGCCTGCACCATCCTCGGTCGCGTGCGTCTCGAATGCGCTAGCTCCATGGAGCTGCTCAAGGACAACACCGACATCGACCTCTTCTGGGTCAACCGCTTCCCGCTCTTTGGCTGGGATGAGGAAGAGCAGCGCTACGGCGCGATCCACCACCCCTTCACCCGCCCCGTCCCCGAGGACGTAGAAAAGGTGCTCAAGGGCGAGATCTCCACCGACATCTGCGCTGAGGCCTACGACGTCATCCTCAATGGTAATGAACTCGGCGGCGGCTCGATCCGTATCCACGAGAGCGATCTGCAGGACGCGACCTTCCGCGCGCTGGGTCTCGATGATGCCACCATCGCTGAGCAATTCGGACACCTGCTGAGTGCCTTCTCCTTTGGCGCACCTCCACACGGTGGTCTCGCACTCGGTCTCGACCGCGTCGTCATGCTCATCGGTGGATGCGACTCCATCCGTGAGGTCATCGCCTTCCCGAAGAACAACCGCGGTGCCGACCTCATGAGCGACTCACCCGCTGCCGCCGAGCCCAATCAGCTGCGCGACATCCACATTCAGGTCAAGCTGCCTGAGAAGATGCGCCTGAAGCTCGAAGCCGACAAGCAAGCAGCCGCTGAGCAAGAGGGTTAAGATCTTTTATTGATCACATACAGTGACGCAGCATTCCTCACATGAGGAGTGCTGCGTTTCTTCATTCCCTCTCGATCAATGGAGAAGAGGCACGTCGTCATATCTATTGATGAATGGGTGTTTTTTCGTAAAAAACTTTACAGCTTTCTTGTAAAAAAATTTGCCAAACACATCCCCCTCACCTATAATCTCCGCCAGCATGAAAGACTACGCACAGCAGCTCGTCCGATACCCCGAGATGGGAATCTCGCTTGACTTCTCCAAGCTCCCTCTCGACACCGACTTCCTCAGCAGCATGGAATCCCGCATCCAGCGCGCCTATCAGGAGATCGACGCCCTCGAAGCAGGCGCGATTGCCAATCCTGATGAGAATCGCATGGTCGGTCACTACTGGCTGCGCAACAGCGAGCTCGCCCCCACCCCTGAGCTCAAAGCCCTCATCGACGAGCCCCTCGCGGCTCTCAAGACCTTCGCCGCCGACATCCTCAGCGGCACCATCCGCACCCCTCAGGGCAAGAGATACACCACCTGCCTCGTCATCGGCATCGGTGGCTCCGCCCTCGGTCCTGAGCTCGTCGCCGACGCGCTGCCCAACAAGGGACTCCAGCTCGCCTTCCTCGACAACACCGACCCCGACGGCATGCTCAAGGTGCTCTCCACGCTCCCCTTGGCAGAGACGCTCAACGTCGTCATCTCCAAGAGCGGCGGCACACCCGAGACACGCAATGGCATGGTCTATGCGCAGAATTACTACCGCCAGAACGGCGTCGAATTCGCCCCCCAGACCATCGCCGTCACGGGCATAGGCTCGACGCTCGATGAGGTCGCTGTGAAGGAAGGCTGGATGCAGCGCTTCCCCATGGAGGACTGGGTCGGTGGTCGCACATCGGAGACCTCCGTCGTGGGTCTCATCCCCGCCGCCCTGCAAGGGGTCAACATCGACGAGCTGCTCCAGGGAGCCGCCGACATGGACGCGAAGACCCGCGGCAAGGACACGGCACAGAATGCAGCCATGAAACTCGCACTCTCTTGGTTCAAAGCAGGGGATGGCAAAGGCCTCAAGGACATGGTCGTGCTCCCCTACAAAGACAGCCTCGTGCTCTTCTCCAAGTACCTCCAGCAGCTCATCATGGAGTCCATCGGCAAGGAGCTCGACCTCGACGGCGTGCCCGTCTATCAGGGGCTCTCCGTCTATGGTAACAAGGGCTCGACCGACCAGCACGCCTACGTCCAGCAGCTGCGCGACGGTATACACAACTTCTTCGCCTGCTTCATCGAGGTGCGCCGCGCCATCGCCGACGGTATCGAGGTGGAGCCTGGCTTCACCTCCTGCGACTACCTCCAAGGCTTCCTCCGTGGCACACGCAAGGCACTCGCTGAGAACGGTCGCGCCAGCGTCACCATCTCCATCCCTGAGGTGAGTGCCTACACGCTCGGTCAGCTCATCGCCCTCTTTGAGCGCGCCGTGAGCTTCTACGCGAGCCTCGTCCACATCAACGCCTACCACCAGCCCGGTGTGCAGGC
>CAYJID010000236.1:0-3620 GCA_964370135.1 uncultured Akkermansia sp. | reverse complement strand
TCGCGCAGGCCGTCGATCGCGTCTACCCGCTCGATGAGGTCGCCGAGGCCTGCGCTCATGCTCAGCAAGAATACCGAGGGGGCAAGATCCTACTTGAGGTCGGCAGCTAAAGCCGAATCGCTTTTGTCACTCCTCCCCCGCGGGAAAAGAACAAATAGAACCATCTACCATGAGCGGACTCATTGATCCCAACAAACTAGAGATGCAGGCTGTCATCTTCCTCTCGGCGCACAACGTGTCGATGATCGTGACGGCCAAGCAGGGAGAGGCCAAGCCGCGCCTCCTCGATGGGCTCACCCAGCCTCTCGATCTCGCACGCGAAATCTTCTCGACCAATCATATTGCGCGCGAGACGATGGATCAGTGCGTCCGCATCATCGGCGAATACAGCCAGCTGCTCGAGGAATACAAGCTCGCGGGGCCTCTCGACATCCAGCTGCGCGCGTCGAATATCTTCTACGATCTGGACAACCTCGACACCGTCATCAACCGCATCAACATCGCCTCAGGACTACGCCTCCAGGTCATGGACGATGGCGAGATGACGCGCATGCTCTACCTCCAAGCGCGCAAGATACTCAATAAAAACAAGGAGCTGCGCCACAAGCGCGTCCTCATGCTGCACGTAGGTCCGGGCAACACGCGCGTCATGGTCTTTGAGGAAAAGCGCATCAACTTCTACGCCTGCTACCGCAACGGCGCGTCGCGCACCGCTGAGGACATCGGCTCGGGCGACTTCGTCCTCTCACAAGATGAGCCGCTGCTCATCCGCGACCACCTCAGAGGAGCCATCGAGCAGATCCACTACGACTATGAGCGCCGCTTTGCCGAGCATCCCGACGCCATCCTCATCCTCACGCCCGAGTTCCAGAGCTTTGAAGGCATCGCCTGCGACGGCACCACCTGCATCCAGCACCAGCTCGACGGCTATATCAGCGAGCTCGCCCAGCTGCCTCTCAATCAGCGCGTCGAGCGCTACAACCTCAGCTACGCGAGCGTGCGCAGCTTTCTCCCCACGCTCGTCTTCTACCAGATCTTCATCCGCCAGATCCAGGCCTCCGAGGTCATGATCTATGCCGACGACACGCGCTACAACTACCTGCGCATGCTGCTGCCCAGTGTGAAGCAGAACAAAGCACTGGCAAAGGAGGTCATCCACTTCTCCACGCTGCTCGCCTCGCGCTACCTCATCAACAAGGCTCACGGCGATCAGGTCGCCCACCTCAGCGCGCAGCTCTTTGACCAGCTCCAGAGCCTGCACAAGCTCGGCGCACATGACAAGCTGCTGCTCCACGTCGCCTCCATCCTGCATGAGGTCGGCACCGCGATCAATGCCAAGCAGCACCACCACCACAGCCAATACATCATCCTCAACTCCGAGCACTTTGGCCTCTCGCAGGTCGACGTCGAGATCGTGGCTCTGCTCGCGCGCTACCACCGTCATGGTGCTCCCTCGCTGCACCTGCGTCTCTATGCGGAGATGGAGGAGAAAGACCGCCTACGCGTGCAGAAGCTCGCCGCCCTGCTGCGCATCGCCGACGCGATGGAGCGCTCGCATGCCACGCGCATCCGCGAGTTCACCGTCAAGATGCACCCCCGTCTCATCGAGCTCATCGTACCCGATGCGCATGACCTGAGTATAGAGAATCTCGCCATGCGTACCAAGGCGAATCTCTTCACCGATATCTTTGGCTACGACATCATCCTCGTCGCAGGAGCTGGCATGTATAGCATCAATAAACAATAAGATTAGTCAATAATTGACCCAACAATCTAACTGCAAACATTTAACAATACCCCCGCACTGCAAAGGATTGATGATGCTCACATAGCGTCACAATCCCTTTGCTATTTGCACCCCAAAGCGACCCTGCGCCGCGCGCGTATGGTCATCTCCCCCACCCCAAAAATCAATACCCACTACGCATGATTATCAACCCATCAGCCTATCCTCTCTGCACTCTGCTACTCGCGTGCTCCCCCACACTAGCCGCGCAGAATGCCCCGTTTAGCACCGAAGAGCAAGAAGCCATCCGCAAGATCACCATCCTCGTACGCCTCATGGTCTATGAGCCCGAGTTCGTCGAAGCTGGCATGCAAGACCAGCTGGAGAAGCAATACATCAGCACCATCGCCCAGCTCCCGCCTATGCATCAGCTCTACTTTGAGGGGCTGCGCGACCTCGTCACCGAGATGAATAAACAGCTCTCACACGTGAGTGACCAGGGTGCTGGAGCGAGACGCGAAATCGTCGAGGACTACCGAGACAGGCTCAACCAGCACAGCCAAGTCTACAACTACGAACTGAGCCGCCCTGAGGGCTACTACGAGCAGCGACGCGAGCTCAAGGAGCTGCTCGCCTACACACGCCCATCAGCCTCTGTAACGCAGCAAAAACAAGCCAATATCGCGCTGATGCTCGACCTACTCGCCTCACTCAGCACTGTAGAGAAGCCACAGGTGACGCAGCAAGCAAAAAAAGAATCAAAGATAGCAGAAAAAGCCCAGAAGCCAACCGGAGCAGAGAAGAATCTGACAAAGAACAGCACGAAAAAGACAAGCACGAGCAGCTCCTAGTGAACCACGCCTCACACGGCGCGCCCTAGCTGCGCACACCAAATGCCCTCCTCCCCTTGTTGGAGTCTCCCCACTCCACATACAAAAAGAGTCGCTCTCGAAAGAGCGACTCTTTTAATTTTGAAACGGAAAGGCGAGCTCGATTAGAACTGGCAGCCGATACCCAGCGTGATCATGTGCTGGTCATAGATACCGATTGTATCACGATCATAGTAGGAGCGACCGTACTCGTAGCCGAGCTTGACATAGATGTCTTCTGTCGCCTTCCACATCAGACCTGCACCGACGGAGAAGGTGAAGCCGCTTGAGCTCTCCTCAAGCCAAGCGTAATCGCTTGATGTATCGGCAAAGGAGTAACCTGCACTGATGCCGAGGTCGAGGTAGAGATCATTGATGATGTTGATGTGAATGTCATAGCCCAGAGTAATGGGAATCAGTGTCGCATCATATTCCTGCCCATAGCCGACGGACTCACTACCAAAGAGGGCAGCAGCACTGAGGCTGAACTCATGGATGAAGTCACCCTCCGTCGCGCTATAGAGGCTCAGCGTACCGCGAGGTCCCCATGTATCAGCATAGTAATCATCATCGGCGATAGCAGAGACCACGTCGATCGCATAGACTGGCTGCCAGTCATGGCTCATCAGGGCACCTGGCTGAGAGGAGGGGAGGACATAAGGAGCAGCCGTGGCGCTACCTGCGAGCGCGGCCAACAATGCAAGAGTTGAAAGAAGGGTTTTCATAGACAAGTTAAGACTTAACATAGATGACGCGATTACTCAAGCAAAAAAAACAGATTCAGCTCATAGAAAATCCTTATCAATACGCTGGATTACATTTTTTCACATTTATATTGAAAAGATTACGAACAATATCATAAAGTCTCGCACTTTTCACCTCAGAAGATTTTACACGACACCCTCTAAGGCATCTTGCAAAATGAGCAGCTTCGGATTTTGTATGCAGTTTGGATGATCATTTTATAGGGGCTTCTATTTTCTTGCGAGGTAAGATTTTGAGATGATTTTAGAGCTGGATTTTTT
>CAYJID010000235.1:0-3699 GCA_964370135.1 uncultured Akkermansia sp. | reverse complement strand
CCCATGCGCATGCCTTGGAAGTCGATGAGCCAAGCGCGCCCCTCATGAATCATGATGTTCTGACTCTGCAAATCTCGATGCACGGGCATACGAGGTAGGCTCGCCAGATCCTCCGCGAGAGCCATCCACGCCCCCTGCTGCATCAGCTCCTCGCGCGCGGCGTCAGACATCTGAGCATGCAGCGCAAGGAAATGGTCGGAGAAATACTCCTGCTCCCAGCGATAGAGTGCCTCATCAAAGGGGGCTTGCAGCTCCCAGTCAGGGCGCAGCGCATAGAGAGGTAGTACGGTCTCAAAGCTATCTCGGTAGAGCGCGCGCAGTGTCGCCCAATCTTGCTCGCCCTCCTGTCTATAGGAAAGCAAATCACGCTCGCCCAGATCACTCGTGAGGCAGGCTCCATTCCCCTCCGCATCCTGCCAAGCGGCGATGATGGCGGGTACGGCCATGCCATAAGAAGCCAGCCCACGCGCCGCCGTGAGAAAGGAAGAATTGTCCGCGCGCGCATGCGTCCACACGATGCCGATGACCCCATAGGCGCGCAGGATGCAACGCCCTGATGCCCCCTTGGCAATGAGCTGGAATCGGGACTCATCCACCTCAGGGATACCCGAGGCGGTGAGCAGGGCGCGTATCTGCGCAAAGGGAGGGAGGGAGGCGTCAGGCATAAAATAGAAAGTAAGACGCGAAAATTACATACGGAAGAACTCCAGCTGCTCGTCATCGCCCGTCTTGCTCGGCTGTGGCTGAGCCTGAGCTGCCGCGACACCTGGGCGACGCGGCGTGGAGGCGACACGCGAGACGGCGGGCACGGTCGCCGCCGAGCCTAGAGCATTGGCTCCAGCGTGATAATCCACCTCGTCCTCGGGCGTCTTCTCCTCATAGAGATTCACCATCTGATGGGGGAGTGACTTGCTGACGCGCTCGAAATCGCGGGTCAATGAGCCCTCCTGCGCGAGGTGGCTGCTGAAGGACTGGTCAGCTACAGACTTCTGGCGTGCGCCTGCGGGCTTCTTCTTGGACTTGATCCCCTGCGTGGGCGCGTTGCCCGCTGGCTGGATGATCGTGCGCGCGGGGGCGTCAGCGAGCAGCTCCAGCGTCGCACCTATACCGGCGATGAGCGCGAGGGCAAAGGCGATATAGATAGGCCAGCCCGCCGTGATGACGAGGATGTATTTCTGCTCCCATGTGATCGGTGCCGTCTGCGCTTCGAGCACCTGCGAGATATTGACGAGTCCGCCACCAGCGAGCGCGAGGCTCAAGATCCATGTCATCCACGAAAATAGTTGCATGCTCCCAGTTTACCCTTTTCTCTCTCTGGGGTCAAGCACAGGAAACACGAGGAGCAGAGTGAGAAGCGTGTAGAAATAAGCAAAACACCCCTGATTTCTCTTGCTATTTGCGATTTACTTCGCTACAATGCCGCCGCCGTAGCGTGAGTCAGTCACACGAGCTCTCACCCTATGGGTACACTCAACCCAATCCTTATATAATAAGTATGAACGAACTCAAAGGTGCATGCATCATCGGTCAGTCCGGTGGTCCCACAGCTGTGATCAACGCCAGCGTCCTCGGTGCTATTCAGGCCGCTCTCAACGCTCCCCAAGTGACACGCGTCTTCGGTGCTGCCAACGGCATCACAGGTGTCATTGATGGCAAGCTCTACGACATGGGTCAGGAAGACCCCGCAGAACTCGAACTGCTCAAGTTCACCCCCTCCTCCTCCCTCGGCACCTGCCGCTACAAGATGAAGAACCCCAAGGATGATCCTACCGACTATGCGAAGATCCTTGAAACCTTCAAGAAGTTCGACGTGCGCTACTTCTTCTACAACGGTGGCAACGACTCCATGGACACCTGCAACAAGATCTCCAAGTACATGCAGGAAAGTGGCTACGAGTGCCGCGTCATGGGTATCCCCAAGACCATCGACAACGACCTCTTTGGCACCGACCACTGCCCTGGTTTCTCCTCGGCGGCCAAGTACATCGCCACCTCCATCACCGAAATCAAGCACGACGTCTGCTGCTATGACACCAAGATGATCACCATCGTTGAGGTCATGGGCCGCAACGCTGGCTGGCTCACCGCCGCCGCTGCCCTTGCTAACCACGCAGGAGCAGGCCCTGACTACATCTACCTCCCTGAGGTTGACTTTGACATGGAAAGCTTCCTCTCCGACGTCGAGAAGACCTACAACGAGACTGGCAAGTGCCTCGTCGTCGTCTCCGAAGGTATCCATGACAAGAACGGCAAGTTCATCGCTGAAGCTGACACCAACGCCATGGACGGCTTTGGTCACGCCCAGCTCGGTGGCCTCGCCGCCAAGCTCACCGCAGTCGTCCGCGACCGCGTCCCCACCGCCAAGATCCGCGGCATCGAGTTCTCCCTTCTTCAGCGCTGCGCGACCCACGTCGCCTCCGCAACTGACGCGAACGAAGCCTACCTCGCAGGCAAGACCGCCGTCGAATCCGCCATCGCTGGTGTCACCGACAAGATGGTCGCCTTCGAGCGCGACATGTCCAGCGGCGAATACGTCTGCAAGACCATGCTCCTCGACCTCGCAAGTGTTGCCAACACGGAGAACAAGGTTCCCCGCGAATGGATCAACGCCGCTGGCAACAACGTCGAGCAAGCCTTCATCGACTACGCTCTGCCCCTCATCCAGGGCCAGACTGGTATGAAGACTGTCGACTCCCTGCCCCGCTTTGCACGCCTCCGCAAGGTACTCGCCGAGCCCTGCTCTGGTGGTTCCTGCTGCTGCGGCTAAAGCTAGCTAAGGGATAACAATTCCTCTACACAAAGCCACCCCCTTTCTCACGAGAGGGGGTGGCTTTCTCATTGACACGCGCGAGCACTTCTGCTATCAATGCAGAATGAAGCACCTGAAATGTACCTGCGCGGCTAGCATCGCCTGCCTCCTCCTACCCTCCTGTGAGATCTATAGCCTCTCGACCAATACAGGGCACTATGTCGATGCGGCTCTGAGCGGAGGAGAGGCGAGAGATGCCCACTACACGGTGCACGCCTGGTCTCTGAGCTCCAGCGAGATCATTGAGCTGCAGAATGGCAAAGGAGACACCGTCTATATGCTCCCTATAACGATGAGTGCCAATGTGGAGCTGCGCCCTCTGATCAGCTACTATGTGTTCGTTTTTGATGGACATCGACCCCGATGGCACACAGGAACGATGGAGCTCTCCGAGCCCACCGATCCCAAAAAGCTCTACGTACCTCTCAAGCTCGACAGGCAGTCGCGCGCCGCGCAGAGGCTGCGGCAATACGGAATACACCGCAAGGGACTCGACTACACCGAGGATCAGGACATCAAGAGCTATCTGCAGAAAGGGGCACGCCTGCCCGCAGGCTGGAAGATGCGCCGCATTGCTATCCCTGGGCTTGAGCAGATCATACGACGTGATCTTGAGCTCGACGGCCGCTACTACAACGCGGGACGCAAATTTTACCTAGCGAGAGTGGCACACGTGGGCACAGTCGTCTGTGTGGATCTGCCTCTGAGCATCGTGGGGCTCGTGCTAGCCTCCCTCTACGAAAGCACACTCGGGCATGCTCTGTAGCCCCTGTGTCAGAATTGGCGCGCTAGGGCGAGCTATCTCTTAGAGGATGCTCTTTCTGTTACATCAGAGTTAAGGGGGCTTCTAAATTCTCGTCATTCTAAATAAGAAAATTCAGAAAATCGCT
>CAYJID010000234.1:0-3718 GCA_964370135.1 uncultured Akkermansia sp. | reverse complement strand
AAGATGGTCTTGGTATGAAGCGACTGTGGTCACGATACGATTCTGACGGAGTGCCGGAAATGCAGCCTAAAAGCGCTCAAAAGCTGCCTCGTGAAGCGATTTTCTGTATTTGCTTATTTAGAATGACGAGAATTTAGAAGCCCCCTTTAGAATGATGAGAATTTAGAAGCCTCCTTTAGAGCCCGCCACAGTAGTCATACGCAAGGGCAGTGCTGCTGATGCGAATCTGATGAAGTGGCGTAAAATAAAATGCCTCATTTATTTTTATCAAGCATGCAGCGCTTGCCCTCGGTGCGGAAGCATCCATTACAGGAGCTGCAGCGGGGCAGGTAGGTCTCATCCGCGTACCATTTCGAAACGAGGTCGGGCTCAGAGATGAGCGGGCGGCAGAGCGCAAAGAAGTCAATGTCGCCCTCCAGATGGAGCTGCTCGAGGGCTTGAAGATGGCGATTCCCCCCTGTCAGGATGATGGGGATGTCGACGGTGGTGGCGAGACGCTTGGCAAAGGGGGCAAAGTATGACTGCGACTCCAGTGACTTGATACGGCTGCGTGAGGTGCCGAGATTGCCCTTGAGCACGGCGCGTGACGAGGAATTCCCCCCGCTCACCTCGATGCAGTCGATGCCCGCCTCGGTGATGAGGCGCGCGACGACGAGAGCTTCGTCCTGCGTGAGCCCCTGTGGGGTGAAGTCCTCGGAGTTCATCTTGACCAGCAGGAGGAAATCGGGCGAGACAGCGGCGCGCATCGCGCGGACGATCTCCACCCAGAGACGCGCACGATTCTCAATACTGCCACCGTATTCATCATCGCGTTGATTGTAATCCCCCGAGAGCATATGGCTGAGCATGTAGCCGTGTGCCCCGTGGAGCTGTGCGCCGTCAAAGCCCGCCGCCTCGGCGCGGCGCGCGGCCTGCGCGTAGCAGTCGATGAGATACTCCATGTCGGCGCGCGTCATCGCCTGAGGCGTGATGCCTGTCGCCTCGTTGGGGATGGCTGAGGGACCGAGGATTTTTTCTGAAGGAGGGGAGAGGGTGGACATGGAGCCACCGTAGGCGAGCTGGATGACGATGCGCGCGTCATGCTGGTGCACGCGCGCGGTGAGCTCTTGGTATTCGGGGATAAAGCTATCTTCGTAGATGCCCATCATGCCCGCGTTGGGCTTCTCATCGGGCGTGACGTAGGCATAGCCAGTGAGGATGCCGCCGACGCCGCCCTGGGCGAGCTCATCGTAGATGGCGAAGAGCTCGGGGGTCATGTGCCCCTGATCGTCGGCGAGATTCTCCCAGCTCGCGGCCTTGAAGAGGCGGTTTTTAAAGGTCGTTTTCTTGATGCTGACGGGCAAAAGCAGGGTGTTGCGGGGCATGGTGCGAGTATAGGGGAGCGGCGGGGGCAATGCAAGCTCAGAATGGAGACATGCAGCAGTTTGCCTCTAGCTCCATCACGTCTCAATCACGCCTCAATCAGCTGCATGAGCTGGTGCATGAGCTTGGGGGCATGCTCAGGCGGTCCTTGGAGAGCCTGCTGGAGCAGATCCTGTGCCCAGAGGGCGTCTGTCCAAGGGATCTGGGAGAAGTTTTGCCTGAGTTTTTTGAGCTTCTTGAGCGTGAGAGCATTGTTTGTGACGAGGTTGCGCACCTTGTAGTCGAGATCATCTATACTCACGAGGAGCTCCTCGGCGGCGCGTAGGTCGGCCGACTCCACGATTTGCTGGAGCTGCTCGTGATGCTGACGCGATCGACGCTGGAGTGCGAGCATGTCGACGCGGTGCTCGTAGCCTTGGGAGGTGATGGTCTGGAGGAGGAGGTCGAACTCACTGACGATTTCTTTGAGCAGCGGGAGGGTTTGCTCCCAGCGTTGTTTTTTCTCGAAGGCATCGAGCTTGTAGAGCTCCTCGTCGATGGCCTGCTGCATCTGTTTGTTTTTGAAGGGGCTATCTGGCTGTCCGCGCAGTTCCTCGAGTAGCATCAGCAGTGCGTTGATCGAGCGATGGACGCTGTGCTTTTTGGCCAGCGTGAGGGCGTGGAAGAACTCGACTTCGAGGTCTTCTCGGGTGGGAGCTAGAGTGGTGTTCATGATCGCGTGAAGAGAAATGGGTGAAAGATTTAATTTACTAAATAAATACCGATTTGGCAATATTGGAATAATCTAATACGTTTTTTTATTTAATTGCTTCATTATCTGTAGGAAAAGAAAGTGTTTTTGTTATTCATGCGAATTGTGAAATTGTGAATAACTCGCCTTTTATAGGGAATAACTCGTCAATAACATGGAATAACAAAAGCGAGTATGTGAATAATGTTAGGGTTAATTGTAATAATTATGAAAAACAGTCTACCTGTTTGATCTCTCTTCTAGAATCAGTTAGAGGGATAGAGGTGAGCGGCGCAAGAGCTCATAAATCTGCTCAGCTGGAGTAGCTCTATGTGAGACGGGAATGTGAATAAGTAATTACGGCGATCTCGGGTGATAGATTGTTTGTTATATTTATATCGCCTCTAACATCTTGACTCCTTGTTATATCAGTGATATTAACATGAATTACCAATAGCGCATTAACTTTCTCATAATATTATGATCAATTACTACTACATTCAAAACGACGAACATGTGGGACCTGTCACACGTGAAGAACTCATAGCACTACGGCAGCGAGGAGAGATAACAGACCAGACCTTGATCATAGAAGAAGGCGCTGACACATACGCGAGCTTCCAAGATCGCTTCGGCGCGGATTCTCCCCCCGCGCCCAAGGCATCGCCTTTCTTATCGGGAGCGCAAGTATGCATGAATCGTATGCGGGGGATCAACAAGGATGGCATTGTAAGTAAGATTATTGACAAGTTCTTTAATGGCTCCTTCAATGTGGGAAGGGTGATTGCGGCGATCGCGATCTTGCTATGCTCATTGGTATTTTTATTTGGAGTCAAGCTCTTGTTATTCGGCAAGGGGATGGAGATTCCTGAGTTTAGAAAAGGAGACTCATCTCTTTCTTATCATGAGCGCTCCATGCGTGATGCGAAGCCTGATTTGAGCTATCTCGAAGAAATAGAGAATGACAAACGCTTGAAGGCGTGTGAGGATATGGTCGTGAGTACGATACGTGAAAATATCAAGCCGGATAAATACGATGATTATATTGATGGGCTAATAGAGTACCTCGATGATGCAGATGATTATTACAAGTCCCTAGAGCTGACATCGGACAAAAAAAGATTCTGGGCAAGTGAGATACGTTCTTACAATACGGAGTTTATATTAAATCAAAGATCGGAAGAAAGCCTGGATAAAGAGGCTCGCGCCAGCGGTATGAGCTTGATTGTGAGCTCTGTGATGGCATTTGCAATAGCGTTGCTTATCCCTCTTCTTATTCAGATCGAGAGAAATACGCGCCAATTGCGCTCTTGATGAGCTCGCGCGAAAATAGAAGCAAGCCCCCCCCCCATAAAAAACCCCCTCTCTCATCGAATGATGAGAGAGGGGGTTTTTGCATAGGGAGAATGATGAGAATGGAGAATCTTCCCTAGCTTTTGCTCACCGTTACCCAGGTGCGTGTGGCTTCAGGGTGGAGGAGCTGGCGTAGACTATCCTCGACCTCGGCATGGGTGATGCTGGCGAATCGCTCGGGGAGCGTGAGCACCTGATCGGAGGGCAGCCCGAGTAGGGTGTCGATGGCGAGGTTCTTCCCGATGCGTGATTGGGATTGCATCTGGATCTGAT
>CAYJID010000233.1:0-3733 GCA_964370135.1 uncultured Akkermansia sp. | reverse complement strand
TCGGCGGTGTAGAGGTAGAGTGCCCAGAGGGGGGCGAGGTCGCGCAGGAGGTAGGTCTCACGGCTGCTGGGCGCGAGCTCGTGGCTCATGGCGGCATTCCACAGCTGGCGTTCATTGATGACCTTCGCGATGTAGTCGCTTTGCGCGCTGGCGGAGTAGAGTCCTGTGGTGGGGCGTTTTTCTGTGGGCTTGAGCTGTCGGGCGTGGGCGGCTTCGAGCAGGAGGCGGCTCATGGTGGCGGTGAGCTCGCCCTGTCCCTCGGGGATGAGGCTGCTGTAGCTGGCGTGCATGAGCCGTGCGATTGTGCTGAAGCTGCTTTTGAGCCGATTCTCCATGAGGAGCTCGGGGAGGAGCTCGACGTTGATGAGGATGCCCTGCTCATGCTGGGCGGTGGTGTCGGCACTCCATGGCAAGAGGATGAATCGGTTGCTCGGGCGCGGGGTGTAGTGGCCAAGGCCGACGACGCGCTGCTGCTGGGCGATTTGCTCTTCGTAGCCGCGGATGAGGCGGTCGATGGCGGCTCCGTCGAGGGCTGCGAGCCTAGAGGCGGGGAGGATGAGGTGGAGCTGGTCGGAGAGGATCTGGATGTAGCCGTTGACCGTGTGGCGCTTCATGAAGTCCCATGCCTTTGCCCCATCGCCGAGGTGGTAGAGTCCGTTGATCTTGCCCCCCTTGATTTGGAGCTTGATGGGCTCGGCCTGCGCGGGCTTGTCGCTGGGGTAGTAGAGATGGCAGAGTCCTGCGTGGGGGGCGCGGAGGCGATTCTCCCCGATGTGGAGGGGATGGCGCGCGAGCTGGCGCTGCTCGACGTGGTAGATGAGTAGCTCGACGCCCCGCGGCGCGCGGTCGAGGGTGAGGATGAGCTCGCCGTCCTGCTCGGTGTAGATGCCGAGTGGCTCTGCGAGCTCACGGGCATGCGCGATGCCGTAGCGCTCGCGCAGCTGCTGGCGCGGGTGGATGGCGGTGATGAGGCGGTGGCGGTAGGCCTGCGCCTGCCCGAGTTTGTCGTTGAGCTCGTGCTCTTCTTTGTAGGGGATGGCCTCACTGGCTGCCTCTTGCTGTGCCGAGAGGGGGTGGGGGCAGAGGGCGATCAGGATGAGAGGCAGCAGGAGGTTGGATTTCATGAGGCGTCAGTGGGGGCCGCGATGAGTGATGGAACGATGGCTCAGAGTGATCGCTTAAGCGAAGAAGTCCTTGAGGCTGGCGAGGTCGTCGGCTTTGACGGCGTCGGCGCGGGCGATGGCGTCGCGCTGGGCTCGGAGGATGTCTTGCACACCCTTGCTGGCGAGCGCTATCATCTGGGACATTTCTTCTGGGGAGAAAACGGCCTCCTCACCCGAGCCCTGCACCTCGACAAAGGAGCCGCCCTCGGTCATGACGACGTTCATATCTACCTCTGCGTCTCTGTCCTCGACGTAGCAGAGGTCGAGCAGCGGGGTGCCCCTGAGCTTGCCGACGGAGACGGCGGCGATGAGCTGCTTGGCCGGGCTGCTCGTGAGTAGACCTTGGGCGACGAGGCGGTTGAGCGCGATGGCGAGCGCGACGCTGGCTCCCGTGATGCTGGCGGTGCGTGTGCCGCCGTCGGCCTGGAGTACATCACAGTCGATCCAGATGGTGCGTGAGCCGAGGGCTTGGAGGTCGACGGCGGTGCGCAGGCTGCGGCCGATGAGGCGCTGGATCTCGGTGGAGCGGCCGTCTACCTTGCCCGCGGTGCTGTCGCGTCGCTTGCGATCGAGCGTGGAGTAGGGGAGCATGGAGTACTCGGCTGTGAGCCAGCCGCCCTCGATGCGCTGGTTTTTCATCCAGCGGGGGACGTCCTCTTCTATCATCACGGAGCATATCACGCGCGTCTTGCCAAAGCAGCTGAGCACGGAGGCGGTGGCGTGGGGGGCGACGTCGAGGACGAACTCGACGGGACGCATTTCATCTACCTGACGTTGATCATGTCTATTCATGCGGGATAACATAGCATAGTTGGAGGGGCGCATTCAAATAAAAAAAGATTTCCGCCGCATGGGAGAGCTTTTTCGCCTAGTTCTAGGGGGCTACTGCGGTGGGTAATCTAGCTTTCTAGAAAATGAATGTTTTACGAATGTGATTTGCGATATTTTCTCTTCCAAATCATAAAAAAACTCCACTCAAATAGATGTATCATTTTCAATAAAATAACATACCTGATCTTTTCCGCTTGCAATGGCGTGTTGAATAGATTAGTATAAGAAAAATCCGCTTATCACGCGAATTCCCCTTTTTATCACACTATGAGCACACCATCTTCTCCTCCCACTCCTCCCGTACCTGCGCCTCCCGCAGCCCCCGGCATCCCCAAGCCCCCCATGCCTCCAGCCGCACCTGGCGTCCCCGCTCCTCCCACGCCTCCTAGTGCCCCTGGTGTGCCCACTCCTCCCAAGCCCCCTGGTGCTCCTAGCGTCCCTACGCCTCCTAGTGCCCCTGGTGTGCCTACTCCTCCCAAGCCCCCTAGTGCTCCCGCCGTCCCCACGCCTCCCAGAGCCCCTGGTGCCCCCGGTGCTCCCGGTGCTCCTGCAGCACCCGTGCCTCCTAGCGCACCTGCTGGTGCCCCTGGTGCTCCTATACGCACGGTCATGCTCGGTGGCAATGCGACGCGCCCTCTGACGCCTGTCACTCCACGCACACCTGGTGCTCCTGTGGCTCCTGGCGCAAAGCCTGCTACTGGCTTCAAGCCTACGCCTCCCTCCGCCCCTGCTGGTACTGACACGGCCGCCTCTCCTGCGATGCCCAAGGCCACGGTTCCCGTGGCCAAGCCTGCTGGCTTCTCCAAGCCTGCTGGCTTTGGCCGCCCTGCTGGCGATGATGATATCGAAGATATCCGCAAGGATCATCCCGTCGTCCTCACGCTGCTGAGCTTGGCTGTCCTGCTTGCGGGCTACTTCATCTACATCCAGTATGAGATTGACCAGACTCCAGAGCGCGTGACCTACCAAGAAGCCTTCTTTGGTGATCCCAACAAGGAATCTGCTGGTGCTAGCTCGGATGCCTCTGCAGATGACGCCTACGCCGATGACGAAGAGGATGCTGGTGACTCTGGCGACGACGCTCCCGCTGACGAGGACTCAGACGATGAGGCTCCTGCCGACGATGAAGAATCGGGCGGCTTTGACGATCTGTAAGATGGAAGTCATCAGAAGAAAAAATTAGAATATTTCTACTCTGGTGACACGAAAATGGTTCGCTTGTTATTCAATCATCTGCTAAGATAGTCTCACATTATGGCACTCAACATAACTGAAGATAACTTTGATAGCGAGGTCTTGGCCTCGGAAGTACCTGTCCTCGTCGATTTCTGGGCACAGTGGTGTGGACCTTGCAAAATGCTCTCTCCCGTCATTGACCAAATCGCTACAGAAGTAGAAGGTCAGGCGAAGGTGGTCAAGGTAGACGTCGATGCAGCTTCGGCTATTGCCGCTCGCTACAATGTGCGCAATATCCCTACGCTCATCTATTTCAAGAACGGTGAGGTCGTCGACACTGTCATAGGTGCTGCGTCAAAGGACTCTATCCTTTCTCGCCTCAAGTCTCTCTAATCATTCATCATAACAAAGACGCTCTCGATTAAAATAATCGGGAGCGTCTTTGCGTATAGGGGATCGTGCAAAATTAGCAGCTTCGGATTTTGCTAGCAGTTTGGATGAGAATTTGTGGCACTCCGTCAGAATCGTATCGTGACCACAGTCGCTTCATACCAAGGCCATCT
>CAYJID010000232.1:0-3786 GCA_964370135.1 uncultured Akkermansia sp. | reverse complement strand
TCATGCTCTCTCCTTCACTAGTCTCAGGAGTTGGCCGATATAGATGAGACAGCAGTGGTGGAGTTTTTGTTCAATGAATTTTGAATTTCTTTATTATTTAGTTTTGTTACTATCGTTATCCATTGAGTATTGGGTTGCATTTCGCGCATGATGATGAGAGAAATTTAATTTTCTCTCAGCGTTGCTCACCGAATTGATCTTGCTGAGCCTCGACTTCGCGGAGGCTTTTCTCGATGGCGGCGCGTTGCTCGGGGCTGAGTTCTTGTCCGCGGCTCTGGGCTGTGTCTGGGGCGGTGGCTTTCTCAGGGCTCGTTTTTTCTGTCGGAGTTGCGTTTCCAATCAGCGGGTGAGGGGAGGGGATGCTGGGGAAGCTGATGCTTGTACCTTGAGGCGTGTGGGTGCCGTGGAGGATGGGCGCGACGCTGACCTTGATCTCTCCTGCCTGTGTCGTGGTGCGCACGAGGATGGAGGCTTCGCCCCAGAGCAGCGGGGCTTCGTTGTTCGCATTGTCAGAGACGAGCTCGCCTGCGCCCTCGATACTGAAGCGCACCGTGCCGTTGTTGAGTCGCTTCACATTGCCGTGACTGTCCGTGATGCTAGCGGTGACGACGACGAGATCGCCGCCGTTCGCGACGGGGGTGATGCCCATGGTATCAGCAGTGAGCTGGAGCAGGGAGGCGCGGCGCGCAGGGCGCTTGGTCTGGCTGGCGATGACCTTTCCGTCCTTGTCTAGTCCCTCGACGAGGAGCTTGACGTCTTGGATGCGCTGGCGGTACTCCTTGCTGCGTACGACGGCTTTGTCTGCCTGATGATCCCAGATGTCGGGGAAGGTGACCCAGCGTTGTTTGGGCTTGCGCGTCATCTCAAGCACTTTTTTCTCGCCTGTTGCTGTGATCGTGCTCGTCAAGCGCACGCGGGGGCAGTTGCTAAAGACAGTCACATCATGGGGGGAGAAGGGGGTGAGCTCGTTGGCGATGAAGACATTGGGCGCAAGCAGATCTGTCTGCGCGCGGAACATGGCCGCGGAGTATTTCTCCCTGCGGAAGGCATCCATCACACCTCCGTAGAAGGGGTCGGGATGGTAGCCGCGCTGGTGATCAAAGCTATGCCAGAGCGTGCCGCCGAAGTGGAAGGCGGGTGCCTCTTGCAGTGTCTCGTAGCAGGTGTAATCGTAGGTAGGCGAGGCGTAGTGCTGCGCCTGAATGAGCTGGGGGATCTCGCCCCAGTTGCGCGCGACGCGGGAGGGGGAGTTGTGCGAGCTCCAGTTGTCGACGTTGTCGCCCCATTCGCGGGTGAAGTAGACTTTCTTTTTGTCGCGCCCTTCGCGGGAGAGTTTGCCCGCAGCATCGCGCTTGAGGTTCGGGTGGGTGAAGATAATGTCGTAGTCCTTGCTCGATGTCACATTTTCGTCACAGGCGGTGTAGTTGGAGCCTGTGTAGGGGATTTCCTCCTTGACGATGTTATGGACGAGTTGGGAGAAATCGCCCCCCACCACATGACCACCCGCCGCGACCTCATTGAGCATAGGCTCCCAGATGAAGGCGGAGGGACGTGAGCGGTCACGACGCGCCATCTGTGCGATGTCGTTGAAGACGCGCTCGGCAAAGATGGGCGCATTGCTCCAGTGCTGCCAACCCGGTGTGTTGATGATGACGAAGAGCCCCAGCTCGTCGCAGGCATCCATAAAGGCAGGATCCTGTGGGTAGTGCCCGTTGCGGATGACCTCCATGCCCAGTGATTTGAGCTTGGCGGCGTCGCGCCAGTGCAGGGAGTTGCTCAGCGCGTTACCGATATGGGCGAAGTCCTGATGGCGATTCGCCCCGATGAGTTTGCGTGGATAGGGAGTGCCATTGAGAATGAGTCCCTTGTCATGGGAGAACTCGATGAAGCGGATACCGACACGGCGGGTGAAGTCATCACAAAGCTGCTCCTGCTCATCAAAGAGACTGACACGCAGCGTGTAGAGACGAGGATGCTGCGGCGACCAGAGTGCGGGCGTGCCGAGAGTGGCATTAACTTTGTTCTCCCCATGCTTGACCTTGATCGTCTGAGTCAGCACGGCTAGCCCATCGGGGTTGATCCATTCGAGGCGCGCATGTCCTGTGGGGCTGCTGCCGGCGACGTCAAGCTTGACCTCCATCTCAGCCTGCCGAGCGTTCGCGGAGAGCGTGGCGATGAACATGCCGCCGCCCGCGACCTTGCCTGCCATGTTTTCATCCGTGACGTAGAGCTTGGGCGAGGTGCTGATCATCCAGACGTCGCGGTAGATGCCGCCGAAGTAGCAGAAGTCCAGCGCATGCTGAGGCTTGCCTGGTGGGCAGTCGGTGTCATCGGCGTTGTCCGCCCAGACGGCGATGAGGTTCTTCTCCCCTGTCTTGAGCTTGCCTGTGACGTCGGCCGCGAGGGGAAGATAGCCGCCGGCATGCTCCTTGATGAGCTCGCCATTCACGTAGAGCTTGCTCTTGCCCATGATGCCTTCAAAGTAGAGGATGTGACGCTTGCCTGCTTCTTCTTTGGGGAGCGTCATCCATTTGCGGTACCACGCTTCACCTTGGTAGTTCACACCCCCGCTCGCATCGAGGGGAAGGACTTCTAGGCCGTTGGGGAGGTTGACACTGCTCCATGAGCTATCGTCATAATCTGAGGCGTAGGGCTTCTGCTCAGCAGGGATGGTTCCCAGCTTGAGCTTCCAATCAGGATTGAGCGAGCTTACCTGACGAGGAGAGTTGGTTGTGGTATAAAATCCAGCTGTGGAGTAGCGAGGCTGTTGGGTCTCAGCCTGCATGGTCGTCCCTAGGCAGAGACACAGGAGTGATAGTGTTGCTGTACGCATAAAAGACAGTATAGATGGTACAGCACCGCATGGGCAAGCAGATTTTTCTCCCCTGACCGCGACAAAATGTCCCATAACTGCGACATTTTGTCTTTAATCTGTGACAAAATGTCGCACGTATTCTCTATTTTGCGAAAGCAATACATTTCGAAAAATGTTGATTATAAGTCTAAATGCAGATTTTGATGGTAATTGCGCAAGCTGGCATGCTATTTGCATAGAGAAAGGTATAAGCGAGGTGCCCTACCTCACGAACCATCTCAAACTAATCAACACCAAAAAAGAAATATGCCTAAAATCCTCGGAATCGACCTCGGTACCACCAACTCCTGCATGTCCGTCATGGAAGGCGGCCAAGCCACAGTTCTCGAAAACAGCGAAGGCGCACGCACCACGCCCTCCATCGTCGCCTTCACCAAGTCCGGTGAGCGCGTCGTCGGACAGGCCGCCAAGCGCCAAGCCGTCACCAACCCCCGCAACACCGTCTACTCTGCGAAGCGTCTCATCGGCCGCAAGTTCTCCGAACTCACCGAAGACGACAAGAAAGTCCCCTACGAAATCGTCGCCGCAGCCAATGGCGATGCCCACATCAAGGTAGAAGTCGGTGGCGAGACCAAAGTATTCTCCCCCCAAGAAGTCAGCGCGATGATCCTTGCCAAGCTCAAGGCCGACGCCGAAGACAAGCTCGGTGAGACCATCACCGAAGCCGTCATCACCGTCCCCGCCTACTTCAACGACGCCCAGCGCAACGCCACCAAGGCCGCAGGCGAAATCGCTGGCCTCAAGGTACGCCGCATCATCAACGAGCCCACGGCTGCCGCCCTCGCCTACGGTCTGGACAAGAAGAGCAACGAAAAGATCGCCGTCTATGACCTCGGTGGCGGTACCTTCGACATCTCTGTGCTCGAAATCGGTGACGGCGTCTTCGAGGTGAAGGCCTCCGACGGTGACAC
>CAYJID010000231.1:0-3816 GCA_964370135.1 uncultured Akkermansia sp. | reverse complement strand
CTGGGCTCTGCCCAGACCCGCCGGCGAACGATCGCCGGAGATCGCTTAAGGTCTAGACCTTAAGAATCCAAGATGCTGCGCATCTCTTACATGTGTCGTCTGTTGCTTTTTGAATAATTTCTTGCCATACGTGCGCTAAAACGTTAGAATCATGCCATGAGAAAAGCCCTCCTTTCTAGCCTCACGGCTCTGCTCCTGTCTGCCAGCAGTCTCCTCTCCCCCCTCCACGCCCAGAGTCCCAACTCCTCCTCCGAAGAGGGCGATGTCGTCCGCGTCACCCGCCACCCCGACGGCACACGCACGATCTACAAGCGCCAGACTGGCGACTCTGGCATGCTCTCCATGACCTACACGTCCCAAGGTCGCCTCGCCGTCATCCACGAGTACATCGAGGGCAAGTACTCCCAGCTCGTCGGCTGTAATATCTACGATAGCAATTACGCCGTGATCTACAAGGTCGCCTACGGCTACGATCGCAACGCCCGCCTCATCGAGGAGCGTATGTACTCCAATCCCGATCGCAAGCTCGTCCAGCGCGTGATCTACAAGTACGATGAGATCGGCAATCGCTCCAAGCCTATCGTGGTGTCGCTCAATGTCAGCAAGCACAAGAGCGCAACGATTCGCCCCACGATGGGCGATGATGTGGAGAAGATCCACCGCGAGAGCCGCTCACGCCGCTAATATTTTCACACATAAAAAATAAAATAAATCATGGATTCATTCTCTTGGCAAGATAGAAACGAAGATCGCGAGAAGGTCACGTACCGCGCCACTTACTTTGGCGGCTGGTGGCAGCTCGAAGTAGCCCCCAAGCTCGGCCGCGCCCAGCGCGATGATGTCGAGTTCGTCCCCGCCGAGTTCAACGAAGACATCTGGGTCGCCCTGCGCGAGATGCTTTGGAACAAGTACCGCCGCCGCCGCGTCTCATGGGAGCTCGTCGAGCATATCGACAATATCATCGCTGGTAAGAGCAAAAACGAACGCCGCGACCGCCGATGACCGAGCACGACATGATCCACTGCCGCACGCCCGAACGTCAGCTCGAGCGTGCCGTCGCTGTCATGCGCCGCCTCCGCGCCCCCGGTGGCTGTCCCTGGGATGCCGAGCAGACGCACGAGAGTATCTTGACGAATCTCCTTGAGGAGTCCTACGAATGCGTCGAGGCGATCCGCTCGGGCGATCTCGCGCATATGAAGGAGGAGCTCGGGGATGTGCTGCTACAGGTGATCTTCCACGCAGAGCTCGCCGAGGAGCAGGGCAACTTCACACTCAACGATATCGCCCAAGAGCTCTCCGACAAGCTGGTGCGCCGCCACCCCCATGTCTTCGCCGATTCCCAAGTCTCGGACACGGAGGGGCTGCTGAAGCAGTGGGACGCGATCAAGAGTGTCGAAAAGGGCAGCGAGCCAAAGAAGAAAAAGCCCTACCTGCACAAGTGCGGCGAGGGGCTCCCCGCCCTCATGCGTGCCAACAAGCTCGCGAGCAAGGCTGCCCGCGTCGGCTTTGACTGGGACGCCCCCGAGCCTCTCCTCGACAAGGTGAGCGAGGAGCTCGACGAGGTCCGCGAGTGCATCGAGGCGGAGACGCTCGACCGCGCGCATCTCGAGGAGGAGCTCGGCGATCTGCTCTTTGTCGTCGCCAATCTCTGCCGCCACTGCCAAGTCGACCCCGAGGTCGCGATGAGTGCGGCCAACGAAAAATTCCTTCGCCGCTTCAACGGCATCGAGTCGCTGCTCGACGCCCAGAATATCAGCCTGCAAGACGCCACCTTTGAGCAACTCGAAGACGGATGGCAGGCCGTCAAAAAAGAAGAACAACCTTAACCCCTCCCTCTCCCCGTCGATGAAACGTCCCTCCCTCCCTCTCCTGCTGCTGCTGGGCAGCCTGACGCTGAGCTCCTGTAGTCTCTTTAGCTCCGAAAAGGAAGATAAGAAGACTGAGGCGAAGCCCGCCTACGATCCAAACAAACCTCAGCGCGAGGCTACCGTCGATGAGCTCGCGCTCTCTGGCGGTCAATCAGCCGCACAAGGTGCTCAGAGTCTCTCTGTCTCTACGCCTGAGGAGCTCGCGAAGATTGACAACCAGGCGGAGGGTCCCGTGTTCTTCACCGACCCCGACAATCCCGACGCGGAGATCGAGGGGATCACCGAGGCCTTTGAGGGGGCGAGTGAGCGCGCCTTCTGGACGGGCAATCTCAGCAAGGGCATACGCTATGCGCGTTCAAAAAATATGCCCACGCTCATCTGGTTCCACGACTCCATGCTCAGCCCAAAGAGCAAGGGCATGGCGCGCGACCTGCTAGAGACCCCCGAGTTCCTCGCATGGATGAAGGGGCGCGTCGTCGGCGTGCGCCTCGATAGCAGCGCGGGCTTTGATGCGAATGGCTACAAGACGGACGGCGGCAGCGGCAGTCAGAACATTCTCTCGCTGCGCCGCCGCTATGGTATCAAAAAAATTCCCGCCTTCGTCATCATCAGCGCGCAGGGCGAGCGCGTGAGCACGGTGGATGGATCGGATGGCTTCATCTCTGCTGCGAGTCAGGGCATACGCTCAGGTGTTGCGCAGGCGCAGAAGATGCACCGCCATTACCTCGAGCAGCTGCGCGAGAAGGGCTACCGCGAGTGGAGCAACTCGCGCGGCACCTTTAGCGTCTTTGCGAAGCTCAAGAAATTCGACCGCAAGAAGGACCTCGTCTACCTCGTCGAGCACACGGGGAAGCGTCGCCGCATCAAGCTCTTTGACCTCGCTGCTGGCGATATCGAGTACCTCGAAGCCCTCAAGCAATAAGTCCCCCATCTCTCATCCCCCATGTCCCCGACAAGTAGCAAATCTGATCTGACGAAGGCGCAGATCATGCGCGCCGCTGTGCGCCTCTTTACCGAGCGTGGCTTTGCGGGCACCTCGCTGCGCGATATTGCCAATGAGGCGGGGCAGAACATGGGGCTCATCCGCTACCACTTTGGCAGCAAGGGGGATCTCTACCGCGACAGCTTGGCGCATCTCTCCGAGCCCTACAATGAGGCCTGTCTCGCCGCGCTGCGCGAGGTGGCACAGAGCGCGAGCCCCGAGCGCATCATCTACGCATGGCTGGCCGCGCCCTACACGCACTGGAAGCCCAGCGCGCTGATCAGTGGTGAAGAGCTGCTCTGCTTTCTCAACAAGATGGGCTACGAGTCCCCCGAGCTCACGCATGACGTGTATGAGTCGCACTACTCCTACGCGCTGGCGGAGTGGCAGGAGGTGCTCGCGGCCTGCTTCCCCAGTATCTCGCGAGGGGATTGGTATTGGTGGCTGAGCTGTCTGCGCGGGATGTATTTTAATATTGTCACGCACAATGATTTCACGCTGTGGGCGCTGCCGAATATCCCCAGCAAAGAGCCCGCCCTCGAGCGTCTGGCCGACGATGCCGCGCAGATGCTGCGCAGCTACGGGGCGGCGCAGGCGTGAGGGAGATACACGCCTGCGCCACAGTAAGAGGGTGCGTCAAGCGAAGCGCTTGACGCGCTCGTGCATCTCGTCGGCACTGAACTTGATGAGGGCGTTGGGCCCCATGTCTTCGCAGACACGCGCCGCGACAACCGCGGCGTATTCCAGCGCGCGTTTCCACTGCTCCTCGCTCGGGCTGCTTTCCGTCGCGAGGTGCTCGCCATAGTACGCCGCGAGTGCTCCCAGATAGCAGTCTCCTGCTCCTGTCGGGTCGATGGCGTTCTCCAGTTCCCACGCGGGGCTGTGGAAGTGCTTGATCTCGTCCATTTCATCACGGTAGAAGAAGACCGCACCCTTGCTGCCCAGCTTGACGATGGCGTAGCGCGG
>CAYJID010000230.1:0-3822 GCA_964370135.1 uncultured Akkermansia sp. | reverse complement strand
AGCTCACGCCTCCACGCGTCTTCTCGATTGAGCGCGCCATCGAGTACATCGAGGCCGACGAGCTCGTCGAGGTCACGCCCCGCTTCGTGCGCATGCGCAAGCGCATCCTCAACACCACGGACCGCAAGCGCGCCGCCGCTCGCGAAAAGGATAATTCCTAAAACCTAGTTTTGCACCCATCAGGGGATCTTGCAAAATTAGCAGCTTCGGATTTTGCTGGCAGTTTGGATGAGAATTTGCGGCGTTTGGGCGCGCATAGCGAGCTATGTAAGCCCAAAAAGCCGCAAATTCTCGCCAAAATGCTGCAAAAGACGTGCTGTGTCGCTCATTTTCGAAATCTGCAATTTCTGAAAACTAATTTTGCAAGGTTCCCATCAGCGCAGGAGGTCTTCCCATGGAGGATCTCCTGCGTTTCACATACACGATCATGCCTCAAGAAATTCTTTATTACACCCTTCTCACCCTTGCAGCACTCCTCGCCCTCGCGGGCATCATCGGCTGCATCCTCCCCTACCCAGGCCACCTTTGCCTGCTTGGCGCAGCAGCCTGCGTCAGCTACGCCTACCCTGAGCGCGAGGACGGCGTATGGATATGGATCGCCCTCGGCATACTCACGGTGATAGGCCTGCTCATTGACAATGTGATGAGCTACTTTGGCGCAAAAAAATTCGGCGCGAGCAAGGCCTCGCTCTACTGCTGCCTGCTGGGTGTGATCATCGGCTCCTTCTTCTTCCCCTTTGGACTCCTCCTTGGGCCGCTCATCGGTGCCTTTGTCGGTGAGTTCTTCATCAGCAGGACAGGCACGAAGCAAGCCACCCTCTCCGCCATAGGCGGTCTGCTCGGCTTCTTGGCAGGGGTGGCTAGCAAGCTCTTGATTGCAAGCATCATGCTCGTCTGCATCATCCAGATAGGCTGGGGATTCTAAGCCCTGCCAGCCCTCAGCACTCAAAAAAAACGCGACCACACTAGCAGGTCGCGTTTTGTGTATAGGAGCTTCTCTATTCGCGCGTTTTCCAATAAACCAATGCGAAAATAGGCTCTGAGCCTTCAATTCGTGAAATCCATTTCGAAACCCATCCCTGCAGCATGCCGCATCCGAAAACAATAGCCCCCTTAACCAATAACTCAACAAAAAACAAACAAAAAATTACTGCGGCTCGACGAGGATGATATTCAATGTGGTATCGTCGCACCCGCTAGGCTGCTGCACATAGATGGTCGCGCCTTCGAGGTAGAGAGGTTGACTCTCTGGTAGCATGACGTTGACGCCCGTATAGTTGGGGCTGCAGCTATGCTGCGGAGGAGCGAGGCGTATGCTCAATCGAGAGGGGAGCTCAGAGCTGCTCACGGCTGTCTCGACATCATCCATCTTTGTAATAGAGGCACCTAGTACTTCTCCGAGCGAGGCTTTCAGATGGGTCAAGTTCGCGTGATTCTTCTGCGCGATCTTTCCACCAGGGGCACTAGGGGTGAGCAAACTCAGTGACGACACACCCGCAAAAATCGTCGCTAATGCTACGGCACTGTAGGCTAGCTTGGGCATTGTCATGTTCGCAAAGAATTGACAAAAATCATCCCAAAGGCGTCGACTCGGCGGGGTACAAATAGCACTTTGTACTACGCGTTCATGAAATTTCAGCGTGAATCGCTCTTCAAAATACTCGTCCTTTTCTGGCTCTTTATATAGACTCGCCAACAAGGCCTTAAGCTCTTCTTCACTCATATCTGACATAACCGTACCTCCTTTTTGTGCATAACAACGATAAGCAAACTTGCGTTATATGGTAGACAGTACTATAGCAGATATTGTTCAAAAATAAATCACATTTTTCGAATTGGAACGAGTCGCCCTCGTGATAATATTTACCAAAAGCTCAAATAATCAAAGATCAGACATAATTGAAACTATTTGTTATGAATACGTTTAGAAAAAATCCATCATTAACACAGGCATTTTCTACCATCATATCTGCCCGTATAAATAATATTTACTGTACAACAATTATTACTAGTCACATTTAAATTATTATACAAACAGAAGTACCCAGCCACAATACACACAAATAAAATCCTCCGATATCGCCGCACAAACAAAGCAAAAACGCTAACTATCTCTAGAATCGAAATAGTTCTTACATTCAGTCCAATTCTCCGAGCAAACGAATAATCAGTCATAAGGCACGATGAGATGAAATACGCATTGACAAACGCATCAGCATGAGGCAAACTCGCAGCGCACATGATTCGTTTTACCAATCTATCAGGCAGCACAGATATTGGCTCCAACTCCTATCTCCTCCAGTGGGGATCCTCGCGCATTGTCTTTGACGCGGGCATGCATCCAAAGAAAGAAGGACGCGCAGCAGTGCCTGATTATCAACTCATCGGAGACGATAGTCCCGACACAATTTTTATCACCCATTCTCACCTCGATCACATTGGCACACTGCCTGTTGTCCAGAGCAAGTACCCTGACATGCAGGTTGTCATGACTCCAGCCACGGCGATCATCACCGACGCGATGCTGCACAACTCGGTCAATGTCATGACCGCCAAGCGCACCCAAGAAGGTATCGTGGAGTACCCCTTTTTCACCCACCGTGAGGTAGAGCAGCTCTCGCGTGCCTGGCTGACGCATCCCTACGACAAGCCCTTCCGCGTCGGGCACAAAGAGAGCGTGCTAGCCACGCTCTGTGACGCAGGACACGTACTGGGCTCCAGTGGCATCCTGCTCGAGGGTGCCGATGACAAGACTGTCCTCTACACAGGCGACGTGCAGTTCGACGATCAGAGCCTCATCCCTGGGGCGAACTTCCCCGAATCAGGCATCGACATCCTCATCATGGAGTGCACGCATGGCAACACGCACCGCGACCCAGCCTACGCACGCCAAAAGGAGCTGCGCCGCCTCGCCAAATCCATACGCGAGACACTAGAGAACAGCGGTGCTGTCCTCATCCCCGTCTTTGCACTGGGCAAGAGCCAAGAGCTGCTCTACGAGATCAATCAATTCCGCGAGCGTGGCCTCATTCCCAATGTCCCCATCTACTTTGGCGGACTCAGTACCAAGCTCACGCTCATCTATGACAAGCTCTGCGATAGCACCCCACGCCGCGTGCCCGGCTACCGTCTGCGCGAGTCGATCAAGACACAGAGCTTCCCCCGCCGGGGCAAGGGAGCCATCACGGCCTCCCCTGGCAATATCTACCTCGTATCCAGCGGCATGATGAGTGAGCACACCATCTCCCACCAGCTCGCTGAGCAGATGCTACCACGCAAGAACGACTCCATCCTCTTCGTCGGCTACAGCGACCCCGACACCCCCGCAGGTGCTGTCAAAGCGACGAAATACGGAGACGGCGTCGCCACACGCGCAAAGAGCAAGCAGACCTACCCCCTACTCTGCCGCACAGAGCAATTCGACTTCTCAGGACACGCATCACGTCAATCCCTCGTCGACTACGCCGTCCAACTCAAGCCCGAGACCATCCTCCTCGTTCACGGCGACCCTGAGGCATTGGAATCAATGAAAGAGACGCTTGAGACACTACTCCCCGAGACGCGCATCTTCATCCCCGAGGCGAACCAAACCGTCATCATCGAGCAATAAGCTCTAAGAGAGCACCCCCTACTCATCATACGAACAAGCGCATTTTCTTTGAGCGGGCTTCTTGCATTTCCACGAAAAAGGCAAGAAGCCCTTACGGGGACCTTGCAAAATTAGTTTTGGGAAATTGCAGATTTCGAAAATGAGCGACACAGCACGTCTTTTGCAGCATTTTGGCGAGAATTCGTGGCTTTTTGGGCTTACATAGCTCGCTA
>CAYJID010000229.1:0-3834 GCA_964370135.1 uncultured Akkermansia sp. | reverse complement strand
CCCAAGCCCCCTCCTGCGCGCACCATCACCCCTGAGCAAGAGAAATCCCTGCCCGCACAGCATCACGTCTACGTGCTTCCCACGCAGAATACGGCCATCTTCAGCAGCGAGCCTGAGGAGTACTACACCTACGTGGACCGCTACTTCGAGGGCACGCATACCATGCCCTGGGAGGGAGGCACATACGGATTCACACGCACCCCCTTCCGCAACAGTGAGGGCGAGATCATGTACAGCCGCTTCCACGAGGGGATAGATGTCACCCCCATCCAGCGCGACGAGAAGGACGAGCCACTCGACCCCGTCGTCTCCATCGCCCCCGGTATCGTCGCCTACGTGAACAACGCGCCCAAAGCGAGCAACTACGGCCGCTATCTCGTCATCGCCCACCACGTCCCCGAGGGCGTCATCTACAGCCTCTACGCCCATATGGGCAGCATCTCCTGCCGCATCGGCGATCACGTCGATGCTGGTAGCGTCGTGGGCATCCTCGGCTACACGGGCCGCGGGATCAACAAGAGACGCGCCCACCTCCATCTCGAGCTCGCGCTGATGATCAACAGTGATTTCAAACACTACGCAGGCGATACCTTCCACCAGAGATTCAACGGGCGCAACCTCATCGGATTTGATGTAAGCGACTTCCTACACGCGAGCAAGGAGGGGCAAGCCGCCTCACTCAGCGCCCACTTTGCCACGCTCAAGGAGCACTACCGCATCCGCGTCCCCTACCAGGAGAGATTTGACCTCATCGAGCGCTACCCCTTCCTCTACAAAGCTGCGCCTCAGCACGCAGAGAACAGCACCCGACCAGCCTCCTACGACATCAGCTTCACCGCAGAGGGGATCCCTATTGCCGTGACCACCTCCAGCGAAGCGGTCAGCTCCTACACCGTCGTCAAGGCTACCCCAGCCCCGACCTACCAACAAAACATCACAGCCAACCGCCTCAAAGGCAATAGCAAGACCGCCGCCCTCACCGCAACGGGAAAACGCGGCATAGACCAATATCTCTACCGCGGTCCCCGCACCAAGCCTACACCTAAGCCTGAGCCCAAAGCTCCAGTACCAGCTCCAGTACCTGTTCCAGCACCAGCACCAGCACCAGCACCAGCACCAGCTCCAGCTCCAGCTCCTGCTCCTGCTCCTGCTCCTGCTCCTGCTCCTGCTCCTGCTCCTGCTTCTGTTCCTGCTTCTGCTCAGCTTCCTGCCAGTTAGACATTACCCCCATGCCCCCACTCTTCACAGCAGTCAGATTTCTCGCCCTCATAGGCCTTTGCACCCCCACCGCCTTTGCCCATGAGAGAGAACTGACAGCTGGGAGACTCCCCACCCCAGATCAGGCGCGCGCAGCGATCGTCTCACTCACGCCGACACCAGCGAGCGCACAGCGCAACTTCTGGCTCGCGCGCGCCCATCTGACCCTAGGCAACGCGGAGGAAGCAGCCAAGCTCCTCGCCTCCATCCCCAGCACCCATGAGCTCTACCCCTACGCAGCCAAGCAACGCCTCTATCTAGCCCAACAGGATGGGCCGCAGGCACTGAGCCAGCTGCTAGACGAGCTCGCCCACTCCCCCCACCTCAGCACCCAGCGTCTCGCCCTACTCCTCCAGCTCGATGCTGCCCTAGAGACAGAATCGCGAGCCGAGGCAGAGGCACTCTTCCAATCGCTCTCCACCATGACACTCAGCGAGGAAGAATCCATCACACTCGCACTCAAGCGCATCGACCTACTGAGGCTACAGGGCAAATACCAAGAAGCCCTCCACTACGGTCGCCAGCTTGAGTCAGGCGAGATGGGTCAGATCTCCGCTGAGCTACGCGCGCGCATACGCCTCAAGCTCGCCGACGTCTACTTCTCCCAAGCCCATGCTAGCCGAGGAGATACACGCGACCGCGCACGCGGTCGCGCCGAGGAGACACTGCTGGGCTTCATCTCCTCGCACCCCGAGTCCCCCCTCATCCGCGACGCATTCCGCACGCTCGACCAGCATCAAGTCTTTCAAGAAAGCGTGCAAGCGCGCAGCCGTCTAGAAGACTGGATCAAGCCCGAGCAGCTCAACAAAAGCACGCGCGCGGTCCACGCCCTCAAGAGCCTCTTGCTACTCTCAGCACCCGAGCAGCGCGAGCCCAATCTCTCCTACGTCAACACCGCGCTCTCCGCCTTCCCCCAGCACAGCGCAAGCCAAGACATCCTCATCGAGACCACGCGACGCCTCCTCGCGCTCGGCGACGATACGCGCGCGCAGCAATACCTCAAGCTCATTGACAAGCACTCGCCCTACAGACACTTCTTCGAAGCTCAGCTCCTCGCCCGCAGTGGCTCACCCAACCGCGCCATTGATCTATTCACCCAAGCGGCAAAGGCAGACAGCGACCTACGAGACCGCGCCCTGATCAACGCCGTACTCTGCGCGCTACAGAGCGAGCAAGAAGAGCAAGCCCACGCCATCAGTCAAGAAATCACCACCCCCGAAGCACGCGTCACCCTGCTAAGCAATCTCGCAAGCTACTACATCTACCGCCACCCCCAGCGCGCCACAGAGCTACTCCATGAGCTCCTGCAGCAATACCCCGACTCCTCCGAATGCATCAATGCCCAGATGGATCTCGCTCAGCTGAAGCTCGATCGCGAGCCCGCAGCCAGCAAAGCCATCCTCGACAAGCTCGAGCACGCCGGCACCACCACATGGACGGAGCCTCAGCTAGAGCGATTCTACGCACTGCGCATCCAGAGCGCCAAGCATCTCTATGCCAGACAGCAAGCCCAGATCGCCACTGGCGCCGCATCTGCCTCCCAACAGCAGCCCCCCGTCGAAAATCCCATCGACACACTAGAGAGCGCGCTTGAACGCAGCCCGAGCAAGAAAATCAAAGGCTACCTCACCCTCATGCTCGGAGAGGCACTCTACGAGCAAAAAGAGTACCGCAGCGCCCTCAAAGTCTACGAAGACTATGCCCACGACGCCACATATACCGAGCACCGCGCGCTCGCCTATCTCCACGCCGCACGCTGCTCTGAGGCACTCGCCACTCTAGAAGGGCTCAAGCAGGCCATCGACTTCTACCTCGAAAGCAGCAAAATCACAAGCCCCTACCACACAGAGGCACTCATCGCGGCCGCCACACTCTACATCCGCATCGGCAAGGAAGCAGACGCACGCCACCTCATCACCCCCCTACTCAAAAGCAGCAACACTCCCCCCGAGCAGCGCAGCCTGCTGCATACCCTCATGGCGCAGGCCTGGGCCTACGAAGCCATCTCAAAGCCCTCACTCGTCCCCCTCGTACTCGAGCACAGCTCCGCGATGCTAGATAGTGAAGAGCTCAGCGAGCCATGGCGCACCCGTGCACGCCTGCATCACGCGCACCTCTGTGGGCGCTTTGGCCAGCGGTACGAAGCCATAGAGAACTACAGCCAAGTCATCGACAGCCTCCAGAGAAAGCCCCAACTCAATCAAGGCGAGTGGTATCTTTTCTACCATGCTGCCAATGCGCAGATCATGCATCAGCTTCAGCTGACACAATACCGCAACGCGGCACGCCGAGCGGACGCGCTCGCCGACTGGGTAGCACAATACCTCAACAGCGCGCCAAAGACCCAGCTCAACGAGCAAGTCAAAGAAATCATCTCGCGCCTACGCCAGCGTGCGACCCGCATTCGCCAGCGCCATTTCCTCATTGCTGATCCTAGCATTTAATATGCATGGCATTTGAACGAGGAAACGCCCGAGATAGCTCACATTGAATGAAAATAAATTTGACACCACGTCAGATTCATCCTAAATTCTCCCCCAATACAAACTATGTCGCATTTAGAGCAGCAGCTCAAAA
>CAYJID010000228.1:0-3835 GCA_964370135.1 uncultured Akkermansia sp. | reverse complement strand
TGATCAGGTGACGATGCTCATGCCCATCAAGCAGGAGTTTCACAAGATGGAGCTAGCGGGTGAGGGCGAGACCTTCGATCAGGCGCGCGCGGCATGGTGGGTGGAGCGTATCGGCGCGCTGGTGATTCAGCCCTTTCATTCTGAGATGGTACGTTATTTAGCCGAGGTTTTGCAGGTGATGACGAAGCTACTTGGAAAGAGGGAGGTTGAGGATATCGCGCGCTTGAGTGAGGAGCTTCGGCGATATTATTCTTTCGATTTAGTTGCGTCTGAGAAATATATGGATGCCTTGTGTCGTTTTGCTGATTCATCACAGTCCGCACGTTTACGAGCGGCAACTTGTGTCGGAAAAGGGACTTGCCATTACTTTCGAAACCAGTATGATGAGGCTATTAGGTTGTTCAAGGAGGCAACGAAGTTTTATTCTTCTAATGATGGCTATAGTCATGCCTATTGCTTATGGCGCATGGGAAGTGTAGAGCGGTTTCGCTATCGGTGCGCTGAGGCTCTATCTCTTTTGCAACAAGCAGAGAGCATTTATATCCAAGTGAAGGATAACCTCGGCTTGGCGCAGACTTTGAGGAGCATGGGAATCGTTGAAGGTATGCGCTCTCGGCACGACGAGGCTGCGGAACTTTATAAACGCGCAGAGTTCTTCTATGTCCAAGTGGGTGATAACCGCGGGCTAGCGCAGATTTTGAAGAGCATGGGAGATGCAGCTCATTTGCGTGCTCAGTACAATGAGGCGTTGGCACTTTACGAGCGCGCAAAGTGCCTCTATATTCAAGTGGAGGATAATCGAGGGTTAGCGCAGACCTTGTGGCGTATGGGGGAAGTAGCGCGTTTGCAGACTCAATATGACGTTGCGGAGGAACTTTATAAACACGCGGAGTGCCTCTATGTCCAAGTGGAGAATAATCTCGGATTAGCAGAGGCCTTGAAGAGCATGGGAGAAGTGGCGCGTATGCGTAATCTTTACGATGAGGCAGTCGAGCTCTACGATCGTGCAGAGCGTCTCTATGTCCAAGTAAATGATAATTTGGGATTGGCGCATACCTTGAAGAGTATGGGGGAGGTGGCGCGTGTGCGAGCTCAGTACACCGCCGCTGAGGAACTCTTTGATCGCGCGGAGCGTCTCTATGTTCAGGCAAAGGAGAAGCGAGGGCTAGCGTATCTGATGCTGAGTCAGGGGCAGATTTGCTATAAACGTGATCAAGAAACGAAGGCACTCGAATATTATGATAAGGCGGAGGTTATCTTTGTTGCTGTTGGTGATCTGAAAGGAGAAGCTTATGGTTGCGAATACAAGGCTGAGGTTCTGCGTGGGATAGAGCGGTATGATGAAGCCGAAGAGTACGCCGCGCGAGCTGCAGAGCTTCGCCGCGAGATTGGCTAGTGCGTGCTGTGGTTCTCGTGAGCCGCGCGGGGGACGCTTCGCGTTGGCGGCGGTAGAAATTTGTCGCGCTTCGCGCGCGGATAAACGGGGGCGTCAGTTGGCGGCGTTGCTGCCATGCTGGGTTTGCCGCGCGGGCGTGTGCTACCGTACTCGGAACTGACGCCCGCTGGATCTGCGATCCAGCACTTCCTCGGGCTCTGCCCGAACCCGCAAGGGCTCCGCCCTTGACCCGGGAGGGCTCTGCCCTCCACCCGCCGGCGAACGATCGCCGGAGATCGCTTAAGGTCTAGACCTTAAGAATCCAAGATGCTTCGCATCTCTTCTCATGCAGCGGCTTTATCTTGTGGTCAGCTGGGCAGTGTATCTCGTATTTTTTTCTTGCCATCAAGTCCGCGAGTGCTACAATGACCTCCGCTATGACTGCCGACGCGAGCCACTTTGACCTCAAGCAATCCCCCAGCCGCGAGGGGCTGCCCACTCTCCTCATGCCTCAGGCCCCCGGTGTCGAGAAGAGTCTCCTCTCCATGATGACCATCGACCCCATGGCCATCGTCTCACAAGCGATCTCCGAGGGGATGAATGAGGAGTATTTCTACATTCCCGCCCATCGCATTCTCTGGGAGATTTTCCGCTCGCGTTACGAGAAGGGTGTGCCCATTGATCCGACTTCCGTGATCCAAGAGCTCACCGATGCCAAGAAGCTCGAGGCGGTCGGCGGTGCCGCTGGTCTCACCGATATTTTCTCCTTTGCCACATCCACCGCTCTCTTCGCCAGCCATTTCGAGACGCTGAAAGAAAAGTTCATCCGCCGCTCCATCATTCAGACGAGCAACAATCTCGCGAATTCCGCCTACACGAGCGAGGCGGAGATCGAGCAAATTCTCGATGAGACGGAGCAGCAGGTGCTCAAGATCCGTCAGAGCTCGGCGAAGGCGGACGAGTGGAAGATGAGCGACGACATCCGCGAGGCGATGGCAAATGTGGAGCGCATGATGAGTCAGAAGGAAGGCTTCCTCGGTATCACAAGCGGCTTCCCTGTCCTCGATCAGAAGATCAATGGCTTGAAATCGGGGGAACTCTTCGTCATCGCAGCACGTCCCTCGATGGGCAAGACTTCTTTCCTGCTCAACATCGTGGAGCATGTGGCACTGGATCTGAAGAAAACCGTGCTCATGTTCTCTTGTGAAATGCCCAGCGTGCAGCTCGTGGAGCGACTCCTCTTTGCCCGTAGTCAGGTGAGTCGCACGCAATTGAACCTCAAACGCACGCTGAGCATGAATGAGATGAAAGCCTTTAACGGCGCGATGACCGAGCTGCATGAGAGCAAGCTGATACTGGATGACACACCGGGCATCTCCATCTCGGCACTCAGGGCGAAATCGCGCCGCATCATGCAGAAGAACCCTGATCTGGCACTCATCGGCATCGACTACCTGCAGCTCATGCGCTCGCATACCAAGCAGGCGCAGGGAAGCCGCGAACGTGAAATCGCTGAAATCTCGGGGGGCTTGAAGAGCCTAGCGAAGGAACTGGGCATCCCAGTCGTCGTACTGGCGCAGCTGAACCGTGGACCTGAAAACCGCGTGGGGAAGAGTAAGGGCACACCGCAGATGAGTGACCTGCGTGAATCGGGGGCGATCGAGCAGGACGCGGATATGATCGGGCTGCTGTATCGACCGGGGTACTATGCGACGGACGAGGAGGAGCGCAAGGAAGTGGGGAACAAATCGACACTGCTGCTGGCGAAGAACCGAAACGGCTCGGTGGGGAGCATCTACCTGAGCTTTCATGGGGAGTTTACGAAATTCGTACCGCGTGAACCGACGGAGAGTGAGCAGGAGGAGGAGTAAAGCGGGTGAACAATCTCAAACAGCCTCCACATGTAAGAGATGCGCAGCATCTTGGATTCTTAAGGTCTAGACCTTAAGCGATCTCCGGCGATCGTTCGCCGGCGGGTCTGGGCAGAGCCCAGCGGGGTCAAGGGGCGGAGCCCTTGCAGGGTGTGGGACAGAGTCCCACAAGCAGTGCTGGATCGCAGATCCAGCGGGCGTCAGTTTAGAGATCTATCAGCACATGCCCGCGCAGCAAACCCAGCAAGGTGTTCACGTCGCAAACTGACGCCCCCGTCCACCTGCGCGCGAAGCTCGCCTAACTCTTTCCGCCGCAAACGCGAAGCGTCACCACCGTTCTCTCAAAACTTTAACCCCGCTTCACGCAAAGCGCGACTACTGTTCTTCAAAATTTTACCCCCCCCACGCAAAGCGTTTGCCACCGCAGACAAAAGCGATGCTTCGCATCGAGGTCTAAGGGGGCGTCAGTCGAGGCTGTGGCAACCATGCAGCATGTACCACGCGGGCGCGTACTTCTACACGGGACTGCCGCCCGCTGGATCTGCGATCCAGCACTTCCTCGGGGGGGGGCCCCCCCCCCGGGGGGGGG
>CAYJID010000227.1:0-3836 GCA_964370135.1 uncultured Akkermansia sp. | reverse complement strand
GCACCATCGACCTCTACCAGCCCACACGCAGCCTCATGAACAAGTGGGGACGCCGTATCGTGGAGATCGAGGTCATCCAGTGGGGATCCTCCCGCGCCAGTATGAAGAAGCTCGCTGGCCGTACACGCTGGCGTCACTGCGCTCAGATGCAGGCTTCTCTCCAGAAGCAGCAGCGCAATCTGCGCACGACGCAACGCTAAGTGATTTTTTGATACAATCACCTTTTCTACAACGCCTGCCCCGAGACTGGAGCGGGCGTTTTTGTTATATTTTTTGCGGAATTATTGATTGCATAATCGGGTGGCTGTGATATATTGATTCAATGGTAGACGTCTGTTTATACGTGACTGCTTAATTTTTATCATTTTTATATCATCATAACAAAAAATATCTATGAACGATGACAACTCTCCAATTATGGAACTAGTGTACGCAAACGGACAACCTATACAGTACATCAGTATGGGGATCAATTGGGAAAGCAAGAAAAAGGGCTTTTTTGGCTCACAGACGCTGCCCATAGACCTAGATGCCATGGCGCTGCTGTTCAAATACGACAAGAAGCTCTCTGAGACCGTCTGCTTTCTCAACCCAAAGTCGAGTGATCGAGCCGTCCTGCTCTCAGATGATGACCGTGAGGGTGACACACATGGCCTCGACGCGGATGATAATGAGACCATCTCGATTGACCTCTACAAGCTCGCTCCCAAGATCAACTATATCGTCCTGCTGGCGAGTCGCTGGGATGGAGGTGATTTCGAAGATATCCCCTCAGCCGCCCTGCGCGTCTATGTCAGCAATCCCGTGGAGCCGGATTACAACCTAGTCGAGTATACGATACAGAATGATAGAAGTTTCAAATCTGCAATCTACATGCTGCTCGGCGTGCTGGTGAAGAATAACGAGCGCTGGTTTTTCCGACAGGAGGGCGAGTGCCTGCCTGAGGTGAATATCAAAGACGCGATTGAGCGAATCATCAAAAACGCCTTGTGAGACAAGGCTAGCCCCATCTTGAGGGGATCTTGCAAAATGCTGCAAAAGACGTGCTGTGTCGCTCATTTTCGAAATCTGCAATTTCTGAAAACTAATTTTGCAAGGTTCCCTTAAGGGGGCTTCTAAATTCTCGTCATTCTAAATAAGCAAATATGCAAAATCGCTTCACGAGGCAGCTTTTGAGCGCTTTTAGGCTGCATTTTCCGCGAATTTTCGTCTCAGAGGACACTCTGAGCCATCAATTCGTAAAAAATCCAGCTCTAAAATCATCTCAAAATCTTACCTCGCGAGAAAATAGAAGCCCCCTTAAGACATCTCCCCAATCGTCGAGTGGTGAAAATGGTGCTTTACCCCGCATGCGCTTTGCCTTATGATAGAGCGCATATGAAACCCATTCTTATTTTGATGGCACCGGGCTTTGAGGAGATTGAGCTCTCAGCCCCCGTGGATATTTTACGCCGCCTCGACATCCCTGTCGTGCTGGCAGGCGTGCAGGGCTTGCAGGTGGAGGGCGCGCATGGCATGATGATGCTGGCGGACATGCTGCTCGTCGATGTCGATGCGTCTCTCTATGACGGCGTCGTGCTGCCCGGAGGTGCTGCCTCGTGGGTGCTGCGCGACACGCCTGCCGTGCTCGAGCTCGTCCGCGCGATGGATGCGCAGCAGAAGCTCGTCGCTGCGATCTGCGCCGCTCCTATCGCCCTAGAGGCGGCAGGTGTGCTCTCGCAGCGCGAGGTCACTTGCTACCCTGCCGAGGCGGTCACCAGCGAGCTCCAGTCGGTGGCGTCTATCTCGGAGGCTGCGAGTTGCCGTGATGGTCACATCGTCACGGGACGCGGGCCTGGAGCCGCCCTCGAGTTCGGCTTTGCGCTGGGCGAGTATTTCTGTGACAAGGCGCGCGTCGACGCCCTGCGCGCGGAGATGTGCGTGCTCTGAGCTACACAGAGGAATCGTGATAGGATCAAGGCTGATGGACTGGTTCCATCAGCCTTGATTATTTATCCAACAAAACTTGATTTTCATTTAGTTATCATGTATACATATTAGTATGCTCGGGGTCGATCTCCTTTCGATTCGGAGTACATTCACCCACCATCAACCATATTATTATATGAAACTACACCTTCATCCTCCATTCCGCAAGATCCTTCTTGCGGGCATGAGCGCCCTTGCTAGCCTTTCTCTCACCCTTCCGACGCACGCGGCAGACGGTGACATCTTTGATACGCTCGAGCTACGAGATCAGGACTTTCGCGGAGAGAGCTTCGTGGGCTCCTCTTGGCAAGACGCCAAGGTTTATGACTGCAATTTTCAGGGGGTCGATCTGAGTGATTCATCCTTTGTTGACGCGGCCATTGCTCGGACTGACTTTAGCGATGCCGATCTGAGCAATGCTGATCTGTCTGGCGCGACCCTTTCGGGCTCTACCTTCACGAATGCGAAGCTGGACAATGCGAACATCAGTGGAGCGAATATCTATGGAGTTGGGCATGACGCAGATCAAGGCATGACACTCTCTCATGAGGCCTTGAAAAGCACCTATAACTACAAAACAAGCAAAAGCTTTCGCTTTGTGGATTTTTCAAGCAGCGACTTGAGTTCATTTGATTTCAGCGGATTCGATCTCTATTACATTGATTTCCAAAATGTAGACCTGAGCGGGGCGAGCTTTGCTTCTGCGAATCTCCAGAACGCTACCTTCAAGCATGTGGATCTCTCCGGGGCAGACTTCACCGATAGTGATATTCGCGATGCTAGTTTTGTCTTGGGACCTAGCATCACATTGCCTGATGGTTCGCAAACACTCAGCTACGATGCTCTCAAGTCGACGAAAAATTACAAATCCAAAAACCTCGAGCTTACTCACTGGGATGGCTACGATATGTCGGGTTACGATTTCAGCGGCTTCAACTTGGAGAACACCAGATTTGAGAACGTCAGTTTGCAGGATGCAGATCTGTCTGGAGCAGCCATGGCGATGAGCTCACTCAAAAACTGCGACCTGCGCGGAGCTGACCTCAATGGTATCACCGACTTTCCCCTTGGAGGGCACTACATTGATACGGATGGCCGTATCCATGCAGGTAATCTGTTCAGCGGAGATGTCCGTTTGGACGTGGGGCACCATGATACGATCTCTGCCTATATTGCGAATGATATGACGCTGGAGAATTGGGCGCGGCTGCGTATAGATAGTGGTAGCTCCGTGACGGTCAAGGAAACGGGAGCACTCACGCTCGGTTTGTCTGGTCAACTTGAGCTGTTTGTGGATCTAGACCAGTCGCCTAGCTTCACTGGGATCAAGCTCGAGGGCGCAGCGCAGTTCACCCTCACCCCGTATGCAACGATAACAATCTTTCTTTGGGGGGCTCGCCCTGTTGATGATTTCCACGTCTCCTTCTTGCAGGGCGAGATGATTGATCCCATTGCGATGGAGGCATTGCTGAAGGAGCAATTGAGCGTTAATTTTGAACCCCTTGACTCTGGTGGCTATGAGATCTACTGGGACGAGGCAAGCAGCAGCTTTGTCCTCACGGGCGACTACGTGCCTGATGACTCCGTGACGCCTCCCGTGTACGTTTCTGTGACGGAGAGCCAGAACTCACGCGCCGGCGAGAAGCTCGCCTATGGCGTTGCGACTAGTGGTCAAGGCGGACCCGATATTCAAGCGGTCGTGGTAGCCCTCTCTCAGTATGCCAACGCGGGTGATCTCGCCGCCGCTGAGCGTCTCGCCGCCGCAGTCGCGGGCTCAGCCGTCACGAGCCTCGGTAGTGCAGCTATCGGTAGCGTCGAAGGCCGCCTGCAGGCGCTGCGCAACCAGAGCACCCGCGGGCTCAAGAAGG
>CAYJID010000226.1:0-3844 GCA_964370135.1 uncultured Akkermansia sp. | reverse complement strand
CGATTTTCTGAATTTTCTTATTTAGAATGACGAGAATTTAGAAGCCCCCTTTAGAGGGCGATTTTGGGATAATACTAGGAACAGAATTGATAAATTGAAAGTGCAGAGCATTCTCAGAAATGAAAAATGGGAAATCTACCCAGCCTCGAATATAGTGAAGCCTAGAATCCCCATTAGTTGGAGATGATGCGCCGAGCCTGCTCACGCGCCCACGCGTCGTCTTCGATGATGATATCGAGGCGATCGCCATAGTCGCGTGGGGTGGCGTCGGCGAGCACGCGCTCGACGGTGCGCCAGATGCCAGCAAAGCTGAGTTTGCCTGCGACAAAGGCGTCGACGGCGATTTCGTTGGCCGCGTTGTACATGGCGGGCATCGTGCCGCCGCGCAGTCCTGCTTGCTGAGCGAGGCGCAGCGCGGGGAAATCATCCCAGCGTGGGGCTTCGAAATGCAGCGTCGCGAGCTTTGCCAGATCAAGCTTATGCAGCGAATTGGGCAGGCGCTCAGGCCAAGTCACCGCGTATTGGATGGGAAAGCACATGTCACTGGCACTCAGCTGCGCGATGATAGAGCCATCCGTGAACTCCACGAGCGAGTGGACGATGCTCTGCGGGTGGACAATCACATCGACGCGATCCATAGGGATGTCAAAGAGCCAGCGCGCCTCAATCATCTCGAGTCCCTTATTAAAATAAGTGGCGGAGTCGATGGTGATCTTTTGCCCCATACTCCATGTCGGATGCTTGAGCGCCTGTTGCAGAGTCACCTGCTCGAGCTGCTCACGAGGCGTCTGGCGAAAGGGACCGCCACTCGCAGTGAGGATGAGGCGAGAGACCTCCTGCGCGCCGCCCTGATGACCTTGCAGGCATTGAAAGATGGCATTGTGCTCACTATCGACGGGCAGCACCTGCACCCCCTTGTCACGTGCGCGCTGCATGACGAGCTCACCTGCCATGACGAGGATCTCCTTTGAGGCGATAGCGAGGTGTTTTCCTGCATCAATCGCGGCGAGAGTGGGATAGAGTCCCGCCGTGCCGATGATGGAGACGAGCACCATGTCTGCCTCGGTGAGCCTCGCGAGTTCGCAGAGCCCCTCGAGTCCCCCGTAGATCTGGGTGTCACTGGGGACTAGCGCGCGCAGCTCATCGAGATACTCTGTCTGAAAGAGGGCGACATGCTTCACGCCGAACTCACACGCTTGCGCCGCAAGCTGGCGGTAGTTGCGCTGCGCGGCGAGCGCCACGACCTCCATACGATCGGGCAGATCACGCGCCACCTTCAAGGCACTCGTTCCGATGCTTCCCGTCGACCCTAGCACTACTACACGTCTTTTATTCATAGCCGAAAGGCAGCTTATAGGATTTTGCAGGTGAGATCAAGTTCTTTCTGTGCAGTGCTTCTGCTAAATTGCCACCTCTACCTGTTTTGCCTTGCATGATGGAGCTTTCTTAAGTAGAATTACTATAGATTCCAACTATCCGACTCATCTCCCGCATCTCAGATTTTACCTCGTTACATTCCATTGAATATGAAAGCAAAAACACTATTTATTACCGCGCTATCCCTCCCCATCATCGGTTTCACGGGCTACCAGCTCTTCGAAGTCGGTGCCACGTTGGTCTCCAATGCTAAAATCAACAAGAATCTAGACTCCATGAGCCTCCAAGAGAGAGAAAGCTCAGCGGCTGCCATCATGGATAGAAAATGTGGCCTCTGCCACGGTCTCGACGCGCAGGTCAATCCTATCCTCAACGCGCTGAGCGGAGGGCTCATGGAGCGCGATCTCCTCGGCGCACAGCGTGCCTACGTGCTCCAGCCTCAGCCAGCACTGCGGCATTTCAGCATTGATATGCTCAAGCTCGACCGCGTACTGGCAAAGAAAACCATGCCCCCCATCCAGTACAAGATCATGCACTGGGGTGACTACCTGAGTGCCGCTGACGTAAAGCTCATCACCAGCATCATCCCGCAGGACAAGCTCGCCCGCGTCAAGTACTCGCCCATCATCAATCGCATCGCGGCTCCAGGTGTGGAGACACTCAAAGTCGAGCTCGGACATCTGCTCTACTTTGACACCCGACTCTCCAGCGACAACACGGTCTCCTGCGCGAGCTGCCATGACCTGACCAAGGGCGGCACCGATAATCTGGAGAAATCCGAAGGCGTCTTCAAAGATGGCAAGCCACAGCTAGGAGGCGTGAATGCGCCCACCGTCTACAATGCCGAGCAGCACATCAGCCAGTTCTGGGATGGACGCGCCGCTGACCTCAAGGAGCAGGCGGGCGGTCCCCCGCTCAACCCCGTCGAGATGGGCTACTCGCACCCCGATGACTGGAAGGTCATCGCGGCCAAGCTGAGCAAAGATCCCCGCCTCGTTGAGCTCTTCAAAAAAGTGTACGGCGACCGCGGCATCAATGGGGATACCATCACCGACGCCATTGCCAGCTTTGAGAAAACGCTCACCACGCCCAACAGCGCCTTTGACCGCTACATCATGGGCGATCACAATGCGCTGAGCGCTCAGCAGAAAGAAGGCTTTGAGCTCTTCAACGAGCATGGCTGCTACACCTGCCACGCAGGAGAGGCTCTCGGCGGACGCAGCTTTGAGTACATCCACACCTACAATGACATGCGCAGGCACATGGATGACCCGAGCGAGGATGCGGCTCGTGGGCGCATGGACTTCACGAAGGACAAGCAGCACGCAGACATGTTCCGCGTCCCCACGCTGCGCAACGTCGCGCTGAGCGCTCCCTACATGCACACGGGCAAGGTCGCAACACTCGAAGAAGCCGTCAAGCTCATGTTCCAAACACAGGCAGATGTGAATCCCTCCGAGAGCATGGTTCGCGCCGTCACCTCCTTCCTACAGGCTCAGACTGGCACCTACAAGGGCAAGGCACTCGACCAGCTCACACCTGCCGATGTCGCGCCCCCAGCCGCCGCTGCCACGGCATCTACTGCGACCACAGCTACCCCTGCGAACTAAGCAGCAGCAGCACTGAGCTCCCCCTCACGCCTCTCCCTGCGTATAACGCGCAGGGAGAGCTGGTGAAAATCTCCCAACTCTCTACTCTTTTTCATTGCCAAGCATCTCCTAGAGCCTTACAATGCCAAGGGTATTGATCTCTCACACCCCCATCACACGCACCATGTCCTCCTCCATCCTCATCGTCATCCCCGCGCGCTACCAATCCAGCCGCCTCCCTGGCAAGCCGCTCGCCCCCATCGCTGGCATCCCCATGATCAAGCGCGTCGCCAATATCGCCGCGAGCATCTGTCGTCAAAATGAACAGTGCAACTACGTGGTCGCGACGGATGACGCACGCATCCTCGACTACTGCGCGCATGAGTCTATCCCCGCGCGCATGACCTCAGAGAGCTGCCGCAGTGGCACGGAGCGCTGCTGGGATGTCGTCGGACAGGGAGGAGAATACGCGGCTGACTTCATCATCAATCTACAAGGGGACAATCCCCTCTGCCCTCCTTGGGTGATCCAGCAGCTCATCGACAGCTGGAAGAGCAGTGCAGGTGACGTCTTCACCCCCTTTATCCAGCTGAGCTGGGATGAGTATGATCGCCTGCTGGAGGCGAAGAAGACAACCCCCTACAGCGGCACCTGCGTGCTCATCGACCATGACAACTACGCGCTCGCCTTCTCCAAAAACACCATCCCCGCTGTGCGCAAGCCTGAAAAGGCACGCGAGCAGCTCGAAAAGAGCCCCGTACGCCGTCACATCGGCCTCTACGCCTACACGCAGCAGGCGTTGAAGAAATACTTCGAACTCTCAGAATCCGACTACGAGATGGGCTGCGTCGAGGGACTCGAGCAGATGCGCTACCTCT
>CAYJID010000225.1:0-3861 GCA_964370135.1 uncultured Akkermansia sp. | reverse complement strand
CCTCAAGCATCCATCCAAAGCATGGGGCTGCTAATTTCGCAAGGTCCCCTTTAGGGGATATGTCTCGCTATTTCTGCGTTCTATGCCTTTCGCTCTTGAAGTACTAGCAAATGTATGATAGACTCGCCCCATGCTCTCGACGAGGCGTACTCACATCTTATTATTTTTTCTAACGACGCTTCTGTGCTCCTGCCAGCTCATGCAGCAGAGCAACACCGCCGTGGAGAAAGAAAACTCATCCCAGCAGGACAAAGCCAAAACTCCTCAGGATAAAGAGCAAGAGCGCATCAAAGGTCATCCCACCGCGGGATCCCTTACCCCTCAGAATCATCAGCCAGTTGGGCTCTCAGCCCAGACTGCGAGCGAGCCTCGCTCCGCGGCTACAGCTGCATCTCCATCACGCCAGGTCCAGCCTCTACAACACCCCGTCACAGCTCCAGCAGCCGCCACACAGCTCGAGACATCCGAGCTACCCGCGAGCACCGTACGCGTCGCCACAGGTGGGCAGGGCAGCCCTTGGCTCACTGATGCTAGGACTGCTACAGCAGCTCATGCCTTGCCCGATTTGAATCTGGGTGACGCGCCCTTCTCCCCCTCAGCCATGCTCATATCCCCCATGCGACACCCCAAGACACCAGGGATCAATACGCCAGAGGAGGAAGACGGCAGCACCAAGCGCGAGCTCGCGCCGCGCCCCAATCAGCCAGAGCTGCGCGGCCTACGTGCGCCCAAGCTCAAGCCCACCGTGCCACTCCCGCACGCAGCCCCCTGATCATCTCCTCATCTCTTCATCTCCTCTCTTACGCCTGAATTAATCAAGAAATCATCATAAAATTTCGTTACATGAGCTACGTTCCCAGAAAATTTGTCCCCCACCCCTTCCAGTACCACGAAGAAATAGAACTCCACATCGACTCGCTCTCCAATCAGGCCGTCGGTGTCGGGCGTCATGACGGCTGGGTCGTCTTCGTACCCGCCTGCCTCCCGGGGGAACGCGTCAAGGCTCGCATCTTTCGCAATGAGAAGAACTGCTCGCACGCCGACCTCGTCGAGGTCATCGAGCCCTCCCCCCATCGTGTGCAGCCCGTCTGCCCCGTCTACGGCTACTGCGGCGGCTGCCAATACCAGCACCTCGACTACAGCGTGCAGCTGGAGTGGAAGACCAAGCAGGTCGCCGACCTCCTGCGCCTCCAAGCAGGACTCGAGCTCCCCGTGCTCCCCGCCATCCCCTCACCTCAGACCTACGGCTACCGGTCCAAGATCACGCCTCACTTCCAACGTCCGAAGGATTCCAAAATCTCCCAAATCGGCTTCCTACGCGCGGGCACACGCAGCGACATCTGCGACATCAAGCACTGCCCCATCGCCATGGACGCCATCAACGAGGCACTCCCCCCCATGCGCCAAGCCGTCCATGCGAACGCCGCCCAGTACAAAAAGGGGGCGACCATCCTCATGCGCGTGAGCGAGGGGCAGGTCATCAGCAACAACAACGCCGTCTGCACGGAGCATGTAGGTGACCTCTGCTTCAACTTCCTCGCAGGCGACTTCTTTCAGAACAATCCCTACATCCTCCCCGCCTTCACCGGCTACGTCGCGGATCAAGCCTGCCGCTCAGGCGCGCGCTACCTCGTGGACGCCTACTGCGGCAGCGGACTCTTTGCCCTCTCGCTCGCGCGCCACTTTGACAAGGTGCTCGGCGTCGAGGTCAGCGAGACGAGCGCGGACTGGGCACGCTCGAATGCGAGACTCAACAAGATCGAGCACGCCAGCTTCCTCGCGGCGAGTGCGGAGGCCATCTTTGAGCAGGTCGACTTCCCCGCCGAGGATACAGCCGTCGTCATCGACCCCCCGCGCAAGGGCTGTGACCTGCTCTTTCTCAACCAGCTCTTCGCCTTCGCACCTCGCCGTGTCGTCTACGTCTCCTGCAACCCCGCGACACAGGTGCGCGACCTCGCCGAGTTCGACCGCGCTGGCTACAAGGTCACCGAGGTGCAGCCCTTTGACCTCTTCCCCCAGACAAAGCACCTCGAATGCGTCGTCACCTTAGAAAAACAATAAGCATCCCCCTCCCCATTTCTTCTCATGCGACCCAATACCCCTCTCCCGCGCCTCTCTGAGAGCGCAGAAGACTACCTCGAAGTCATCGGCACGCTCTGCCAGAAAAACGGACAAGCACAGGTGAGCGACATCGCCACCATCCTCGGGGTGAAAAAACCCAGCGTCACCGCCGCCATCCGCCAGCTTGCCGAGCTCGGACTCGTCGACTACAAGAGCTACGCGCCCATCAAGCTCACCGAGCAGGGGCAGCAGTACGCCTCCAAGGTCATGGCGACGCATGAGATGCTTCTGGAGTTCTTCCAGCAGCATGTCGGCTACACCCCGCAGCGATCCGCCGAAATCGCGTGCCACATGGAACATGTGTTAGATGACGAAGAAATCGCCATTTTTAAGAGCTTTCTCAACAATCTTTCAACGGCAGAAGAGATTTCTACGTCTCAGTCCTAAGCATCGCCTTACATCCCCATGAGTGCCTACTCCTACCAGCGTCGTTCCCAGCTCAGTGTCACCACCTCACTGATCATCATCTGTGTGGTGGTATTTTTGGCTGGCATGTTTAGCCAACAAGAAGCCATCTGCAGCATCCCTGTCGAGGGCGGCGAGCCGACCTCCATCTTTCAGGTGTGGGGTGCCTATTCATGGCTGACTACGATGATAGACGGAGAGATCTGGCGCATCATCACCTATCAATTTCTGCACGCGGGTTTTGGGCATTTGTTTTTCAACATGTGGGCGCTCTACTTCTTTGGCAATGCGGTGGAGCAGTTCATGGGCTCGCGACGCTTCCTCATCTTCTATCTACTCTGCGGAATAGCTGGTGCGCTCTTCTCCTCCCTGCTAGGGAATTGGAACCTCTTCCCCCCCATGGTCACGCAGCCCGAGGCGCATCTCATAGCCTTGCTATCAGGGCATGACGTGATGGTGCAGCCATGGGAGGTCATCCCGCTCGTCGGTGCGTCGGGATCCATCTATGGCATCCTGATTGCCGCAGTCTTCCTCTTCCCGCATGCGCAGATCAGCCTGCTGCTGCCTCCCGTGACCTTGAGTATTCGTACCTTTGCCTACATCGTCATCGGCATTGCCACGCTGACCATCTTCACAAAAGGGCCCAATGCAGGAGGTGAAGCAGGACACCTCGGTGGCGTCATCATGGGAGCACTCCTCATGGTCGGCTACCGCTACTACGAGCGACGGAAATACCGCCGCTACTAATGCACAGGACACCCTGCCCTCTTCTATGCTGGCACTCTACGATATGGATGGCACCCTCTTCTGGGGGGACTCGCAGCTGCGCTTTGCACGCTGGATTCTGAGAAGATACCCGTGGCGCCGCCTCTACCTCGCGCTCGTCATCCCCGCTGGCATCCTGCGCGCCTGCCATATTCTCAATACCGAGCAGATGAAGCGCCTCTTCCTCTGCTACCTCTGGGGCATGCGCATCGAGCAGCTGGAGCAGGAATGCGCGCGCTTCTGCGCCGAGGAGCTCATGCCCGCCCTCTATCCTGAGCTGCTAGAGACCATCAAACAACACCACGCGGCAGGAGACACCACCGTGCTCTGCTCCGCCTCACCTCACTGGTGGACGCGGCATGTCGGCGAGACGCTCGGCTTCACCCATGTGATCGGCACTCCCGTGCCTGTAGAATCAGGCGCACGCGTGCCCCTCATGCCTGCCGTACCAGCACCGGGGAACAACAAGGGGGCGAACAAGTTGATACGCCTAGAGCAGCAGCTCCAGATCAAGCGCGCGGATATCTGCTACACGGACAGCGCGGCGGACAACCCCATGATCTCGATTAG
>CAYJID010000224.1:0-3893 GCA_964370135.1 uncultured Akkermansia sp. | reverse complement strand
CGTCGTGCTGTCCTTGACACGATCCTCAATTCCAAGGATCACCCCACGGCCAGCCTTATCTTCCAGCGCGCCTCGGCCAAGACACGCGGACTCTCTCTCGCTACGGTATACAACTGCCTTGAGACACTCGCGGAAGCGCATATCATCAATCAGCTCAATTTCGACAACGGACCTGCGCGATTCTGTCCTAATCTCATCCCACACGCTCATTTTGTTGACACGGCGACCGGGGAGGTGTATGATGTGCATCTCAAACCTGGCATCTGCCCCGAAGACGTCTTCGATCTCCCCGAGGGGGTCAAGGTCAAGCACATGGACGTCTACATGCAAGGCACTGCTGCGTCTGAGAGCGATCAATAATCACCCCCTAGAGCATGAGCCTGCTTATCCGTAATCTATCAGCCAAGGTGCGCGATGGTGCCACCATCCTCAACAACCTCAATCTAGAAATCCCCAAGGGCGAAGTCCACGCCCTCATGGGTCCCAACGGATCGGGCAAGAGCACACTATCCAAGGTGCTCTGCGGGCATCCAGATTATGAAGTCCTCGGCGGTGAGGTCTCCCTCGATGGGCAAGACCTCTTTGCCATGGACATCGACGAGCGCAGCCGCGCGGGGCTCTTCCTCGCCTTCCAATACCCCGTCGAGATCCCTGGTGTCTCCATGGCGAACTTCATGAAAGAAGCCGCGCAGGCACGCCTCCCCGAGGAGGAGAAGATGGATCCCGTCGCCTTCTACAAGCAGATGCGTGCGAAGATGGCGCAGCTGGGCATCGACCCCAGCTTCACCAAGCGCGCCGTCAACGAAGGCTTCTCAGGCGGGGAAAAGAAGCGCAACGACATCCTCCAGATGCTCATGCTCGAGCCCAGCTACGCCATCCTCGATGAGACGGATAGCGGACTGGATGTCGACGCTCTGCGCATCGTCGCCGAGGGGGTCAACGCCATGCGTGCGCCCTACCGGAGCTTCCTCGTCATCACGCACTACGAGCGACTGCTCGACTACATCCGCCCGAGCGTCGTCCACGTCATGAGCGAAGGCCGCATCGTGAAGAGCGGCGGCTACGATCTCGTCGCCTACATCGACAAGAACGGCTTTGACTTCATCCGCTAAGCAAGCAGCGCAACCCCACGAGCCATGTCAGAGTCAGCATTTGATATCGAAGCCAAAGGCGAGTTCGCCTACCCTGAGAACCACCAGTTTGACGCGGGCTACGGCCTGACCGAACAGACCATCGACTACATCTGCGATGCGAAGGGCGAGGCTGATTGGGTGCGCGAGTTTCGCAAAAAAGCGCTGAAGCGCTTCAACGAGATGCCCATGCCCAGCCACTGGGCGCCCGAGGGCATCCATGATGTTGATTTTGACAAGATACGCTACTACCTCGCCACCTCCGCCACCCCCACCCGCAGCTGGGACGAGGTACCCGATGAGGTGAAAAAAACATTTGAACGCCTCGGTGTCCCCGAGCAGGAGCGCGCCTTCCTCGCGGGGGTCGACGCCCAGTACGACTCCGAGACCGCCTACACCAATATGCGCGACGAGCTCACGAAGCTCGGCGTCATCTTCGTCAACCCCACGGAGGGATTGCGCGACTACGAGGAGATCTTCCGCCCTTGGTTTGGCAAGGTCATCCCCGTGGGGGACAACAAGTACTCCGCGCTCAACCACGCTGCCTTCTCAGGAGGCTCGTTCATCTACGTGCCCAAGGGGGTGAAGCTCAAGCAGCCCCTGCAAGCCTACTTCCGCATCAACTCCGAGAGCCTAGGCCAGTTCGAGCGCACGCTCATCATCGCCGACGAGGACTCCGAGATCATGTACATGGAGGGCTGCACCGCCCCGCGCTTTGACACCGCCACCCTGCACTCAGGAGTCGTCGAGCTCGTCGCGATGAAGGGGGCCAAGATCCAGTACGTCACCGTGCAGAACTGGTCGAAGAATGTCTACAACCTCGTCATCCAGCGCGGCCTTGCCAAGCAAGACGCCGAGATACGCTGGATCGACTGCAACATAGGCTCTGGCCTGACCATGAAGTACCCCGCCGTCATCCTCGAGGGCGAAGGCGCACGCGGAGAGGTCGTCAGCATCTCGCTCGCCCACTCGGGGCAGAAGCAAGACACGGGCGCGCGTATGATCCACCTCGCGGACAACACCAGCTCCAACATCACGGCCAAGTCCATCTCCATCGAGGATGGCGTGTCCAGCTACCGCGGAGAGGTCGAGATCAAACCCGGTCTCAAGGGGTGTAAGAACAACACCGAGTGTGACGCCCTGCTCATCAATGTGCAGAGTCGCACCGATACCTACCCCGCCATCACGGTGAACGGCAGCAGCAGCAACGTGCAGCACGAGGCCTCCGTCTCCCAGATTGATGAGGACATCCTCTTCTACATGCAGCAGCGCGGGCTGAGTCGCCAGGCCGCCATGAGCCTCGCGGTGAATGGCTTTGTCAATGACCTCGTGAATGAATTCCCCATGGAGTACTCCGTCGAGCTGCGCCGCCTCATCGACCTCGAGATGGAAGGCTCCATTGGCTAATAATTTGAAAATTCTTTGACTCATGGCCTCTTCGCTCCGTTACACCGACCTGACCACCCCCAGCGATCGCATGCCCGATCGCCTCAATGAACTCTGGCGCTTCGGTCGTCCCCACGTCCACGCGCGAGCCGTCGCCGCCCTGCTGGCGGAGCGGTCGAGTGAGGGGCGCGTCAGCTGCGATGCTGATCCCTCCTGCCTGCTGCCTCTCGACGAGAGCGCACGCCCCAGTGCTGCACAATTCCGCTCCGCGGGCTCACATGCGCTCGTCGCCGAGCAGCTCAAGCACTATGGACAGGGTGTCCGCCTGCTGCTCAGCCGTAGCCCCGAGCAGCCCATTCATATCCGCTACGAGACCGACAGCCTCTTTGCCCCCTACACCGAGATCACACTTGAGGCAGGGGTACACGCCCACGTGATCGAGCAGCATCAGACGCTGGGCGAGGGGCTGCTCTTTGCCCTGCGCCGCGTCACGCTGCATGCAGGAGCCTGCCTCCATCTCGAGCTACGCGAGCAGGGGAGTGGCGCGTCTCGCTGCTTCAACATCAGTGAGATCAATCTCCACGATGCGCAGCTCCATCACCTCAGCAGCCACGACAACCAGCTCTGGGCGCGCGAGGAGACCAGTGTTGACCTGCATCGCGCGGATGACAAGACGGCTGTTTGTGATGCCTACCTCTATTCGGCGAACGCCTTGCAAGGTGAGCAGGTGCTCGATCAGCGCACGGATCAGAATCATTTCTCCCAAAAAACCAGCAGCCGCTTGCTGTACAAGAACGTCATCGACGACAAGGCAACCGCCATCTTCAACGGCAGCATCCTCGTCGCCGCAGGCGCGCATGAGAGTGAAGCCTACCAAACGAACCGCAACCTCATGCTCAGCGACAGGGCGACGGCTCATTCCCAGCCGGGGCTAGAAATCCTAGCCAACAAGGTGAAATGCTCCCATGGCTCGGCGACAGGTCCCATGGATGCCGAGCAGCTTTTCTATATGCAGGCACGCGGGGTCAATCGTGATGAAGCTCAGCGACTCGTCGCCCGAGGCTTCTTGCAAGATGCGCTTGATCGCTTTGCGCCCTCAGGACAAGCCGAAGCACCAGATGAATAAAACTGATCGCAGTTAATTAGCTACTGCTTTGGCAGGTGATGTTGTTGCAAATCGAGCGTGGTAGCGCATTGTGTCACTCTGATTGTTAAGGAGGCTTCTATTTTCTCGCGAGGTAAGATTTTGAGACGATTTTAGAGCTGGATTTTTTACGAATTGATGGCTCAGAGTGTCCTCTGAGACGAAAATTCGCGGAAAATGCGGCACTCCGTCAGAATCGTATCGTGACCACAGTCGCTTCATACCAAGGCCAT
>CAYJID010000223.1:0-3914 GCA_964370135.1 uncultured Akkermansia sp. | reverse complement strand
TCGTCGCAGGTCACACATCTGCCTTTGGCACAGGTGACATCACCATGACAAGTGGCGCGCTCGATCTCAATGCTCAAGCAGTTAGCAACAATGTCACCGTCAATGGTGGCAGCATCTCTGGCTTCTCCGCCTACACGGGTACTGTGAGCATCGGCTCTACCGTGACCGTCAGCGACACCATCACAGGTGGCATCTCCGTACTCTCGAGTGGCAGCCTGACGCTGGACAGCGTCTGGGACTACAGCTCGGCTATAACGAATGCGGGTACCCTGATCCTCGGTGACTCCTTCTCCCTGGACCTGACAGGCGTGACCTTCACGGAAAGCTCAGGCGTATACAGTCTGAACCTCTTTGATGGCGCGGGTGACTACAACTACGGCAGCGTATTCTCGCCAGAAGGTGCTGTCGATACGAGCAAGCTAACGGGTGTCATCACCGAAGGCTACACATTCAGCTACGCCGACGGAACGCTCAGCTATACTGCTACTGCTCCTCCTCCGACAGGTGATATCATCGTGCCAGGTGTAGAAGAGTCAATCGCGGGTACCGATCAACCCAACATCACGCTCGAAGGCACTGACGCCGTGGGCAAGCTGGGTGGAGGCTTCACACAGGCTGCTGATACAAGCATCTCTGGTGAAGGTAGCCTCCTCATCGCAGCAGGTGAGACAGCCACACTCAATCAGGAGAACTCCTACAAGGGAACGACTGGTCTCGAAGAAAACGCGATCCTCAACGTAGCGGCTGCAAATGCCCTCGGTGAAGGTGCTCTCAACGCAGCGGCGAATAGTGACGTGATCCTTGGCGAAGGCATAGGCATGAGCAATGATGTCAATCTCGCAGAAGGCGCCTCGGTCCAAGCAGGTGTCCTCACAGCGACAGGACAAGCAGGAGCCTCTTCCGCCATCACGGGTGAGACGGATATGCTCATCAAGCATGATTCCAGCAATGCAGCTAGCATCACCAATGCTACCCTGACAGGCGTGAATGTAACTCTTGCAGGAAGCGGCGTAGGCACGATCACTGGCTCCAGCCTCACAGCCACCGCTGTGACCTTGGGTGATGGATCGACGCTGACCCTGAGCGACAGCATCCAAGGTCTGGGCACGACGATCATGAATAACTCCGCGACGCTCAACCTCCACAACCACACGATGCAAGTATCAGAGGCAGCAGGCAGTCTGACGATCGCTCCAGACATGGTGGACATCGTCACACAAGAAGGTGACACGCATGCGATGAAGCTCTACACCCTCACCTCGATCTCCGTGGAAAACGTAGAAGTAACAGGCTCGCTGACACTGGACATCGTCATGACGATCGATCAGATCCGCGCATACGTAGATCAATTGAGCAAAGGATTCAACGCCTTTGAGCTTGATGGTATCTCAATGGATGATGTCTCAGGTCTCTCGTATCGCAACGTCGAGATCAATTTCTATCTCGACAGCTTGGATAACTTCGCCTTTAGCGAATCACCGCTTGGCGCTACGTCCCTAGGAGGCAATCTCGTCTACTACATCCCTGAGCCCAGCACCGCCACCCTGAGCCTGCTCGCGCTCACCGCCCTGCTGGCACGCCGCAGAAGAAAGGACGAGCAATAAGCTAGATCCCCAGAGTGAGGGGTAGCACACGCCACGCGCGCGCCACACCTCACCCTCTTAGCGATGCGAGATGATCTCTCGCATCGCTTTTTTTGCTTCACCTGCGAGCCCGATGTTAGACAATCTATCGCGAGGCGTCTATCATCGTCTGCATTCCCCCTCTCTTCTCGGCACAAAGCCAGTCATCCCCCGCGACAGATACTTGTCAACGAGGAAAAATTTTGCTAAAGTGAACGCCATGAATTTCATCTCAACAACACTTGCTCTCGCCTGCGGACTCTTCGCCGCGGGCATCAGCAGTGCCCAGCTCTCGGGGATAGGCTCCCCCTTTAGTCTGGAGCAAAAGGAAGAATCCCTCGTCTCGGGCAGCATGGCCGCCAGCGTGACGAGCTACAAGAAGCAGCAGCCCTTCTACCTCGCCTACACCGTCGCCGCGCAAAAGCCCTGGCATCTCTACTACCGCAATCCCGGCACCGTCGGCCTCACTCCCGAGATCAAGCTCGATGCCCCTGCGGGCTTCCAAGTGGAGGGTCCCTACTGGCAAGTGCCGAAGCGCGAGGAGGGCGCGATTGGCGTCTTCTTTGGCTACTCGTCTCTGAGCTTTGTATGGAAGGTCACCCCCGAGGAGAGTGCTACGACCGAGGTCAGCTTCAAGGCCGCCTCCGTCACGCAGGCCTGCAATGACGAGGGCTGCTCCCCCCCACTCGACGCCTCTGCCACGCTCAGCCTCGCCCCCGGTGACGCTGCGGCGAACGCCAGCTGGACAGGCATGGAGAAGAAGGTCGAGGTCCTCGGTGACACGCCCGTCGACATCAAGCTCACGCAGCCCGATACGAAGAGCCTCGTCATGAGCTTCGACACCGAGCAGCCCGTGACACAGGTATACTTTTTCTCCGATGACAATGTCATCTCCCCCACCCTGCCCCAGACGCTGACACGCGAGGGCAAGACGAACACCGTCGTACTGCCCCGCAATGACAACTCGGATGGCATGTACCCCGCCCCCGAGACCCCCGCCGTCGGCTCGCCCGTCGTGCAGCTCAAGGGTATGCTCACCTATGATGGCAAGCATATGAAGGTGGACGCCACCCCCAGCAGCAATGCAGGAGCAGGTAGCGCGGGTAGCACCACGAGTGCCGCCTCCCTCAGCACGCTGCCTGCGAACTTCTGGGCGACGGTCGGCGCGCTCTTCGTCGGTGGTCTCATCCTCAACCTCATGCCCTGTGTCTTCCCCGTCATTGGGCTCAAGATCATGAGCTTTGTCGAGCTCGCAGGCGGCTCACGTCGCAAGATCTTCCTGCACTCCTACACCTTTGTCTTTGGCGTGCTCTTCTCCTTCTGGGTGCTTTCCCTCGTCCTCATCGTGCTCACGCAGATCCCCACACTCTCCCAAGCCCCTTGGACAGAGTGGTTCAACATCCTGCTCTACGACACAGGCTCCACGGAGCGCAGCTGGGCGGTCTGGATGCAGAATCCCTGGATCCTCTATGTGCTCATCATGCTGCTCTTTGTCATGGGTCTGAGCATGTATGGTCTCTTTGAGATCGGTGTGTCTGCCACAGGCGCGGGGCAGGAGCTCCAGCAGAAAAAGGGTCTCTCGGGCTCCTTCTTCTCGGGACTGCTCGCCACGGTCGTTGCCACGCCTTGCAGCGCGCCCTTCCTCGGCGGCTCTCTGCCCGTGGCACTCTCCATGCCCGCCATCTGGATGCTCGCCGCGATGAGCTTCATGGCTCTCGGGCTCGCCTTCCCCTACATCGTCATCGGAATCTTCCCCTCCTTTGTCCGCTTCCTCCCCCGCCCCGGTGCGTGGATGGAGTCGCTCAAGCAAGGGCTCTCCTTCCTCCTCTTTGCCGCGGTCGCATGGCTGCTGGTCACCTACCTCGCCTTCATCCCTGAGGCCTACGTCGTCGACACAGATGTCATCCTCATCGGCTTTGTCGTCGTCGCCTGCGCCTTCTGGATCTACGGCCGCTGGTGCGTCCCCTACCGTCCGAAGAGCACACGCCTCATCGGCGGCATCTGCGCGGCAGCCCTGCTCGTCGGCGGTGTACTCATGAGCATCCCCCGCGCCGAGCCCACCGCTGAGGAGGTCGCGTCACGTCCTCAGTGGCAGACATGGACCCCCGAGGCGATGCAAGCCGCCCTCGATGCGGGCAAGCCCGTCTTCGTCGACTACACGGCGAGCTGGTGCGCCACCTGTCAGTACAATAAAAAGGTCGCCTACAGCGACGCCGTCTACGATCTGATGAAGCAGAAGGGCATCGTGCTCTTCCGCGCCGACAAGACGCGCCCCAATGCGCAGATCGACGC
>CAYJID010000222.1:0-3966 GCA_964370135.1 uncultured Akkermansia sp. | reverse complement strand
GTAGTGCATGGTCAGGCTACCGCCATCCGCGATGCTGAGTCCCGAGAGGGTCGACGTGCCACTACCCGTCTGGGTGAAGGCGTCCGTCGTTAGCGTCTGTGTGGTGGTGAAGTTGCCCGCCTGCGCGAGTGTCACCGAATCGGCGGTCATCGCGGAGTTGAGCGTCAGTGAGCCCTCGCCCTGCATGACGAAGTCGCGTCCCTGCAGGCTGCCCGCGGCGGCATTGCCGATGATGGCAGCCTGTCCTGCTGACTGATTCACGGTGCCGAGCCCCATGATGACGCTTCCCGTGTTCCCAAGGTCGATCGTGCCATGATAATCCTTCATGCCGCTGACCTCAAAATCGATGAACTGGCTGCCATCTCCATTGGTTGTGAGGTTCAGGTTCGCATCCCCTGTCAGCTCGGCAACATTGAACTGCGAGTTCCATGTTTGCAGGATGGTGCTATCGCCCGTGATCTCCATACGTGCGACCTGCGCGACACCCCAGTTCATGTCATAGGCTTGGAGGGTACCGCCATCCATCTGGATGTTCTTGAAGCTCGTCGCGCCATTCTGGTAGTAGAGTAGAGCACCGCTGCGTACGATGATGCGCTCGAACTGATTGGTGAAGGTTGTGCCATCGGCATTGCCGTAGGAGACCGTGCCCTCGGTGATATCGAGCGTACCCGTGTGGGTCATGTTCGAGCGGATCTGCATGGAGTAGTCCGCGCCTGTCTTGGTCAGCAGGCCCGAGCCCGCGAGTCCACCAGTGAGGATACTTGTACCGCCAGCATGGAAGACGGCATTGCCCGTGGCGGTGAGTAGGGTGGAGAGATTGCCCCCTGCGGTATTCGCGTAGATGAGCTTTGCCTGCTGGGTGGGGTCATTCACCTCTCCTTCAGCAGGGATAGCACCGCCCTCGAGGGTGATGGTCGCGGTGTCAAAGGTGATGCCGACAGAGAGTGTGCCTCCTGCCTGTGCTACGAGATCGTAGGCGGCATCAGCTGATGTCGCCGCATTGGCAAAGCCGACCAGACCCGACTTGACGATGACGGTGCCAGTGAAGTCGGCCAGCTGTGCTTCATTGTTCGCAAGAGCGCCTGTGTCGTAGACGACGGTGCTCGACTCGGTGCCTGTCACCTTGGTCGTGACGGCGAGTGCATCGGACTCGAGGATGAGCGAGGAGTTGTCCGTCATCTCAATCGTCGATGTGAGCTGGAAGCCACCCGCGATGGTGAGCTCGGTGCCCTCGATCTTGACGTAGCCCGAGTTGACATTCTCCATGAGGGTGATGGTCGAGGGAGCGGTGGTGAAGGTGAGCAGATCGCCATCTTCAAAGAGGCTGCCATTGATATCCGTGCCAACGCCCAGATCGAGCGCTCCGCCCATGATGGTGTGTAAGTTAGCCGTCAGAACACCTGTGAGTGTGCCGTCGGCGTTCAGCGCCCATGCGCGTCCGCCCGTGGCGACACCTGTGATATTTGCCGCCGTGAGCGAGCTGGGGTTGACTGTCATGCCTTCAGCAAAGAGCTGGTAGATCAGTTCATTGCCATTACTTGTACTCGCCAGTCCTGCGATGTCAAAGATGGTGTCAGCATTGACCGTGATGGTGCCTGTACCTGCCATGGTCTGGGTGAAGGCGACGGTGCCGCCGAGCGTGAGCTGGCCGTTGTTGGTCGTGTTGCCCAGAGCGGTTGTGCCGAGCAGCGAGACCGCGGCACCATCGGCGATGGTCAGTGAGCCTGTGACGCTGGTCGTGCCTGTGAAGGAGCTCGTGCCACCTGTGAAATTCGTCACGCCCATGAACTGCTGGGAGGTCGTACTGGTGACATTGTTCGCGAAGTTCGCCGTCGCGCTGACATTGACGATCAGGTTGTCTGCGAGGATCTCGGAGGAGACATTGTAGTTGCCCGACCAGGTGAACTCGAGCGTGGGGTCGAGGGCATTGCCCCCTGCTGCATCGACGGCATTGCCATCAATGGTATTGGAGACCGTGATCTTGCTATTGTTCACCGTGACGTCCCCTGTCATGTCGTATTTCACACGACGGCCACCGATCTTGATCTCGCCTGTGCCCGAGGCGGAGGCGTTGCGGTCTTCTTGCGTGGAGAGACCCAGTGAGTAGTCTTCGAACTCGAGAGTGACAGCCGAACCGATGCTGATGATATCACCGGAGAAGTCCTTCATCGCGCCCTCAAAAATGAACTCAAAAGGTATATAGTTGGCAGCGGATGTGTTGGCCGTCACGTAGAATGAGCCGTTGGGCTTCGTCGCGGCTGAGCCATCGGGGAGATTGTAGCCTGTGAGCGCGTCGTCGGTAGGTACTCCCTCTGTGGCGAGGTAGGCGTCCTTGTCCGCCAAGAGGTCAAAGTCGACCACCGCGTTGTTGAAGCGGTAGGTGCGGTCGTTGGAGATGCCGGAGATGTAGACGTGGCGGATGTAGCTCGTCGCGACGATCTCAGTACCGCCACCGGGATCGACCCAGCCATGGCCTGCCATGTTGAAAATAATATTGTCAGTCTGCGCGATACCGCTAACAGTCTGTGTGCCATCGACATCTGGGTTTACGTCTGTATTGGCACCAATATAGGAGAAGTTCGCCGCCTGAGCCTGTGTCTGCATGAGGCTGTAGGTGACGACACCGGCCACCATGGAGCCTGTGGCGACGGTGCAGGTGAATGAGCTGACGGCAGCAAAGCAAGAGAGCAGTGCCCCGCGTAGTACGCTAGGAAGATGAAGTTTCATATGAAATGAGATTAGAGTATTGTTCCAAATTCGGGAGTGAGAATTCGATCCAACACTTTTAACATATCGCGTCTGACACTGCAAGCGTAAAGCTGCCTCAGGTTCGGTAATTTTTCCATGTCCCGTTATTATTATTCTATTTTATCTCTGTATTATAACAAATACATCATTCTTTTCTAGTGTATCCCAGTGTATAACTGTGGAATAATTCTAATTTCTTATTGTAATCTAACAAGCGCGCTCGCGCCGTGCTTCCCCTGCACACAAAAAAAGACCGCCGATATGCGACGCATGCGGCGGTGCGGAGGGGGAGGAATACAAGTGTCAGCGGGCTTATTTCACCGCGCGCAGCTTCGCTGCTATCTCGCGGTAGGCCTCGCCCGTGATCTTGGAGGTATCTGCAGTGGGGCCTGCGTCCTTCATCTTCTGAAGCAAACTAAGCTGGAACTCCTTCATGATCTTATCCATCGACGAATCAGTATTCATGATGATCTTGGCAGCCTCGGGGTGGGCGGCGTTGACCTTTTGGATGTCGCCTTGCGCGTCCATCATGATCTGGGCGAGCTCTTCCTCGGTATCGGTAGCACCTTTGGCTTGAGCCTCCTTGATCTTGACAAGGGCGGCGTTGGAGACAGAGCGGGTAGCCTTGATGTATTCTTGGCAGTAGGCAGGGAGCTTGTCCACGGAGACCTTGCCTTGTATCTGGATGAACATGATCATATGTGCGACGGGGTCTTCCATCTTGCCCTGCTCGGCGAGCTCGGCGAGACCGTCAAAGGCGGTGGCGACGGTCTCGATCTGGTAGGCACGCACCTCGGGGAGTGTGTCTGCGGCAGGAGCAGCGGGGGCTACAGCGGCTGGAGCGGGAGCTGGGGCAGCAGCGGAGGCTTTCTCCTGAGCCGAGAGGCTAGCGACCGAGGAGACGAGGAGGAGGGGAAGGGCGTATTTGTACATATATTTGCTATATTAGCCTTTTGATTAAGCTTGTCAAGAGGGAAAGACAGGGCGGGATTTTACATTCTCTGCGTGCTCTTGTTCGGATAAGGGTTGACAAAGAATGCGCTTTCCTCCAAAATATAGACAGTTAAAATCACCCACTTAATCTTTCCGTTATGAAACCCTCCCTCATCCTCAAGCGCACGCTATCTCTATGCTGCGCCCTTGCCGCGCTCGGCGGCAGCCTCCACAACGCCCACGCCTCGGGCTGGTTCCTCGAGATCTCAGGTGCCTCCCATACGG
>CAYJID010000221.1:0-3979 GCA_964370135.1 uncultured Akkermansia sp. | reverse complement strand
CGACGGGAAATCCAGCTCTAAAATCATCTCAAAATCTTACCTCGCGAGAAAATAGAAGCCCCTTTAATTTTTACTCCTTCCCCCACTTATTCTATCTGCAACGTCCGCTACGAGATGTTGCAGATAGACTGCTTTATCCCCCTATATCATGATGAATCACGCGTCACCAGAAGAGCATCAGCAAGAAGAAACCCCAACCCCAGTCTGGGACACCCCAGAGCCTCACATCATCGATCAGCACCAGAGCAAAGAGCATGGGCAGAACAAATGCCCGAAGTGCGGCGCGAGTGACATCGCGCTCAATATTCAGTCGGGCTGCCTGCAGTGCCAATTCTGCCGCCATGAGTTTGCCTGCGAATACCCGACCGACATCGTGCATGACCTGCGCCAGCTCAACGATATCCGCCTCGGAGCAGGCGCGCAGCAGATCGAGCCTGATGCGGAGAGCATTGTGACGCTGAAGTGCCAGAGCTGCGGTGCCGAGGTCGTCATCAGTACGGATGAAGCCCAGCAGGCGCGCTGTCACTGGTGTCGTAATACGCTCTCACTCAATCACGCCGTGCCCAATGGTGCGGTGCCCGACGTCGTCCTCCCCTTCAAGATGACGAAGGAAAAGGCCGCTGAGCTCGTCGAGAAGTTCGTTAGTGATAGGTGGTTCTACGCGCACACGCGTTTCAAGGAAGAGTTCACCACAGAGAACATCTTTGGCGTCTATCTCCCCTACATGATCGTTGATGTGAACTGCAGCGTCGAGCTTGACGGAGAGGGTGAGGTCCTCGTGCAGAAGTACACCGTGACGAGGAATAAGCAAGAGGAGACGCGCTACGACGCGGACGCCTACTACATCTCTCGCCAATTTGACTTCACCGTCAACGACCTCACCGTCGAGGCGAGTCACGACAAGCTCCAGCATCAGGGCTCCTCTAATACGAAGAATATTATCAACAGTATCATGCCCTTCGACACGGAGAAGGTGGTGAAATGGAATGCGAACTATATCAAAGGCTTCCACTCCGAGAAGCGCGATGTCAATGTGTCTGACCTGCGCCAGCTGGTCTACGAGCAGGTCGGTGACATCGCCTGTGAGCATGCGCGCGATACCATCCTCAAGTACGATCGCGGTGTGCGCTGGGATAGCGTCACGCCGAGCTGCAAGGGTGAGCAGTGGATCTCCGCCTACCTCCCTGTCTGGCTCTACAGCTACCAGAGAGGAGAGAGGGGCAAGCTGTTCTACTCAGCGGTCAATGCACGTACGGGAGAGGTCATGGGAAGTGTCCCCATCAATTACTTCAAGCTCGCGCTCGTCTCACTCGCGCTCTTGGTTGTATCTGGGCTCGCCGTCGTACTCGTGACGGGAGATTTCGAGTCTATTTTCATCATAGCGGTACTGCTCTGCTATCCCTACTATATCTACACGAGATACACGAATCAGCAGGAGCGTCATTGGTATGAGGGCGAGACTGAGGCGGAGAAGTTCAATGTACGGGCTCAAGATGCCTTTAACGAGCACCGAGAGGAGCTCACCGACTCGCGCATCGAGGACATGACGCACATGCCACGGCGTCGAGGTGAGTAAAACTCTCTCTAAAAAACTCTGAGCAAGGTCTTCTTTCATGTTGAAAGAAGACCTCTCTAAGGTTATTTAGACGCGCAAGCATTAGTTTTCTAAATCTCCGCAGCAGCTCTGATATACCACCAGATATAGTCTTTGCTGCGTGGATTTGTGTTCTTATCCATTTCTACATCTGTTCAATTGGATTATACTCAGGAGAATATGTTGGTAAAAACTGAAGGGTTAAATAGGGCGATCTTTCAATAAACTTCTTTATGTACTTCTACTTATGCATTGAAGCGTTATCTCAAATTATCACAAGTAATATGGTCTTGATAGGTGCGCTAGCAGATAATTATTCTCGAAGAATCGGGCTGAACGTGCTATATTCTGCCGCCACAGAGAAAACAACTCTGAGAATATCATCTATCATGGAACACACCGCGCTCTACTCTGCCGACTATCTGATCACTCAAAACGCGCAGCGTGATGTCTTGCGTGATGCGGCCCTCGTCGTCCGAGGCGGGAGGATTACCGACATCGGAGCGGCTAAAGAGATGTCTGAGCTCTACCCTGAGGCGACGCATACCGCACTGGGGAAGGCAGTGGTCCTCCCTGGTCTCATCAATGCGCACACGCATGCACCCATGAGCGCGTTGCGTGGTTATTCGGATGATAAGCATCTCATGGACTGGCTGACTCAGGATATTTTCCCCATTGAGGCGCAGTTTCACGCGGAGCTCGTGGAGATAGCCGCGCGCCTGAGCATGGCGGAGATGATGCGTACGGGGACGACTGCTTTCTATGATATGTACATGCACTCCGAGGCGGTCTTTCGCGCAGCGGACGCGATGGGCATGCGTGGCGCGGTGGGAGAGTGCCTGACGCAGTATTTCCCTTCATTGGTTGCAGAGAATCAGCAGGACTACTTCGCGCTCATCGCGGATCAAGCCGCGCGCTGGCAGGGGCATCCTCGCCTGCGCCTCGTCGTGACGCCACATGCTCCTTATACGACGAATCCCGAGCTACTCCAAGCCAGTCATGAGGCTGCGCGCCAGCATGGGGCTCTCTTTGGTCTTCATCTCGCAGAGACTCGGAGTGAAACGGAGCATTGCCTTGAATATTATCGGATGAGACCTGTTGCCTATTGCGACGCGCTGGGTATTCTAGACGCTCGGAGTAGTCTGTACCACCTTGTGGAGGTAGATGAGTCTGAGTGTGAGCTGCTAGCCTCGCGAGGCTGCGTCGCTGTGCATAATGCGGCGTCTAATATGAAGCTTGCCAGTGGTTGCGCGCCGCTGCATCTCATGAAGAAGGCAGGACTGCGTGTCGCGCTCGGCACAGATGGTCCTGCGAGCAACAACGCGCAGAACATGGTGCGCGAGATGTACACGGCGAGCCTTTTGCAAAAATTCAACCTTCTTGATCCCACCGCCTGCCCGCATCAAGAAGCCCTCGACATGGCGACGCTGGGAGGGGCTGCCGCGCTGGGGGATCCCTTGATTGGGTGTCTGGAAAAAGGGATGAAGGCAGACTTTACCGCACTCTCGCTGACAGAGCCGCATATGCAGCCTATCCATCACATCATCTCTACGCTGGTTTACTCAGCGAGCGGGCTTGAGACTATCCTCACCGTCGTGGATGGAGAGGTGCTGTACTCACAGGGGCGATTCCTGACTTGTGACTACGCGGCACTCTGCGAGCAGGTGGAGGATATGCACCAGTGGATTGTGCGCCAGAGGTGATGTAACGATCTCTCTATCTATGAGTAAGAAAAGAATATTGAGATTTAAAGGGTGCTTCTAAATTCTCGTCATTCTAAATAAGCAAATACAGAAAATCGCTACACGAGGCAGCTTTTGAGTGCTTTTAGGCTGCATTTTCCACGAATTTTCGTCTCAGAGGACACTCTGAGCCATCAATTCGTACAAAATCCAGCTCTAAAATCATCTCAAAATCTTACCTCGCGAGAAAATAGCCCCCTAAAGATATTTAGATATACTGATTTGGTATTATTGTATTTGAATATAACACGATTCTAAGAATCAAAATATTGATTTTCTCTAAAGTATCTTCCATTATTTAAAGGTGTGGCTTTTATAGAGCCATTCTTATGTATCGGACAAGGTCATGATTAAGTTTGTGCTTTCTATCGCATCGAATCTGGTGTAGAGTGAGTTTGATTTTCACAGTTAGCCTTATGAAATTAAATCTTCCTTTAGCCCTTAGAAATGCCCTTCTATCTGCTGTCATGCTGATCAGCGCGACCACGATCTACGCGGGTGATATGAATGCCCAAATGGGTTATGAGCTTTACCGAAACCTCGCAGAGAACCTCGACGGTTTTAGCCCAGGTGCTACTAATGTAAAAGTCTACGATATTGATGGACAATATGTAGGGACTATACCTGTGATGCCTGATTTTGG
>CAYJID010000220.1:0-3988 GCA_964370135.1 uncultured Akkermansia sp. | reverse complement strand
TTCGAGCAGGAGTTCAAGATCCGCTACCGCGTCGACGGCTCACTCTACGAGATGTCCCCCCCCCCCGTCCACCTTGCCACCCCCGTCATATCCCGTGTGAAGGTCATGGCAGGGATGAACATCGCCGAACGCCGCGTCCCGCAGGATGGACGTATCGTGATGAAAGTAGGCGAGCTCGCAGTGGATATGCGTGTGAACTCGCTCCCTACCCAATACGGTGAGTCGGTGGTACTCCGTGTGCTCGACCGCAACAGCGTCAGTCTCAATCTCGACAACCTCAATCTCGCACCCAAGATCCACGAGTACATCCTCGATACGGTGAACAAACCCAACGGCATCTTCGTCGTCACCGGCCCCACTGGCTCGGGTAAGACCACCACGCTCTACGCCGCGCTGCGTGAGGTGAATACAGAAGACGCGAAGGTGCTCACCGCCGAAGACCCCGTCGAATACGACATCGACGGCATCGTGCAGGTGCCCATCAATGAGGGCATCGGCGTCACCTTCCCCCGCGTCCTGCGCGCCTTCCTCCGTCAAGACCCCGACCGCATCCTCGTGGGGGAAATTCGCGACCAAGACACAGCCCAGATCGCCATCCAAGCCGCGCTCACAGGTCACCTTGTGCTCTCCACCCTCCATACGAACGACTCCGCCGGTGCGGTGACCCGCTTCGTCGACATGGGTGTGCAGCCCTTCCTCCTCTCTGCGACCATGCTCGGCATCCTCGCCCAGCGCCTCGTGCGTACCATCTGCCCCTTCTGCAAGATCCCCTACAATCCCTCAGGAGCACTGCTCCAGCAGCTGGGCATCGACCCCAGCCTCATCGGCTCGCAGCAGTTCTTCACAGGTGGACGTTGTGACAAGTGCGGCAACACAGGCTACAAGGGACGAAAGGGTCTCCACGAGCTACTCCACGCCTCCGATCCCATCAAGGATATGATCACGAAGAATGTCCCCTCCATCGTCCTCAAACAAAAAGCCATCGAGCTTGGCATGAGCACGCTACGCGAAGACGGCATCCACAATATCTTCGAAGGCAACACCACCATCGAAGAAGTCCTTAAGTACACTTAAATAAATCTTGACCAGATAAGCGAAATTTGATAGATTATTACCGTCATAAACTAGCACTCTCCAACATCATTCTACACACATATGCCTAATTTCAAATACACAGCACTGGATCAAAATGGCGTCGAAAAGACGGGCATCATCTCCGCTGGCTCCAAAATAGAAGCTGCGGAGCAAGTCCGCGCGCTCGGTCTGCTCATGCGTGACTGCCGCGAGGTCAAAGGTGGCAAAGCCACCGGTCCTCAGGAAAAAGTCACGAAGGGCAAGAAGGGCGCGAAGAAAGTCTCCAAGGGCAAGGCCGGTGCCAAGGTCAAGCAAAAGGAGCTCATGATTTTCACCCGTCAGCTCGCCACGCTGATCAATGCTGGTCTCCCTCTGCTTCAGAGCCTCACCGTACTCACGAAGCAGGAGCCCAACCCCAACCTGCGCGCCACTATCCAAGGCCTCGCCGACTCCGTCCAGGGCGGCTCCACCTTCTCCGAAGCCCTCGCTACCTATCCCAAGCTTTTCAATAACCTCTTCGTCAACATGGTGAAGGCAGGTGAGCTCGGCGGTGTGCTCGAAGTCGTGCTCAACCGTCTCGCCGAGTACCAAGAAAAGGCCAGCAAGCTGCGCGGCAAGATCACCTCCGCGATGGTCTACCCGCTCATCATTCTGGTCATCACCATGGGTATTCTCGTCTTCCTCATGCTCGTCATCGTGCCCAAGTTCAAGGACATGTTCGAAGGCGGCGACATCGAGCTGCCCCTCATCTCTGAGATCGTCTTCAATGCATCTGACAAGATGATGAGCTCGACCATCATCCCCGTCGTGCCCAATGCGGTCGTCGCCATTGCTGGTGTCTTCCTCGCTATTGTGGGCATCAAGCTCTGGTGCCGCACGCCCAAAGGTGCTCTCGCCTATGACACCATGATGCTCAAAGTACCTCTCATCGGCAAGCTCAACCGCGTGAGTGCCGTCGCACGCTTCTCGCGTACCTTCGGCACACTCGTCGCCTCGGGGGTTCCCATCCTTCAGGCTCTGCTCATCACCCGAGACACCGCGGGCAACATGATCGTCGCCGACTCCATCTCCAAGACCCACGACGCCGTGCGCGAGGGTGAGTCCATCGTCTCGCCCATGAGCACCTGCTCTGTCTTCCCCCCCATGATGATCTCCATGGTCGACGTGGGTGAAGAGACAGGTCAGCTCCCTGACATGCTCATGAAGGTCGCCGAGGTCTATGACGAAGAAGTCGACAACGCCGTCGGTGCCATGACCTCCATGCTCGAGCCCATCATGATCGTCTTCCTCGCGGTCGTCGTCGGTGGTATCGTGCTGGCTATCTTCCTGCCCATGATGGAAATCATCAAGAGCGTCTAATTTCACGAACATGAAAACTCAGCTTTCACAGCACATGGTGCAGCCCCGTCATCGGGGCTTTACCCTCATTGAGATCCTCATTGTCATCTCCATCATGGCCTTCCTCATGGCGGCCGCATGGTCAGCACGCGCCTACTTCATCTCCCGCGCGATGAACAACACGGCGGAGAACCAAGTAGCCCTCCTTGCCGCAGGCGTCGAAGCATACAAGGCAGACCAAGGCGGCGTACTCCCCTATGCCAGTGGCGATGAATGGAGCGGGCACATCCTCTACCGCATGCTCTCGGGCGATACGAGCAATAACGGCAAGCCCAACAAGAACAGCAAGACCGACCAGATGAACAGCGTCTACATTGATAGCTTTGTCATCATCAAGTCTGGTGATACCGAGGTACCCGACGGCTTCCCCGTCATCAAGCGCAAGCTGGCGAAATCCCCCGACTCGGGCAACGCCAGGGCAGGAGCGCGCTTCATCATCCTCGACCCTTGGGGCAATGCCTACCGCTACCGCCTTGGCTGCGAAGCTGAGACAAAGGGCAACAAGGTGGGACCTGGCATCAACGCCGATTTTGACATCTTCTCACAGGGGGCAGACACTCTCGGTGACGCGACGAATAAAGAAGGCGACAACAAGGATAATATCACCAATATCAAAACACTCTGAAGAGATAGCCAGTCTCAACCAGACAGATAACAAGGAGGAGCCTCGTGCTTCTCCTTTTCTGTGTGCGAATTTGGCTCTAGGTCAGAATCTCGGCGTCTCACCGCCTGCTCTCTCCTCTAGAGCATCTTGCAAAATGAGCTGCTTTGGATTTTCTATTCAGAAAAGACAAAGTCTTTTTCAATCAAATGAAGATACATACTACCGACCTAAGAGCGCTTCGTTGGTCAAAATAAAATCCGTCTCAAATTGCATGCCAATTTGAGACGAAGGATACCGATTCGCAACGCTGCGCTCTGCTCACTATTCTTCTTCAGCACGCTGCTTCGCAGCAACGATGGAGAAGGTTGATTTATTTAGTAGATATTACTTAGTGTGAATGAGCGACTAAAAGTGCCTTAATGATAGCCTTTTTCTCATCTTGAGTTAGTTGCTTGTTAGTAGAATGGTTAATGAAATCCTCTATTTTTTTAGACCTACTTGATTGTATAAAAGGTAAGCTGCTGAAAAGTGAGCAAAGCTCCCTATTTTCTTTTGATAACAGCGTGTGCAATGTTGCGCTAGTGCTCTGTAGTTGTGCGATAAGTTCTGGTTTAGAAATATGTTTCTGAGCTCCGTTTAGATATAAGTCTAGTTGCAAAAGCATTTTTTCATATTGATGCAGCGCACGTGTTATTTGATCAGATCGTTCTTTGCTCTCTTTAAAGCATGTCGAGATCTCTGAATCGCTAAGCTTTAATCCCATTATATAGTGAGAGTCATTATAGAGGTATCCTTCGTTTGCGTTCTTCTTGAGAACAGAGTCTAGGATGATAAAAAAATAGGGATTGGTGTATTTTGGGCACTGCGTCAGAATTGCTGCGTGAAAGCGAAACCTCAGCCCCAAAAAAGAAG
>CAYJID010000219.1:0-4012 GCA_964370135.1 uncultured Akkermansia sp. | reverse complement strand
TGACCCAGCCGATGCGATCACAGCCGAACTCCACCACGTCGCCCACCTTCAGGTGGCGTCCCTGCCCCTCGCCCATCGCCACACCTGCGGGCGTGCCCGTGGAGACGACATCACCTGGGTTGAGCGTCATGTATTGTGAGACATGCGCGACGAGCTCCGCGACGGGCATCATGAGCTCTGAGGTATTCGCCTTCTGACGGACTTCTCCGTTCACACGGAGTTCCAGATCAAGGTTATCAGGATTGGGCAGCTCGTCTTTGCTAACGAAGACAGGGCCAAAGGGTGCAAAGCTATCATAGCTCTTCCCCTTCGTCCATTGACCTCCATGCTCCAGCTGGTAATCGCGCTCCGTGTAGTCGCAGAGCAGCGTGTAGCCGATGATGGCGCGGCGCGCTTCGTCCGCCGTCGCACGACGCAAGGGAGCTCCGATGACGGCCGCTAGCTCAACCTCGTAATCGAGGGCTTCGCTGCCGATGGGGCGCAGTACATAGCTCAGATCCGTGCTGATAGCCGAGACAGATTTGAGGAAGAGCGCGGGCAGCTGGCGATTCTCCTCGCCAAACTCCGTGGCATGTCCTGGGTAGGTCAGACCGAGGCAGGCGATGTTGCTGGGCTGCACATGCAGCGCGCTGGAGAGCACGAGTCCCTCCTCGTCGATGGCGACGCCATCGCTCGCGCCCTGCGAGACCCAGGTCTCGATCTCCTTGCGTATTTTCTTGCCCTCGGGGAGCAGGGCGTGCCAGATTTGCTCTTCTTGTGCGCTGACATCAATGAAGCATTTGCGCTTGGGAACCCATAATCCGATGACGCTCTCACCGTCTTCGTCTGCGTAGTATTGTAATCTCATGGAAACTTTTTTCTATTGTTCTGTTTAATTATATGAAAAAAAGGGGGGACCACACCATCACATATTGTCCCAGTCGGAGAAATTGCGAGGGATGTTCTTGATGCGGTCAGGCACTCTCTGAGGTGTGCTGGGGACAGTCGGAGCTGTGGCAGGAGTAGAAGCAGGTGTAGGAGTCTTGGGCTGAGCTGCGGGGATCGCGGGGAGTAGCTCGGCTTCTTCATGCGCTATCTGCGTCTCCTGTGCGAGGATGCGTCGCTGCTGCTCGGCTTCAGTAGCAGGCAGTGAGACGACACCTGCTGCGGGATCTGCCGTTGCTGCTTGGGACGTCGTCGCCGTGCCTGCTGGAGTAGCCCCTCCCTCAGCCTCAAAGGTGGGTGCATCCTGACCCAGCGCGCGATAGATATAGACCGCGTCGCCTGGCTCCACCTGCCCTGAGCGGACATCGGCGGCGATGAGCGGCGTGATGCTATTGTTAATACGCTCGGGGGATACTTGGAGATTCGCCATGCGGACATGGGGACCTGCAATGGGGTGGGAAATGAGCGTGGTGCCGACGGCGGGCTTTTGCTTCACGACGCGGACGAGGGCGAATTTGGAGTCAGGGTAGACCTTGTAGATGCTGCCTATGTAGTAGACGGCTTCTTTTTTCTCTTTCTGAGGTTTTTTTTCTTCTTCAGGCGCCGATGTCGACTGACAGGCTGCAAACAAGAGGGAAATTGCACAGGCGAACAAGCATCGTTTCATCGGAGTAACTCTATCACAAGGTGCATTCTTCGTCAAGCAATCAGAAAAATACATCTCTCGCGCATGTGAAAATTGATAGTCGAGATCCTTGTCAATTCCTCTCAATCATGTTATGCTCATCGCGCATGAAATTCACCGACAAAGTCAAAGCCCGTATCCGCCAGACGCACTCCGCACTCTGCGTCGGCATCGATCCCCGCCCTCAGCGTGAGAACATCACCGAGCTCGGTGACTGGCTGCATCGCCTGATTGAAGAAACAAGCGTTCATGCCGCCGCTTATAAGCCCAACATCGCCTACTTTGAGGCCATGGGACTGCCTGGTCTCGCGCTGTTGGAAAAGCTCCTTGACCTCATCCCTGCGGACATCCCCATCATCCTTGATGCGAAACGCGGCGATATCGGTGAGACGCAGAAATACTATGCGCAGGCCTACTTTGAGCACATGAATGTGGATGCTGTGACGCTGAACCCCTTCATGGGCTACGACATCCTTGAGCCCTTCCTCAACCATGAGAGCAAGGCGGTCTACCTGCTCGCGGTGACGAGCAATGCGGGAGCGGCAGACATCGAGCAGCAGAAGCTCGCGGATGGACGCCGTGTTTATCAGCTTGTTGGTGACATGGTCACGCGTTCGCAGCAGGAGAACAGTGCGACGGAGGTCGGCATGGTCGTTGGTCTGACCAATGCGAGCGAACAGCTTTTTAGTGAGCTACCCTCTGCACCGCTGCTTATCCCTGGGCTAGGAGCGCAGGGTGGTGAGCTCAAGGGACTAGCGGCGCGTCATCAGGCGTCACCCGTGCTGATCAACGTCTCGCGTGGTATCATGTACCAAGATCCTGAGAAGAGCTTTGAGGAGAAGGCGGCGTTTTATGCCGCGCAGATTCGTCAAGCGATTGGGTGAGGTGTTATTATTCGCAGCGCGTCAAGTCAATGGATTCTTAAGGTCTATCCTCAGAGTTCTCGCTTCGCGAGAACCGCCCAAGAAGTGTCTTGGGCTCTCTTCGTCTCGTTTCGCTCTCTCGCAAAACGGCTTAAGAATCCAATTTCTTTGCGCTTTAGTGCGAAAAAAATTGTTTGCTAAATTTGCATTGACTCTTTCTCCCGACTTAAGCATAATACTCCGCGTTATGAAAACACCTGTAACTGTAACTGTCACTGGCGCCGCTGGCAACATTGCCTATTCTCTCCTTTTCCGCATCGCTTCGGGCGAAATGCTCGGTGCTGACCAACCCGTCATCCTCAAGCTCCTCGAAATCACCCCCGCTCTCGAAAAGCTCCAAGGCACGGTCATGGAACTCGACGACTGCGCATTCCCCCTTCTCACCGAAATCGTTGCTACTGACGATCCCGCCGTTGCGTTCAAGGACGCTGACTGGTGCATGCTCGTCGGTTCCGTCCCCCGCAAGGCAGGTATGGAGCGCAAGGATCTCCTCGGCATCAACGGCAAGGTCTTCGTCGGTCAAGGTCAAGCCATCGCCGCCAACGCCAAGCCCAGCTGCAAGGTATTCGTCGTAGGTAACCCCTGCAACACGAACTGCCTCATCGCTATGCACAACGCTACAGGCCTGCCAAAGGAAAACTTCTTCGCCATGACCATGCTCGACGAGCTCCGCGCCAAGAGCCAGCTCGCCGCCAAGGCAGGCGTCCACTCCTCCAGCATCACCAACATGTGCATCTGGGGCAACCACTCCGCTACTCAGTATCCTGACTTCACCAACGCCAAGATCGACGGCAAGCCCGTCACCGACGTCATCACCGACATCGAATGGCTCAAGGGTGAGTTCATCGCTACTGTCCAGCAGCGCGGTGCCGCTATCATCAAGGCTCGCGGCCTTTCCTCCGCAGCTTCCGCTGCCAACGCCGCTCTCAAGACTGTCCAGATGCTCGCCAATCCTACCCCCGAGGGCGATTGGTTCTCCGTCTGCACCATCACCAGCGAAGGCAACCCCTACGGTCTGCCCGCAGGCATCATCTGCTCCCAGCCTACACGTGTGAACGCTGATGGCACCTACACCATCGTCGAAGGCCTCCCCATCGACGAATTCTCCAAGGAAAAAATCGCCGCCACCTGTGACGAACTCGTCGCCGAGCGCGCCGATGTAGCCGAGCTCATTGGCTAATCATTGGGGGATATCACGCCCATTTCCCACCGAGCCACCCTCACCACGAGGGTGGCTTTTTCTCTATACCTTGCACACATTTTGCTCGACCGACTGCGCTGCTATTTGGATTAAATCCAAAGATAAAATAGCGCGTGGAACACAGCCATAGGCTCAGCATATTTCATCCAGCATAGCGACGCTGTACGACATTCGGCACAGCTACGTAGAAATAATCCTTCCCATCGCATCTCAGATATGATAGACTACATGCACGTTACGGCAGGCATGAGAAATAGGATACGAGGAACTTTTGTTGCA
>CAYJID010000218.1:0-4023 GCA_964370135.1 uncultured Akkermansia sp. | reverse complement strand
TAGCTGAGCTCGTGCATGCGCTCCTGCATCTCGACTTGCTGCATGCGGGCGACGAGCTCGTCGATCTCGCCTGTCATGACGTGGTCGAGGTTGTAGGCGGTGTAGCCGATGCGGTGGTCGGTGATGCGATTCTGGGGGAAGTTGTAGGTGCGGATCTTCTCCTCACGGCCGCCGGAGCCGATGAGGGCGCGGCGTTGGTCGGAGTAGCTCTGCTGCGCCTCGCGCTGCTTCATCTCAAAGAGGCGCGCGCGTAAGATGCGCATGCCTGTCTCGCGGTTCTTCATCTGGGAGCGTTCCTGCTCACAGCGTACCATGATGCCGGTGGGAAGGTGGAAGATCTGCACGGCGGATTCCGTCGTGTTCACATGCTGACCGCCTGCACCACCCGAGCGGCAGGTCTCGATGCGCAGGTCATCGGGGCGTATGGTGACGTCCACTTCCTCAGCCTCGGGGAGGACGGCGACGGTGGCGGTGGAGGTGTGGATGCGGCCTTGGGTCTCCGTGCTGGGGACGCGCTGGACGCGGTGGACACCGCTCTCGTGCTTCATGTAGCGGAAGACCTCCTCACCTGCGATGCGGGCGGTGACTTCCTTGAAGCCACCTACGGCACTGGGGCTGGCGTCGAGGAGTTCGAATTTCCAACCGCGGCCCTCGGCGTAGCGTTGGTACATGCCCAGCAGGTTGCCGGCGAAGAGTGAGGCTTCGTCGCCGCCTGTGCCGGCGCGGATTTCCACGAGCGCGTCGCGATCCTCGGTCGGGTCGCGGGGCAGGAGGCTGTACTGGACGTCCTGCTCGAGCTGCTCGATGCGGGGCTCGAGCTCGGCGATCTCGAGCTCGGCCATTTCCATGAGCTCGTCGTCTTCAGACGAGAGTAGCTCGCGGTTGTCCTCGAGCTGGCGGCGTAGTGTGCAGAGCTCCTGCCACTGCTGCATGAGCTCGGTGCTGCGGCGGTGCTCGCGCATGAGTTCTTCTGCGCGGTTGCGGTCATCAAAGAGGCTGGGGTCGGCGATGAGGTCTTCTAGTTCCGCGTGGCGTTCGCGGCGTTTGGCGATCAGGGGGGCGTAGTCAATCATGCGGTTGTGCGTATTGTAGCGATTCGTCGTGCAGGTGACAAGTCAAATAAGAGGGCTGTGCTCTGTGTCGTGGCTGCTGTCGGAGTCGATTTTATGAGGTAAAGAAGTCGGCGATGCCCTCAGCGTAGAGCTCGGGCTCGAGGAGGAAGGAGTCATGCCCCTTCTGCGAATGGATGAGATGATGGGTGGTCTGCACGCCCTGCTCGCGCATCTCCTCGCTGAGCGCGGCGATGTCGTCGGGTAGGAAGCAGCCGTCAGTGTCGATGGCAAAGGTGACGACCCTGACTCCATGCTGGGCGAGTCGCTGCCAGCAGGCGGAGAGATCCTCCACGGCGCAGAGGGCGGCGAGGTCGTGCTGTGCCCACATGTCGACGATGCGGATGTAGGCGTTCGCGTCGAAGCGCTTGGCGAATTTGGTTCCCTGATGCAGCATGTAGCTCTCTGTGTTGCGTCGCACGGGGTAGCTGCGCAGCATGTCCTGCTCGGGGAGGAGACCTGATTTGGCTCGTGAGGCGAGGCTTCGTGTGTCGACGAAGAGTTTGTGACAGATGATGCGTGCGAGCGCGAGGCCGCGCAGGGGAGGGGAGTCGAGGGAGTACCTGCCTGAGGCGAAGTGCTCGTCGAGCTCGATGGCCATGATCTGCTCAAAGACGGAGAGCTGGTGGTCGATGGAGGGGCGATGGGAGACGCCGATGAGCATGAGTCCCTTCACACGCTCTGGGTAGAGGCAGGCCGTGGTCATGCCGATGAAGCCACCGACGCTAGCCGCGACGATGTGGGCTCGCTCGATGCCGAGAGAGTCGAGCAGCAGCATCTGTGCGCGCGCCTGATCGGCGGCGGTGACGAGGGGGAAGCGGCTGCCCCAAGGCGCGCCGTCGGGGGCGAGCGAGGTGGGGCCCTCGCTGCCGTAGCAGCTGCCCAGATAGTTCATGCAGATGATGCAGTAGCGGCTGGTGTCCAGCGGCTTTCCCTCACCTATCATGCTATTCCACCATCCCTCGTGGTTCTCAGGCTGCCAGAAGCTAGCTGCCTCGGGGAGCTCGTCGCACCAGCCATGCGCGTGCTGACTGCCTGTCAGTGCGTGGTTGAGGAGGATGACATTGTCCTTTTTCTCAGAGAGCGTGCCGTAGCATTCGTAGGCGAGCGCGACGCGCTCCATGCGCGTGCCATCGTCGAAGGTGAAGGACTCGAGCACGAGGAATTGGGACTGGGTGCGGGGCTGTGTCATCGGATGAGAGCTGGGGAATATAAAAAAGACCGGTGCCTCATGTGCAGCGGTCTTTTCTTATCTTGAAAATTCGAGATTGTTCAAGGAGAGAGGGTCAGATTACTTGACGCCTTTCTTGCTGAGGCGTGTGCCTGCTGTGGTGCCCTGACGAGCCTTGAACTTGGGGTTGCTCTTGCAGATGACGTAAAGAGTGCCTTTGCGCTTCACGATTTGGCAGTCGGCATGACGACGCTTCATGGAGGCGAGTGAGGAAAGTACTTTCATGATTTAATGTGTGTTAACGGTTGAGAAATTTTGCGCTCGGAGGCGAATTATAATGATTGCGTACGCAATGTAAAGACAAATTTATGAATGTTGGAATTTTTTATACGCGAAAAAAGCGCGATGAGATAATCTAATAAGCTCACTATCATTCATAAGGCTGAAGTTTTCCGTAGAAGCCATAATGCAGCGCACGAAAGAGCTGGTAGAGCCGCTGCCACCCCAGCTCCCCTGTGTGTATCATCGCATTGAGCGAGAGCAAAATGTAGACCCCGCAGGCGAGCAATCGGCGCAGGGGAGATTTCGGATAGCGCAGTCGCTGGAGCCAGGCCCAGTTGCGGTTTTTGTAGTAAACACGTGAGGGATGCAGCCCCGGCTCGTAGAAGAAGGAGCGCTGACCGACGCGGTACTCGATGAGCTGCTGGCGTGAGGAGGGGTGCTCTAGCGGGCTGGTGCGCAGCGTGATGAAGCGAAAGCCCGCGTGACGCAGACGCCAAGGGTACTCCTCGTCCTCACCGCGTATGAATAGATCCTCTGTGGGGACGCCCACGCGCTTCCACGCCGCGCGAGGATAGAGAGCTCCGAGCCAGCCGCCGCGGCTGATGATGCGATCGGTCTCGGGCAGCTCATCGCGGTGCGCGATGTGCCGCCACTGAGTCGCGCTCTCGGCGCGTGCGGTCAGCGGCCAGCTCAGCTCGTCGTCCTTCTTGGGATCAATGACCATGCTCATGCGTATCGTCTCCTCATCGACGGGAGCCTCGAGGAGGGCGGCGAGGCTCTCAGGGCGCGCCCAAGAGTCATCGTCGAGAATCCAAACAAAATCCGCGTGTAGCTCGGCGAATGCCTGTGTCATGCCGCGTGCGCAGCCGCCCGCGTTGCCCAGATTCTTCTCCGTCTGAAAGACGCTGAAGGCGTCCTTGGCAAACAGCTCATCTGCAAGAGCGCGCGCCTCTGCGATGCCTGCATCGTCGGAGGGGGCGTTGTTGATGATGAGGACGTGATCGGGGCGTCGGGTCTGCTGGGCTAGCCGTTGGAGACAGGTTAGCGTATTGGCTTTGTTGGCAAAGTGGGTGAATAGAGCGCAGACGTAAGACATCGCGCTTATCATGCAGTAAAAAGGCTCAGGATGCAAGCTTTATCACGTATTCTTCATGGCATACACACAACGCTGAGCGACTTCTGCCCACGTCGGGTAGTTGGGGATGTCGCCTAGTTGTGATGCGTCGTAGACGGCATTCATTTGTTGGACAAAGTGCTCCATCTTGCCCGTGTCAAAAAGAAAGCGCTCGGGGATGTTCTCACGGATGGGGGGGATGTCAGAGGCGAGTGTCGCGACCCCGAGGCGCAGGCTCTCGACGGGGGGCATGCCAAAGCCCTCGTAGTCGCTGAAATACACACTCAGTCGGCACTCCTCGCGCTGCAGGCGCTGGAGATCCGCAAAGGGCATGCGATCGTAGCTCT
>CAYJID010000217.1:0-4049 GCA_964370135.1 uncultured Akkermansia sp. | reverse complement strand
CCACCGCTTGCGTACCTTAGAGCGCTTCGTTGGTCAAGATAAAATCCGGCATAAACCGCTTCGCGCCGCTGCGCTCTGCTCGCTATTTATTCCTCAGCATCCTGCTTCGCAGGACCGTTCGAGAGGTGTCTCTCACTTGCTTCGTCTCAATCTGCTCTATCGCAGATTGTGTTTTTCTCTTGACCAACTTCGCACTCTAAGGTCGGTAGCATGTATCTTCATTTGGTTGAAAAAGACTTTGTCTTTTCCCTCCAAATGAAGCACATGAAAGGGGAGATGAGGCGCCTACTCTGCTAAATCATGCTACTTTTTCTATAGCTGATTTATTACTAATACTAACTTTCTTATCGAGTGAGGCAATCATGATACGATTCTGACGGAGTGCCCTTTTTTGTGAGTGATATTCCCTGTGGGCTTTCCTCCAGACAGCAGCAAGCCTGCTGCCACGCGGGTGTGGGCAACAGGCTAGATGATGATGCTGGAGGAGGGGGGGGGAGGGGGATTAACGGCGCGCAAGGGGGCTTGATGCGGGGACTTTGCTGGTGGTGACGCTTCTCTTGACGACGGTGCCGTTTTTGCTGGTGGTGGTGACGACTTTTTTCTGAGTTCCGGAGGCGGTGTGGACGTAGTAGACCTTGCGCTTGACGGTGGTCTTGCCCGCTGTGGGTTTTTTACCTGCGCTAGGCTTTTTACCGACACTGGGTTTTTTGTTGGCACTAGGCTTGCTGTTGGCGTTGGGTTTTTTATCAGCGTTAGGCTTCTTGTTGGCGTTGGGGGTTTTATCGGCGTTGGGCTTCTTGTTGACCTTGGCCTTTTTGTCGGATTTTTTGACCTTTGCGACGCTCGCAGTAGCTGCTCGCTGCCTTTGGGATGACTCAGGGCTGGCGAGGCTGGGCAGGGCTAGAGTGGAGGCGAGAAGGAGGACGGAGAAGAGGGAGGTATTGTTCATTTCCTTGTGTATCTATTTGTTTGTTGTTTGTTGTTTGTTGTTTGTACCTTTAAGAACGAGAGTGCTGCTCAGAATCTACATCTTGCTATATTTTTTACTCCCCCTGAATGCTGAGAATCGAGGCACCCTCGTAAGGAGAAAGCCCCCCTTTGCTCAGTGCAAAAAAATAGCCCCTTCGTGATGAAGGGGCTGATTTGCCTGTGAGCATGCTGTGAGCATTATTTCTCCTCGTTGCTAGAGGGCGAGCCCGTGATGCGTGTCGTGCTCACATGATGGGCGATATTGCCGCGGTCATGCCCGAGCTGTAGCTCCTTGCCGTGCAGGGCTGTGTTGGGCGCGTAGCGCAGGATCTCTCCCGCTATGTAGTTGAGCTTTTCGGTGGTGTTCATCACCTTCACCCAGATAGGTAGGGCGAGTGCCGCTCCATAGCCCTTGTCCATGATGGTCTTGTTGCTGTCAAATCCCAACCAGACGACGGAGGTGAGCTCGGAGTTGAACCCGCAGAACCACGCATCGCGGTAGCGGTTCGTCGTGCCTGTCTTGCCTCCCGCGGGGGAGAGGTAGCCTATTTTCTTCATCGCCGCGGCTGTGCCTGTCTTGGTGATCTCTTGCAGGATGTCCAGTGTCTGCGCATTCGCGCGGACGGAGTAGACCTGGGTGTGCTTTGCCTTGCGCTTCCAGATGATGCGTCCCGTGCGGTCGACGATGGAGTCGATGAGGTAGGCATCTGCGCGTACGCCTCCATTGGCAAAGGTGGTGTAGCTCGACGCGATCTCGCGCGGTGTGCTCTCCCAGGTGCCTAGATAGATGGTGGGACCGAGCGGCTTGCGGTGGTGGTTGATGAGGCCTGCTTTGTTCGCATCGGCGATGACGTTGGCGAGGCCTACTTGATTGCCGACGCGGGCGGTCATGGTGTTGCGGCTCTTGAGCAGTCCCTCGCGGGCCTCTCGCATGCCGCCAAAGACGCCGTTGGAGTTGCGCGGTGACCAGTTGGCGAATCCCTTGATTTCACCGACTGCGATCTTGCCATCCGAGATCTTGTCGGTGGGCTTGCCGCCGCGCTCAAAGTAGCTCGCGAAGATGAAGGGCTTGATGGTCGAGCCTACGGGGCGTAGCGACTGCAGCGCGCGGTTGAAGTCAGAGTCCTTGCTGTCTCGCCCGCCGATGACGCTGCGGATGGCGCCTGTCTGGTTGTGGATGATGACGCAGGCGACCTGGAGGTACTCGGGCTCGGCGAGGTACTTTTTCTTGCTCTTGCCGGCGTAGAAGTCGCGGCGCAGTCGCTGGTACTGCGCGCGTGTTTGGTGGCGGTAGCCTTTGGCCGATTCGATGTTTTGCTCGATGTGGGAGTTGATTTCCTCGAGGGCTTTGTTCTGGAGCTTGAGGTCGAGGGTGGTGTTGATGATGAGTCCGCCGTTTTCTGTGAAATCAGCCGCACTGATGATGCCTTTCTGCTCGAGCTCGGGCACGATTTGCTCGAGCTCCTTGCGTACGGTGTTCATGGCGTAGTTCTCATTGTTGTAGCCAGCGGGCCACTCGGTGCGGATAGGCTCAGCGAGTGCTTCTTGGTACTGCATGTAGGTGATGCTGCCGCGTCGCTGCATGAGAGCTAGGACCTGGTCGCGTGCTTCTTTGGCAAAGGTGGGGTTGCGGTGCGGTGAGAGGTTGTTGGGGTTTTTGATGATGGCGGCGAGGAGCGCGGATTCTGCGATGGTGAGCTCGCTGACCTCTTTGTTGAAGTAGCCACGCGTGGCTTGCTTGAGGCCGCGGAAGGAGTGCCCCCAGAAGATGCGGTTGATGTAGCAGAGGATGATCTCTTCTTTGCCATACATGGCTTCGATGCGGCGCGCGAGGGCGATCTCGATGAATTTGTTGTGAAAGCTGCGATCCTGATGGTCGTAGGTGTTCTTCGCCAGCTGCATGGTGAGCGTGGAGGCCCCTTGTGTGGTGCGGTAGTGCTTGAGCACCTGCATGCAGGCGCGTACGAGACCGACGGGGTCGACGCCCGTGTGCGTCCAGAAGCGCCTGTCCTCCTGTAGGGTGAGCGCGTCGATGAAGTACTCGGGCACCTCGCTGAGGTCCTTGATCATGTGCCTATTCTCCCCGTGGAGCGTGCCGATGACCTCCCCGTACATATCATAGATGATGGTGCGCGCGGGCATGCGCGTGACCGCTGAGATGTCGTAGGGGCTCGCCTGACTGGTGTAGTAGACGATGGTGCTCAGTGCGGTGATGAGCGTGAGGTAGACGAGGCTCGCGCCAAAGCGCATGAACCTGTAGACCCCCATGCTCATGGGGAAGATGATGCAGGGGAGCAGTAGCATGAGGTTGCGCGGCATCATGAGGAAGTAGTGCGCGACCTTCAGCGGGGTGATCTGCGCTGGTGGGGGCAGATCGAGGGGCTTGTGCCATGGGATGACCTCGCAGCCCTTTTCTTGGGGCGGTTGGCTGGATTGACCACGACGCGGCGGGGGGGATGCTGCGGGGGGCGGCGAGCCGGTGTGCATACCGGGGCGATAGCCGTAGCTGTGGGGGTGCTGGGAGGCATGGCGACGCAGCGACGAGGACACACGAGGTGCCGTATGGGGCGATTTGGGTAATTGGTTTCTCATGGGGTGTTGTCCCCATTATGCTTCTTTTGGTGCCTACTGACAAGGTCTGTATCTGACTGCGCAAACCGTAATTATGTCATAATTGAAAAAGTTAAATAAACTTACAATAACATACAGAGACCCCCTCTTTTTTGTTAGAAAAGAGGGGGTCTCGAATAATGAATTATTTAAATAAGAGAAATATTAGGAATTTTCACTTTCGCCGAGAGGCTTGGGCATCTTGCCCGTAGCGAAATACTTCTCAATCTCTTCGAGCGTACGACCCTTTGTCTCGGGGAGGAAGAAGGCGGCGGTGATGAAGTAGATGACGGTGAAGCCAGCCAAGGTGAAGAAGACCATCGCGTAGCCTGTGTTGCCCACCCAGGGGAGGAAGACGCCAGCGATTGTGGTCGAGACACCTTGGTTCACCAGCAGGGCGATGGCCATACCATTCGCACGGATGCGTGTGGGCATGAGCTCAGAGAGCGCGAGCCAGACACAGACACCAG
>CAYJID010000216.1:0-4050 GCA_964370135.1 uncultured Akkermansia sp. | reverse complement strand
TGGATACTGCCGACACGCTGATCACTCCCACCACGTCGCGACGGGCTTGCATCTTCCCGCGGAATCGGCAGCCCCGTCAGCTCCTGCATCAGAGCGAGAGCCTCCCCCTTCGTGAACTGATCCGTGACCAGATGATACAAACCAGCGGCGCGCGCCTCCATCAAAGAAAGAATCCACGCGGCGACCTGCTCACGTAGACTATAATTCAGCCAGCGACCACTCCCACCCGCCACAGGCATCACACCCGCGCGGTAGCGATGAAGCAGCGCGAGACGATCGCCCCCATAGAGCGCGCCGAGGCGCAGCACCAGCCCCCCCTGCGCCAGCACCAGCTGCTCAGCCTCGCGCAGTATACGCGCCCGCGGCGTGAGTGGAGGCAGCGACGCCCGCTCATCGACGCGCTCGCCCAACTGACCACCACAGGCCGAGCTCGACGAACAAAAAATCAACTGCGGCACCCGCGACCCCCACGCCTCACGGATCGCGTGGAGCACACCCACATAGCTACGCTCATACGCGGCGGGGTCGCCGCCACGCGTCGCTTGGCAGAGGATGAGCATATCAGGGCTCGCTTGCTTCCTGAGCAGCCCCTGCCAGAAAGCAGGCTCCGCCGCATCGCCGACGAGATCAGCCGCTGTGTCTGGCGCACAATCAATCGCGCAAACATCCAGCCCACGCGCGCGGGCGAGCTGGGTCAGAAAACCTCCAAGAAAACCATGCCCTACAAGCCAGACGCGTCGCATGACTCCCGATGCAGCTGCTGCCAGAGAATCTCAGCATAGCGCAGATCATCAGGCAGAGTTATCTTCATATTCGCCCCACCCACGACAAGTGTTGTCGCATGACCGAGCTGCTCCATCGCGGACACCTCATCAGTCGCGACCGCATCGGCCGCACGCAGGCGTTCATAAGCCTCCTTTAAAAGACCGAGATCAAAAATCTGCGGCGTCTGCATCGCCCAGAGCTCATCACGATTGACGAACTCGGGCAGCGTCCTGCCCGCCTCGTCGACACGCTTTAGCGTATCAACCACAGGCTGCGCACAGGCGGCCGCCCCCGTCTCGCGCGCCTTGCTCAGACAGTCGAGAATGGCGCGTGGCGCGATCAGCGGACGCGCCCCATCATGCACCGCCACATACGCGCAGTCCTCAGGCAGCGCGAGCAGCCCCGCATAGACCGAGTCCTGACGCTGCGCCCCCCCGTCCACGCGGAGCAGCGGGATGGGCAGCGTCTCACGGAGCTCGTCTAGCCCCACCTCGCACCAGCGAGACTCGGGGCAGACCAGAACGATGCCATCAGCCCCAGCCTGTACGAAGGCACCGACACTGCGACGCAGCACGGGCTCTCCTGCGAGAGGGGCGACGAGCTTGTCAAAGCCCGCGCGGCGCGAGCTACCAGCCGCGACAATGATGGCATACCATTTCATCTGTTTTAAGATGTAATAAAATTAATTCAAACGAGCGCCCACCATCTGGGAGAGCGTCTTGCCAGCGACACGGCCCGCGGTACGCGCCTGCATCTCCTTCATCACGCGGCCCATGTCCTTCTTCGAGCTCGCACCGAGCTCCGTGATGACAGCCTCCAGCAGTGCGGCTACCTCTTCACTCGTCATATCGGCAGGGAGGAGAGCCGCGAGGACAGCTATTTCCTTCTTTTCCTTCTCCACGAGCTCGGAGCGCTCGGCCTTCTCGTACATAGCGATGGAATCTTCGCCCTGCTTGATGAGCTTGCGCACGAGTGCCACGAGCTCCGTCTCATCGAGCTCAGAGGAGACACTACCCTTGGCAATGCGGGCGTTCTGGATGGCGGTCTTGAGGGCGCGCAGCGCGGCGAGGGCGAAGGTGTCCTTGGCCTTCATCGCGGTCTTCATGCCGTCGAGTACGGCTTGTTCTATAGAAATCATGGGACATATTAAATCACAGCTTACACCAGAATTAAAGCCCAAATTATTCCTCACCCCCACAGCTCTGCGCCATATGCCCCTCTCCCCACGCACGCAGGGCGCGCATGATAGGCGTGAGCGTCTTGCCGTACTCCGTCAGGCGGTACTCCACCTTGGGCGGGACCTGGGCGTAGACCGTCCTACTGATGACGCCATCCTCCTCCAGCTCGCGCAGCTGATTGGTCAGCATACGCTGGCTCACCTTGGGGATCATTTTAAGAAGCTCGCCAAAGCGCAGCACCTCCTCATGAATCAGGTGGAAGATAATCACCGCCTTCCACCGCCCACCGATGACGGCGAGGGCAGCCTCCACAGAGCAGCCATAGGGCTTTTGATATTCACGTGCCATGGTCTTAACGGTCTATCTTGTTTGTTGTTAGTTTAGTTACTTTTTTGTTACAATAGCAGTTAATTGTGCCTACTTGCGCATTTGCTCCCATGGGTGTATCATAGCAGGCAATCCCCATCCCACACAAGAACGATATGACCAAAATCAAAACTATCCTCATCACCGGCTCCACCGACGGACTCGGCCTCGCCACCGCCCTCATGCTCGCTGAGGAAGGACACCGCGTCCTCATCCACGGACGCTCAGAGCAAAAACTCACCCACGCCGCCGCCCTCATCGAGAAGCAGACAGGCACACCCGTCGCGGGGAGCTACCGCGCTGACCTCAGCGACCTGCGCGCCGTCTCAGCACTCGCCGATGACATCACCGCCCAGCATCCCCAGCTCGACGCCCTCATCAACAACGCCGGCGTCTTCATCCTCCCCGCCTCCGCCGCGCGCGGGACGATGGACATGCGCATCCTCGTCAACATGGTCGCCCCCTACCTCCTGACGAAAAAACTCCTCCCCCTCCTCGGCGCACAAGGACGCGTCGTGAACCTCTCCTCTGCTGCTCAATCCCACCTCAGCCCCGCCGTACTCACCCAGAGCAGCCCCATCCCCGATGGACTCGCCTACGCGCAGAGCAAACTCGGCGTCACCATGTGGACAAATGCACTCGCAGCACAGGCCGCAGGGCGCGACGACATGCCGCTATTCGTCTCCGTCAATCCGAAATCCTTCCTCGCCACCCCCATGGTACGCGCCGCCTACGGAGTCAGCGGCAGCGATGTACGCGTCGGAGCAGACATCCTCTGCCGCGCAGCACTCAGCGAAGAATTCGCCCGTGCGAATGGGAAATACTACGACAACGACATCGCACGCTTCACTAGCCCCCACCGCAGCGCGCTCGACCTCAAACAATGCCAAGACCTCGTCCATGCCATGGACCGCGTGATCGCCCCCTACTGCTAACCCATCAACATAGAACGAAAAAAATGGAATACGAAGGAAAAGTCTACCGCCCCTGGATGGAAGCCGACAGCTTCCTGCTGCAAGTCACCTACGGCTGCTCGCACAACTCCTGCACCTTTTGCACCATGTTTGACGACAAGAAATTTGCCGTTAGACCACTGGCAGGCATCTTCCGCGATATCGAGAAAGCCGCCCGCCAGTACTACGGCATCCGCTCCATCTTCCTCATCGACGGCAACGTCCTCGTCGTCAAGACAGAAATACTGCTCCAGATCCTAGAGAAAATCAAAGAATGCATCCCCAGCTGCCGCCGCGTCGCCATGTACGCCGCCTTCAACGACCTGCGGCGCAAAAGTGTTGAAGAACTGCGCGCGCTGCGGGAGGCGGGACTTGACATCGTCTACGTGGGGCTGGAATCGGGTGATGCGGACATCCTCAAACGTGTCAAAAAACACCTCACGCCCAAGCAGGCACGAGAAGGCATGGCAAAAGCAAAGGAAGCAGGACTACCCGTGCACACCTCGCTCATCTTTGGACTCGGTGGGCGTGATGAATCAGAAAAGCACATACACGCTACCGCAGCCCTGCTCCAGCAGCTCAAGCCTGAGGAAATCTCCGTGCTCAGCCTCAGCGTGCAGCCCGATAGCGAGCTCGAAGAAGACGTCCTCGCGGGGCGCTTCACCCAGGCCAGCCCACTCCAACTACTCCAAGAAGAAAAATACCTGCTCGAGCACATTGATTTCCCGACTCTCTACTGGGGGGATCATGCGAACAACCTTGTCTCGAAACGCGGCTACCTCCCTGAG
>CAYJID010000215.1:0-4063 GCA_964370135.1 uncultured Akkermansia sp. | reverse complement strand
CTTGCGAAGATACGAATGTTGTCGACGAACATGAGGGTGAGGGTAGCGCATTCTCTGGTGAGATGCAAGACTTTTCAAAGCGCAAGTATCAAAACGAGCGCCCTAGCTCTGGCATCATCGCTAGCACAGAGAGTCATCAGGCGCAGGGTGAGATGAGGTGTCGTGGGGAGCTCTGGTCTCAAATCATCGTGCAATTTGTCACAAATTGATGGCTCAGAGTGTCCTCTGAGTCGAAAATTCAAGGGGGAATCCAGCCTAAAAGAACTCAAAAGCTGCCTCGTGTAGCGATTATCTGTATTTGCTTATTTAGAATGACGAGAATTTAGAAGCCCCCTTTAGAATGACGAGAGTTTAGAAGCCGCCCTTAAGGGGACCTTGCAAAATTAGCAGCTTCGGATTTTGCTAGGTCCCCTTAAGACCGCGAGATAGTAAATGCTCTCTCGCCTCGCATCATGCGCTACCAGTATAGCACCTCAGCGGATTGAGCTCTAGCTGATTGACGATAAGAGCGAGTGCCTCCTTCGCGCGCCTGCTATTGCCATGCTCATCGAGAGGTGGTGAGTACGCCGCTAGCGCCATGACACCAGGCACGATGCAGACGATGCCCCCGCTACGCGAGCTCTTCGCCGGCAAGCCTACCTCGTAGAGCCAGTGTCCTGAGCCGCCGTAGAGCCCATCCATGATCATGTCGGTGAGGATGCGGTGTACATGCTCCTCGGCGATAAGCTGCTGGTGGGGCGAGAGGGGGGATCTCCCCCAGTGCGCCAGAGTCGCCCCCATCAGCGCGAGCTGCGGGGCTGTCACCCCGAGGCTGCTCATGCGTAAAAAGATATTCACACTCGTCTCCACATCTGCATAAAAATACCCCTCGCTCTCCAGCAACCACGCAAGCCCGCGCGCACGCTGCGCGACCATGCCCTGCTCACTGTATCTATCCTCCATGACGGGGAGCGCGGCGCGGGCGAGGGAGTTGAGATGCGACTGGATGCTATCCCAGCGCTGCCAGTCATTCTCCCCTGGGATGAGGCTCACGGTAGCGAGAGCGCCTGCGAGGAGGAGTGGACTAATATTTTTTTGATGATAGAGCTCCAGCGCGCTCGGGATGGTCTCGCCGTGCGCGGCGGCCGTCAGCCCGAGCTTCTCTCGCAGGGTGGCCGCCCCGCAGTGCTCCATCGCTAGGGCGAGGTTGAACACCTTGGCCATCGCACCGAGGGGGAATATCTCATCGCTATCACCTAGCAGCACGCTCTCCCCCTCCACGGTCACCGCGGCGAGGGAGAAGGCGGACACATCGGCCTCATCAGTGGGCGTGTAGCGCTGCTGCGCCTCGTAGAAAGCTTGCTCTATCTGATCTATCGTGGGCAGGGGGGCATTCATGATTGTGTCTCTGAGGGGTCTTCATCTCGATCTGGGCCAGTGGCGTCAGATGCGGGGCACTGGCAGGCATCGCTGTCGAGCACCGATTCAATGGGGCTGCTCAAGGTGGTCTCATTATAGAGCTCTGCCATGACGGGGAGCACGTAGCCGAGCTCTTCTTGCTGCTGCTCGGCTACCTGATCAAGGAAGGATTCTTGCTGGAGTTGCTCAGCGAGTTCGCAGCTGCAGGCGGGCGCTTCGGGGAGGGGGTCTGTGGTATCCATACCTAGATGGACACGGCTGCGCGGGCGCACGTTTGATATCTGTTGGACGATTATTCGAGCGGTGGTGAGCGGTGTGAAGCGTATGTTCTGGTTTGCTGATCGGAAGCACCCTTCAATAATCAATGCAATAACGCGCTTTTCTCCCGCTTTTCTCCCTCGTGCCATTTAGCTTGACAGCGTCTCGCACGCCATGTTAGCATGCTTACCTTAAAGAAGGCACCTCAAATCTCGCCAATCATAATAAGTGAATCGGAAAACTCGCGCCGCAGGGCAGCGTCTGAGAAAATAGAAGCCCTCCTCCTACAATAAATTTCTAACCTTATGCATGCACCTCTGACTCTCCTATCACTCGCCACCCTCTGCCTGCTCTGCTGCGAATCCCAGCGCACCTACTACGATGCTGCGGGCAACCCGATTGATGCCCCCGATGACAAGCCGAAGAGCTCCTCTCTCGAGGAGCGCTTCACCAGCTCCTTTACGATGAAAAAGAATAAAGACGGCGTGCCCATGACCGTCTCCAAAAAGGTCAGCGGCTTCCAAGAAAAAATCAACAACGCGCGCGAAGGTGGCAATGAATCCATCGAGCGCAAGAGCTACGACGGCGTCCACGCCTTCACCGGTGCCGAGAGTCGCTCGGACTGGCGGAGCAAGACGGTGGAGAAAAAACACTACCAATCCGACGCCCAAAGCCCCTATTCACGGGAGATGACCCCCGACTTTCTCAAGAATGGCAAGGGGCTCGTCGCGCGCAAAGATGCCAATCTGGGCTCGAGTCGCTCGCGCTATGACGGATTTGTCAGCACGCGCGACACCGACACGATGGGGCGCGAGGAGGCGACGCGCAGCCCCTACAGCACCTCAGATCGCTCGGGTTATTTTGTTAAGCAACAAGACCAAGCACAAGCGCCCAAAATAATCAACCGCGACGACTACATACGTATGACAATAGAGGAGAGCCGCGCCATGCTGGGACGCGGTGAGGAGGAATGAGAGGGCGACCGTGTTTGTCCTTGCAATTCTAGCCATTCTTTGCTAGAATGGTGACTGGTTTAATATGATCGTCAATCAAGATTCACTGGCGCAATGGCGCCAACGAGCACGTCAACAGCCCTCTGGCTGCACGGTGCTCGACCTAGAAGCTGATAGTCTCCATAGACACAAAGAACGCCTCTGCCTCATCCAATACGGTGATGCCGAGGGCGTGGAGATCATCGACCCACTCTGTATCGAGGACATGCGCTACTTCTCCCAGTGGATGAGCGAGTCCGAGATCTGGATGCATGGAGCCGATTATGATATGAATCTGCTGCAGCAGGCCTACGGGGTGCTGCCAGTGATGATTCTGGATACGCAGGTGGCCGCGCGCCTGCTAGGGTATCGTCAATTTGGCCTCGCGGGCTTAGTCGAGAATCTCTTCGGAGTCGTGCTGAGCAAGAAAAATCAAAAGGCAGACTGGGGCAAGCGACCCATCTCCCCCGCCATGGAGGAGTACGCGAAAGCAGACGTCGCCTACATCCTACCGATGGCAGAGATCTTTGTCCAGCAGCTCCAAGAGAAGGGACGCTACGCTTGGTTCATCGAATGCTGCCAGAACAACATGGACAAGGCACGCAAACGCTTTGGCAGCAACGACAGCGACCCATGGCGTATCAAGGGAAGCGGCCGACTCAACAACCGTGGCCTCGCCGCCCTGCGCGCGCTCTGGAACTGGCGCGACCGCGAGGCCGCCGCGTGGGATAGGCCCTCCTTTATGGTCTGCTCCAACGATGACCTCCTACAGTGGAGCAGTGCTTTGCAGCAGTTCCGCACGGTGACTCCTAGGAAGAATTTCAACACGCAGCGCGCGCTGCGTTTTCACAAGGTGATCGACCACTTCCAAGCGATGGATGAGGAGGACTACCCTGCACGAGCACCGCGCAAGTTCCGCACCTTTGACGAGCTCTTTGACGAGCGACTCGAGGCTCTCATGGCACAGCGCGACGCACTCTCGGAGCAGCTGGGCATCGAGTCATCATTCCTCGCCTCGCGCAGTCAGCTTGAGGCAATAGCGATCAATCAAGAAGAGGGCATGCAGCAGCTCATGCAGTGGCAGCGCGAGCTTTTCTCCACACCAGCGAGCTAGGAAAAACTCGCTCGAGCGCGAGACGTCACAGCGCTCTCAAAAAAAGGGAACTCACGGACGCCTAGGCGGCGTGTGAGTTCCCTTTTTTGCAAGCATATTGCCATGGCTGTAGGGGGTCTTGCAAAATGAGCAGCTTCGGGATTTTGCTTGCAATTTGGATGAGAATTTGCGGCGTTTGGGCGCGCATAGCGAGCTATGTAAGTCCAAAAAGCTGCGAATTCTCGCCAAAATGCAGCACTCCGTCAAAATCGTATCATGATTGCCTCACTCGATAAGAAAGTTAGTATTAGTAATAAATCAG
>CAYJID010000214.1:0-4072 GCA_964370135.1 uncultured Akkermansia sp. | reverse complement strand
AGCTTCCGCAAGCAGGAGCTGCTCGCCGCCATCGAGCGCGCCTTTGACAATGATCTCTGTATCTCACGTCCCATCGACCGCCTGAGCTGGGGGATTCCCCTTCCATTCGATGATCAGTTCGTGACTTATGTCTGGTTCGACGCGCTGGTGAATTATATTTCCTTTGCTGGCTACCTCGCCGAGGAGGGTTCTGATCTGCCCGATTTCAACAAGCTCTGGCCTGCCGCCTGTGAGGTGATTGGCAAGGATATTCTCGTCCCCGCCCACGGTGTCTACTGGCTGGCGATGCTCCACGCGCTGGGCTTTGCCGATGACCAGATGCCGAAGCTGCTCGTTCACGGCTGGCTCAATATCAAGGGTGAGAAGATGTCGAAGTCCACAGGCAATATCGTCGATCCCAATCAGGTCTGCGAGGTCTTCGGCCCCGAGGCACTCCGCTACTATCTCGTCCGCGACACGCGCACGGGCTATGACAGCGATTACGATACCGATCGACTCAAGATGATTTTCAACACAGAGTTGGCGAATGATCTGGGCAATCTTCTCAACCGCTCACTCAATATGTGCTCACGCTACTGCGGCGGCACGGTGCAATGGGGGGAGGGCGATGACGAGCTCTCCGCCAAGCTGCGCGAGAGTCTCGCTGAGACATCCAAAAAATTCGCCGCCTGCATGGATAGCTACAACACCTCCGAGGCTCTCGGCGCGCTGAATGCACACGTGACGCAGTGCAATGGCTACATCGAGCAGACCCAACCTTGGGTGCTCGCAAAGGACGAGGCACAGCTGCCTCTCCTCCAGCGTTGTCTAGCCCACCTATTAGAGAGCTGCGCGCACATCGGCTTCCTCCTCGGCTGCGTGCTTCCTGACTCCTCCGCCCGCATTCTTGAGCAACTTCAGCTTGACCTCAGTGGCAAGCGCGCTCAGGATCTCAGCTGGGGGCTTCTCCCCGATGGTCATGCTGTCCAGAGTCCTAGTCCCGTCTTCCCCCGCATCCTCAGCGAGGAAGAAAAAGCCAAGATGGCTGAGAAAGCCGCCAAGGCCGCCGAAAAGGCCGCCCGCAAGGCTGCCCAGCAGCAGCAGGGGTAGTTTTCTTTGTCATTCCCACACTTTGCAAGGAGCTCTGAATGTGAATTCAGAGCTTTTCGCTTGTATTATATGTTCAGTTTGCTAGACTGATAGGTAAGTATGATACTGCGCCATGATCGCGACTCGCGCGCTCATGACGAGACTAACCTCATGTCCTGATATGAAAATCCCTCGAATCATCCCTGCCGCGCTCGCGGCTCTCCTACTCCTCCCCTCGGCTCTAGCCCACCCGCAGTCCGAATATGTGGAGCATGTCTTTGCCCAGCAGACGAGCAAATCCACGAAGTCCACTAAGCCTAGCTCCAGCAAATCAAAGAGCGGAGCTCCCGTCACTCCCGAGAGCGAGCTGGCCAGCCCCGACCGCTGGCCCACCCAAGTCCCCGCACCGAAGAACACGCGCCTGCGTGTGAAGACGGATCGCGATGACAAGAAGAGCGGTCTGAGCCGCTACGAGACGCTTAACTTCCAGTTCACCTCCGAGGTCCCCCTCGATGAGGAGGCGCAGGAGGCCGTAGGCAGACTCTTCGAGACGGCTTATGCTGCGGTTGTGGCGATGTCAAAGTCGCTGCCCATCGAGCGCGCGACGCGCAAGCGTCCTGCAAAGAATAAGTTCCGCGCGGAGCTCTACAAATCAGTGCCCAACTACATTGCCGCTGGCGGTCCTGCGGGGAGTGCAGGTGTATTCACCCATCGCTCACGTACGACCAAAGGAAAGAAGAAGGAATCCGATATCATCGGTGACAAGGTGATGATGCCTATCGACAATCTCGGCATCAATACCGATGGATCGGTCGCGACGACGGACATTGACTCGCATACGCTTGTCCACGAGATCACCCATCAGTTCACCTGCTTGAACAATCTGCCTGTCTGGGCGAATGAGGGCTTCTCTGAATACGTCGGCTACATCCCCTACGATGATGGCGTGCTCGACTTTGACAAGAATTTCGAAGGCATTGTGCTGGAAGGCCAGAGGCGCATGAGACGCAGCGGTGAGATCAAGTACCCCTTCACCCTCGAGGACTTTTTCCTCATGGAGAAGGATGAGATGTATGACTACATGGGTAATAGCGTCGATACCTACTATCTCTCCTTGATGTGTGTGACCTACTTTGTCCACATGGGTGATGAGGCGGGCGTGCGCGCCTTCAAAGCTTATCTCAGAGACTTGCTCAAGGGCAAGGACAACGACAAGAAGACCATCAGAAAGCTCTACGCGCGTCTCCGCACGGGTGAAGCGGTGCAGAAGGATTTCGTCGAGTCTTGGGCGAAGCATGGCGTGAAGGTCACCTTCGCCGAGCCAAAGTCTGGCAAGAAATCGCGTCGTTAATTCTCCTCATTAGCAATATCTTTCACAGCACCAGCGCCTCTGCCGCACTGGTGCTTTTCCTTTCTATTTTCTATGGCTGTCACAGCTCGTAAACAAGAAGAACTCCGCCTCCGCATGGAGCAGTGGGGCATCCTCCCCCGCGACCTTGAGGAGCATTTCACTCGCGGCGGGGGCAAGGGGGGGCAAAAGACTAATAAGACGAACAACTGCGTCTGCCTCACCCATCTCCCCAGCGGTCTCGTCATCCGCTGCCACCGCGAGCGGGAGCGCGAGATCAACCGCTACCTCGCGCGCCGCGCGCTCTGTGATGAGCTCGAATTCCGCGCGACAGGGCATCGCCCCGAGCGCAAGAGCTCGCACCGATCGCCCAAATCGGGGATATCTATTATTCAACGTAAAGCGAAGAATTGAATCCTTGGTGCGCGTATAGTCATTGTGTTATGTTAGGACGATCGAGATGCTTTTTTTTTGACATGTCGCGTCATCTATGATATCACAGAGAGTAACTCAACCCAATTAGCTTATGAGTGATCAAGATACATACACCACAACGGAAGAAACTGGCTACGGCTCGCGCATCGGCAATTCTCTCAAGGGAATTGTCATCGGCGCAGGTCTGGTGCTAGCAGGCATCGGCGGCCTCTTTTGGAATGAAGGCAACTTCGTCAAAACCAAAAAGGCTCTCGAAGAATCAGCAGGCAAGACGGTGCTCGTCACCGATATCACGAAGGTCGACCCCGCCAACAATGGTAAGCCCATCCACCTGAGCGGAGACGCCATCACCCAAGACACGCTCAAGGATGCCATCTTTAGCGCGGTCTCTCATCAAGGCATCAGCCTACGCCGTCAGGTAGAATATTACCAATGGCAAGAGAGCTCCTCCACCAAGACAGAAAAGCAGCTCGGCGGCGGTGAGAAAAAAGTCACCACCTACAGCTACAAGCCTGAGTGGGTGAAGGCTCCCATTGACTCTACCAAGTTCAATCAAGCGGCGAAGTACGTCAATACCGTGGCAGTCGATGGCTGCATCTCTGAGACATGGCTCGCGCCCAACGTGACTCTGGGTGCCTACACGCTGAATGCCTCTCAGGTCGGTGCCATCAGTGGTGCTACCCCTCTCTCGCTCAAGCCTGATATGGCGCTCCCCGCTGAGCTTGCGGGCAAGGCTGCCGTGCGTGGCAATATGGTCTACATTACCACACCTCCCCCCATGCAGCAGCCTGGCATGATGTATGTGCCTGTAGCTCCTGCTGCTGGTGTTGCCCCTGTTGCCGTGGCTCCTGTAGCTGGTGCTGCTCCTGTAGCCGTAGCTCCTGTAGCTGGTGCTGCTCCTGTAGCCGTAGCTCCTGTAGCTGGTGCTGCTCCTGTAGCCGTAGCTCCTGTAGCTGGTGCTGCCCCTGTAGCCATAGCTCCTGTGGCTGGTGTCGCTCCAGCGGTCGCTCAGCCAGCCGTCCAGATCGGTGATATGCGCGTCACATGGCAGGTCGTCGGCCCCAAGGCTACCGTCAGCCTCGTCGCCCAGCAGCAGGGCTCGACCTTCGTCCCCTTTATCGCGGAGAATGGCAAGAGTGTCGCGCTCTTTGGCATGGGTGTCCAGAGCTCACAGCAGCTCTACAACACCGCTCACTCGGGCAATAGCATGATGACATGGAT
>CAYJID010000213.1:0-4081 GCA_964370135.1 uncultured Akkermansia sp. | reverse complement strand
CATGCTCTCCTTCCTCTTCTGCGGTCTCACCATGAACGCCGTCGGCCGTGCTGCTAAGAGCATGGTAGAAGAAGTCCGCCATCAGCTCTCCGACAAGGAAGTGCTCGACGGTACAAAGAAGGCTGACTACGCTCGCTGCGTGAGCATCTCCACATCGGGTGCCCAGCGCGAGATGATCGTCCCCTCGATGATCGCCGTCATCGTCCCCATCCTCACGGGTGTCCTCTTGGGCGTACCTGGCGTCTTCGGCCTGCTCGCAGGTGGTCTCGCTGGTGGCTTCGTCCTCGCCGTCTTCATGGCCAACGCTGGTGGTGCATGGGACAATGCGAAGAAGTACATCGAAACAGGTGATGCCTCCTTCTGCGGCAAGCACACCCCCATCCACGACGCCTCCGTCGTCGGTGACACCGTCGGTGACCCCTTCAAGGACACATCGGGTCCTTCGCTCAACATTCTCATCAAGCTCATGAGCATGGTCTCCATCGTCACAGCAGGTCTCAACCTCGCCGTCACGATCCTCTAATCGAGCGACACCTCACCTCATTTTTACAACCTCTCTGCTACGGCAGAGAGGTTTTTTTCTTTATTCAAGCGAGACTCATCACTCTGATTAGAAGCACCCAGCGCAAAAGTGTTAGAGTACTTGTTAAGTATCACCCTTCTTTAAGATTGACAGCTGCAAAACGATTCGTTAGAATATAGACTCCATCAGATGCACTTGCATAAAGTGTACAGGATCTAGAACACATAGCCCAATACATATGAAGAAATCACTCATCTTGCTCGCCGCCCTCGCGTCATTCAGCGTCGCCTCGGCAAAGAGCCCCTACACCATCCCCACCGCAAATACTACCGCCCCCGCTGTGGCCTCGGCTCCCATGACCACCGAGCAGCTCCCTGGTGTACAAGTAGCCCCCATCAATGACAAGTCCATCGTCTCGGGCTCCTTCACCGCTGGTGTGAGCACCGCCTACACAGGACGCGGCTACTTGCCCACCCGCGCCGCCACCATGGGTGATGGTGCTGGCTTCTTCGCGCTCAAGCTCGACTTTGACACCGACACCGACTGGAGCATCCACACCACACTGCTCTACAAGTACATCATGTCAGGTCACGAGCTCTACGGTGGAGCGAAGTTCGGTTCTCATATGGGTCCCTACGCAGGTCATACCATCCCTGAGCTCAACATTGAGAATGAATTCGCCGCAGCCATCGAAGCTCGCTACACTGTTGATGAGACCTTCAACATCGGTGTCGGCTACGACTTCGTCCACGGCGGCATGCTCGGCATCATGGCCAAGCACTTCGCGAACGACACGCACTCCACCGTCCACGAGCTTTTCCTGAAGCCCACCTACACCCCCTTCCAGTGGATGGAGATCGCCGTCCCCGTCCGCTACAGCATGGATGGTGTGAAAGGCTTCTGGTTCGAGCCCTCCATCACCTTCAAAGCCCCCATCATCGGTACCCCTGAGGATGTGAAGCTCGCAGGTATGCTCTCCTTCAACATGTCGGCGACAGGCGACTACTTCCAAGACTACCACGGCGCCTGCGCGAATGGCTCACAGGCATGGTGGATTCAGCTCTCCACCCCTTGGTTCATCACGAAGGAAAAAGACCTCATCCTCACGCCCTCCGTCAGCTTCCACTGGGTGGGCAAGGGTGCTATCCGCGCCAACAAGCACGCCGAGCACGCCAAGCTCACAGGCGACTCGCACTACAAGCCCTTCCAGAACTTTGGCGTCGTCGGTGGCATCACCCTCACCTACAAGTTCTAAACCGACACCCCCTCACCCCTCACCCCCTGATGCGTCCGACGCATCAGGGGCATTTTTTGACTGGCAGCAGCACTCCGCACGTGCTACTATAGAGCAGCATCAGCACGCCTCACCCTGACTCTTTTCATCATGTCTCGACTCACCATCAAGGGAGAAAATAATATCCCCCGCAAGCCCTCCCTCTTTGTCCCCAATCGCCTGAGCCTCGATGCGCTTCAGAAGCTCCACCATCTTCTTGACAAGAAGCTCGTCATCCTGAGTGACCCCGACTTCGCCCTCACGGCAGATCTGGAGCGCTGGATACGCGAGACGAACCTCCCCCGCATCAGCTTTGACTTCCGCCGAGGGCAGGCGGTGAAGCTGCGCAGCCAGCTGCTGCAGTGCTTTAGCGAAGAACGCCACGTCGTCTTCATCCCCGGGCAGTCCACCCCCATCTCGGGCAATCTCTCCGATATCCCCTCCTTCATCCTCAAGCTACTGGGCAGCCTTCATCTCTCTCCCGTCCCCATTTTCAACACCCATTACGTACAAAAGCTCACGAGGATGGTGCTCAATGCCGCCAAGGGCGACTCCGAAGAGTACCTCAGCATCCTGCCCCAGCTCAGCCCTGGTCCCCACGCAGGCGAGCGCATGCTCTCCGCGTGGATGAACTGCGGCGTGGACATCATGGAGCGCCAGCCCCTGCTCCAAGGCTCGCTCACCACGCTGCTCATTCAGGCGATCAAGAAGAACCCCACCGTCGAGGTCATCGACGGCCTCACCGAGAGCAAGGTCTCCTACATCAAGCTCCTCGGCGTCGCCATGGCCTTCTCCAAGACGCTCAACAAGGAGACCGACAAGCGCATCGGCGTCATCCTGCCCCCCGGTCCCGGTGCCATCATCGCCACACTCGGCTGCCTGCTCGCGGGCATCACCCCCGTGATGGTGAACTACGCCTCCTCCCACGCCGCCTTTGCCAGCATCAGGGAGCAGGCGGGGCTGAAGAGCTTCATCACCGCGGGACGTTTTGTAGAAAAGCTCCCCGACTTCGCCTGGCCCGCCCGCGAAGAGCTCATCTACGTCGAAGAAGTCATCAAAGACCTCGGCAAGCTCACGCTGCTCTCCTCCATCATGAAGGCGAAGGTCATGCCCGCCAGCCTCATCTGCCGCAACTACGACACCGACGCCCACCGCGCGCAGGAGACCGCCATCGTCCTCTTCACCAGCGGCTCGTCCGGTGAGCCCAAGGGCGTCGCCCTCACCCACCAGATGATCCTCTCCAACGTCGCCCAGTGCATGAGCAGCATCGACCTCAATCCCGGAGAGCGCATCCTTGCCAGCCTCCCCGTCTTCCACAGCTTTGGCCTCACCGTCACCATGATGATGCCCATGCTCGCAGGACTGCCCATCTGCACCTACCCCAGCCCCACAGATGCCAAGAGGCTCAACGAGCTCATTGAGAAATACCAGATCACACTCGCCTGCTCCACGCCCACCTTTGCCCGCGCCATGCTACGCCGTGCCAAGCCCGACACCTACAAGCATGTGCACTACTTCGTCGTCGGCGCGGAAAAGCTCCCCGACGACCTGCGCCTCGAGTTCCTCAACCAATGCAACGTCCAGCTCCTCGAGGGCTACGGCATGACCGAGGCCTCGCCCGTCTGCTCGGTGAATCGCCCCCGCCTGCCCGACAGTCAGACCAACGACTTCACCCAGCCCATGCAGATCCACGGCAGCGTCGGAGCCGTCTTCCCCGGCATCGCCATGCGCATCAGCGATCTCGACGATGATACCAAGGAGATCCCCCTCACAGAGCGCGGCATGCTCTGGATGCGCGGGCCCAATCTCTTCAACGGCTACCTCGGCAAGCCCGAGATGCACGACGAAATCTTCCATGGGAAATGGTTCAAGACCGGCGACATCGCCCAGATGGACCTCAATGGCTTCCTCAGCCTCTCGGGACGCCTCTCACGCTTCTCCAAGGTAGGCGGCGAGATGGTACCCCACGAGGGCGTCGAGCAGATCATCTCACGCGCCCTTGAGCTGAGCCCTGACAACCCCGAGGTCCAGATCGCCGTCACCGGCGTCACCGACCCGCAGAAGGGAGAAGCCCTCGTGCTGCTCTCCACCCTGCCCCAGCACATCGACCATACCAAGGAAAAAGAGAACCTCCTCCAGATACGCCAGTACCTCATCAAGGAGCACATCCCCAACCTCTGGACGCCCAAGTACATCGTCCCCGTCGAGTGCATCCCCGTGCTGCCCACCGGCAAGCTCGACCTGCGCGCCTGCAAGCAGCTCGCCCAAGAAGCCCTCCAGGTCGA
>CAYJID010000212.1:0-4131 GCA_964370135.1 uncultured Akkermansia sp. | reverse complement strand
GGGCAAAGCGCATCGACTTCACCGAGGCGGAGGGCTGATCGCTGACGATCTTGAGACGCATGACGGCTTGATTCTTCGTGTTGGCGTAGAGGATGGAGTGCGTCTGCGCGGCGTGTACCTCGAGCTTTGCCTCAGCTAGAGGGCTGAGCGTCGCGAGCGAGAAAACACTATATTTGAGTGTGGTTGATAGCAAAGACATAAATGGATTTGGAATATAGTTGCTAACAATAGCACAAAAGCCAAGGGGAAGGCAAGCGCAAAAGATGGATATTCACAGGATATTTTCTCATGACATTTCCCTTGCATATTCGCAACAATTGCGCTAGTATGCTGGCACATGCTTAATCAAGAAGTCATTCTCGAGAAAGAAACCGCAGCTGTGCAAATCCCTGGTGGTAATGGTCTCATACTGCCTGAAGGCTCGCGCATCTATATTACTCAGATGCACAGTCGCACCATCACAGCGGCGAGTGATCTAGGACTCGTTCGTATCACGCGCGAGGAGGCGCAGCGCGCCAAGATCCTCCCCCCTGAGGAGCAGAAGCGCACCGAGCAGCAGGATGAGCACCTCCCCCTGGAGGACAAGATATGGAATGCGCTACGCGAGGTCTATGATCCAGAGCTTCCTGCCAATATTGTCGATCTCGGCTTCATCTACGACATTGAGATCGTCGACATCCCCGGTGAGGGTGCCTATGTGCATGTGAAGATGACACTCACCGCCCCTGGCTGTGGTATGGCTCCTCATATCATGTCTGATGCTGAGAGTCATATCTATGCCATCAAAGGTGTCTCTGAGGTGAATGTGGAGTTCGTCTGGGATCCCCCTTGGAATGAAGGGATGATGTCTGAGGAGGGGCGCATGGCTATGGGCATGGCCTGAGATCATCGCATCCGAGAACAAGTATAACATTTTTTTACATATCTCATGGGAACGCTACATTTAGAACTCGAGGAGCACGAGATGCGTGAGCTCATGGAGATGAGCGCGCTCATCCTGCGGCTGCTGGATCAGGCACCTCTCGATACGCCGTGGAAAAATCGCGTCGCTATCTGGGAGGGGCTCTGTCGCGAGATCCTCGAGGCAGGTCAGCAGATCCCCTCGCTGACGCGCGAGCTGGAATACAATGCGGAGACGGGGAGCTACGAGTACTCCGCAGCCTACGAGCGACGCTCACTCTTCCACGCGATCCTGGAGAAGAACAAGGAAATCTCCTTCTGGACGCAGCTCGTCAGCCGCCTCTGCCAGCGCAGCCTCCAAGCCGATCTCGGCGCGAATGTGGATGAGGCACTCCGCCAGATGCCCCTCACCGAGCGCGCCGATTTGCTCGAGCAGACACTGCTCGACGAGATGTCGCTGCCCTATATGGGCGAGGAAGCGAGTGCGCCCCCAGGCCCGAGTGCTCCGAGCACCCCGAGTACCCCGAGTACTCTTAGCCGTCCGAGCAGCCCCGCTATGCCAGCTACGGGCGCGAGCAGCAGCTTCGCCATCGCTCACCCGAGCATGACTGCCGCCGCCGCGAGCACACCTCCGCCGAGTGGCTTTGGCTACGCCGTGCCAGCCCAGCCGCTGTCAGCGGCAGAGCAGCGCGCCATCCTTGATGAGGTGGAGGAGGAGGATTCTGGTTACTATGAAGACTACGATGATGACTTCGATGACTATGACGAGGAGCTGACCGCTGAGGAGATAGAGAAATACGGCGGCGCGGGGATGAGAGGGTGAATGCAGAGGGAGTGCATGCGAAGTGAACACTCTAGGGGGGGGGGACCTTGCAAAATTAGTTTTGGGAAATTGCAGATTTCGAAAATGAGCCCCCCTCTATCAAGTATTCAACAAAGCGACGCGCCCACGCATCTCACCTGTTGAATCATGACCTACACCACCCCCCCACCCCACTCCACCGACACGACAGACGAGCTCAATAGCAGCATCTTTGGCAGCAGCGATAGCGCGCAGAGCCTCCCTGAGCGCTGCATGCCTGAGCATGAGATGCGCGCCGAGGATGCCTATCAGCTCATCGAGGAAGAGCTCCTCCTCGATGGCAACGCCCGTCAGAATCTCGCCACCTTTTGCCAGACATGGGATGAGCCGCAGGTTCACAAGCTCATGGATCTGAGCATCAACAAGAACCTCATTGACAAAGACGAATACCCGCAGACCGCGGAGCTCGAGATGCGCTGCGTGCGCATCCTCGCCACCCTCTGGCACGCCTCTGATGAGCAGCATCCTCTGGGCTGTGCCACCATAGGCTCGAGTGAGGCCTGCATGCTCGCAGGCATGGCCGCGCTGCGTCGCTGGAAGACGCGCCGCCAGGCTGAGGGCAAGCCCTATGACAAGCCCAATCTCGTCTGCGGTCCCGTGCAGATCTGCTGGCACAAGTTCTGCGCCTATTGGGAAGTCGAGATGCGCGAGATCCCCATGGAGTCAGGCGTCTACTGCCTGACCGCAGAAGCCCTCATTGACTACGTGGATGAGAACACCATCGTCGTGATGAGCACCTTTGGCGTCACCTACACGGGCGAGTACGAGGATGTCGCCCGCATCGCTGAGGCGCTCGACGAGCTCGCCATTGCGGGAGGTCCGGATGTCGATCTGCATATTGATGCGGCGAGTGGGGGATTCCTCGCGCCCTTTGTCGCGCCAGACATCCTCTTTGACTTCCGCCTCCCCCGTGTGAAATCCATCAGCGCGAGTGGGCACAAATTCGGCCTCGCACCACTGGGTGCAGGTTGGGTCGTCTGGCGATCGGAAAAAGAAATGCCCGAGGAGTTCCAATTCAAGGTCAACTACCTCGGCGGCAGCGTGCCCTCCATCGGTATCAATTTCTCACGCCCCGCAGGACAGATCATCGCACAGTATTATAACTTTGTACGCCTCGGCATGGTGGGCTACCGCCAGATCCACACGGCAGCCTACCGAGTCGCCGACTTCATAGGCAAGCAGCTGCTCGAGCTCGGCGGCTTTGAGCTCATCCACGGGGGCAATCCCATGAAGGGCATCCCCGCTGTCTGCTTCAGGCTCAGTGATGCGCAGGCGCATGAGCTCTCTCTCTACGAGCTCTCAGATCGCCTCCGCATGCGCGGCTGGCAGGTACCCGCCTACAGCATGCCTGAGCATGTCACCGACCTCGTCGTCATGCGCGTGATGGTCAGGCAGGGATTCTCCATGGACATGGCAAAGCTCTTCATCAGCGATCTGACCCGCGCGGTAGAATATCTGCGCCGCGTAGAGGGGCACGGAGTAGCGCAAGAAACACGCGGATTCAAGCATACCTAATCTCACGGCTGCGAGAGCTGCCCCTCCTCGCCCCTCAACATCCCATCCCTGTGGAGTCCATCACTTCGCAGGGATTATTTTTTGAGAGAGGGGGGGGAACGCTTGCGTTTTGAGAGTCGACAGGTTTTTTTCATTTTTCTACAAAGAAAATACCCATTTCGTAAAACACGAATCACCAATAAATTACAACACTTAAAACAAGATTTCACACAAGACTTGCAAAAAAAAAGAAAAAGAGGTGTAGATTATTTTTCCTGCCTGCGTTCTCATGTATGTAGGGACGCCGTATGACTTTGACGGGTTGCAACGACGTACCAGTTCACAACCTTAATATACACACAACAACAACAAATATGAAAACATCCGCACTCATCCTCGCGCTCATCGCAACGCCCGCTATCATGGCACAAGACGCAGCTCCTACCCAACAGGGTCCTAAGGGTAAAGGCAACCCTGTTGCCATGCTTAAATCTCTTGACACCAACGCTGATGGTCAGCTCGACGCTGGCGAGTTCAAAGCAGCCAAGGAAAAGATGATCGCCAAGCGCAGCGAAATGATGGCCAAGCGCAAAGAAATGATGGAAGCCAAGAAGGCTGAAATGCTCGCCAAGTACGACACCGACAAGGACGGCAAGATCAGCAAGGAAGAGCGCAAGGCAGCTCACGAAGCTCGCATGCAGCAAGGGATGCTCAAGCGCTTTGACACCAACAAGGACGGTCAGCTCGACGCCACTGAAACAGCCGCCATGGAAGCCAAGAAGGCTGAAATGAAGAAGAAGATGGAAGAGCGCAAGGCAAAGATGGAAGCCAAGAAGGCTGAAATGCTCGCCAAGTACGACACCGACAAGGACGGC
>CAYJID010000211.1:0-4131 GCA_964370135.1 uncultured Akkermansia sp. | reverse complement strand
CCGCCGACGCACTACCGCTATCAGGAGATAGACGGGCATCGCATCTTCTACCGCGAGGCGGGCGAGCAGCACCCGCGCACCATCGTCCTGCTGCACGGCTATCCCTCCTCCTCGCATAGCTACCGCCACCTCATCCCCATGCTCGCGACGCATTACCACGTCATCGCACCTGACAACCTCGGCTCGGGCTACAGCGACCACCCGCACCCCGACAAGGTGGACTACAGCTTTGAACTGCTGGCGGACATCAACGACAAGCTCCTCGACAAGCTCGGTGTCGAGGACTACGTCATGTACATGCAGGACTTCGGCGCCCCCGTGGGCTACCGCATGATGATGAAAAACCCCAAGCGCATCTCAGCACTCATCGTGCAAAATGCCAACGCCTACCTCGATGGACTCACCGAGAAGAGACGCCAATTCTTCCGCAGCGCGCAGTCCGATCGCAGCGAGCAAAAGCAGCGCGCCCTCTATGAGCTCACGAGCCGCGACACCATCATCGAGAAGCAGTACCTCTACGACATCCCCAAGGACAAGCAGCACATCCAGAGCCCCGACGCGTGGACACACGACCTCGCCTTTCTCCAACGCCCCGAGGACAGACTCATCCAAGTCGCCCTCTTCCGCGACTACAACAACAATCTGCTGAGCTACCCGCAGTGGCAGAAGATGCTGCGCGAGACCCAGCCACCGACCCTCATCGTCTGGGGCGCGCGCGATGAGAAGTTCAACCACCACGGCGCACGCGCCTACCTGCGCGACCTGCCTCGCGCCCAGCTGCACCTGCTGGACGCGGGACACTTTGCCGCGGAGGAGAAGACACGCGACATCGCCGAGCTCATCCTCCAGTTCATGGAGCAGCTGAAGAAATAAGGTGCTTTCGCAAGCTTTTTTCCCGAAAGGGGGATCCTTACTTTGTTGAATGAAGAATCCTATGTTCATTCAACAAAGTATAAAGGAACGATGACGGTCTAATGCCTTAGATGCACCCTAAAAAGCGATCGTTGATCGCGGCTCGGATGGCTTCGCGTTCTTGTGCATCAAGCTCGCGATTCCCATCTCGGTCGTACTTCTTGAGGAGGATGGTTTTGAGAGCCGCTCGCTCCACATCACTCAGCACCCCATCGCCATCGAGGTCATATCGCGCCATGAGGAGCTGCTTGACCAAGGCGCGCTCCTCGGATTTGAGCGTGCCGTCGCCATCGCGGTCGTATCGCGCGATGAGTTGTTGTTGAGCCGCGTCGCGTTCGGTATCGCTGATCGAGCCGTCACCGTCGAGGTCGAACTTGACGAGCAGGGCTTTGTTGACCGCGCTCTTTCTCTCGGTCTTTAGAGATCCATCTCCATCGCGGTCGAATTTCTTGATGAGCGAGGTCTTGACAGCGGCACGCTCCACGAGGCTGAGTCTACCATCACCATCGAGATCGAATCGCGCTAGCAGTGCATGCTTGAGAGCCGCTCTCTTTTCAGACATGAGCGTGCCGTCTCCATCGCGGTCGAGCTGCTTGATGAGCTTGGCTTTCGCCGCTGCGCGTTCTTCCGCGTCTATCTTGCCGTTGCCATTGGTATCGAATCGAGCAAGAAGAGCCTTGCGCAGCAGCGTACGTCCCTCGTGGCGCAGGGTGCCATCGGCATCGCGGTCGAACCTGTCGATGAGCGTTTCGCGTGCCGCTGCGCGCTCTTGATCATCTAGATGACCATCACCATTGGAATCAAATCGGTCGATGAGCGTGTATCTCGCCGCCGTGCGCTCTTCGTGGCTGACGATGCCATCTTTGTTGATGTCAAACTGCTCGAGTGGATTTTCTTTTTGTTTGGATTCTTGTTGGATGCTTTGCTCGTCGGTGCATTGCGCCCAGCACACGGGCAGCAGCGTCAAGCCGAGAATGAGGAGTGTCTTTTTCATTTGTCTTTCTTTCATTGTTGCCCCTCGAGGATGAGGGCTTGGGTGCAGTATAGAGTAAAAGAAAAACAAACAAAGTATCAAGTGACGAAGCCCCTAGATCTAGTGACGAATGGGGCAATCACTCCGATGATTGCCACCGCTCGCGTCGTATTCTAAACGCCTCTTGGGCAGCCTTTCTCTCCTCTTCGCTGATTTTTCCGTCGCCGTCACGGTCGAATCGCTCGATTATCCTCTTCTGAGCCTCGCGCCTCTCCTTGGCGCTGATGTGCCCATCCTGATCCTGATCGACGCGCTGGAGAAACAGCTCCTTGAGCCGCTCGCGCTGCTCGGCGCTGAGTTTTTCCTTGCCTGAGTCCAAGTCGTTCTCGGCGCGGAACTGCGTGGCCTCATCACAACTCAGCAAGAGAGACGAGACACAGAGAAGTACTGCGAATAGGGGGATCTTGTTCATGATAATTGAAGAGTGAGTTCTAATTCAAATAAGTCATCGCCCTGCTTGATGACAAGCTCGTGGCAATTGGGGTAGATGAGCTCAAGACGCTGGTGTGAGTTGGCGAGACCATGCCCCGTGCTGTGCTCCTGCTTGGGAGTCGTAGCAAGAGCGTTTTTAGTTCTCAATCGTAGGATGTGGTTCTCCACCGTCAAGTGGATGCTGATGGTGACCTCACGCTGAGCACTCACCCCATACTTGAACGCATTCTCATAGAAGGAAACAAGAAGCATGGGAGGGATGCGGTAATCGCCGAGCTGCTGCTCCACTTGGTAGTCGAGCTTGGTCTTTTCGGGGAGGCGCAGCTGCTGGAGCTCGACATAATGCTGGAGATAGCTCAGCTCATGCTCGAGACCTATCCAGTCAGCCTTCGCCTCCGTGAGCACGTAGCGCATCATATCCGAGAGCGTGATGATGGCATCGGGAGTCTTCTCACTCTGTGCGAGGGCGAGACTGTAGATGGAGTTGAGACTGTTGAAGAAGAAGTGAGGCGTGATCTGAGACTTGAGCATCGTGAGCTCTGCCTGCATCTTGGCCTTCTGCATCGCCTCCCTCTCACGCCGCAGCCCAAAGAGATGATAAACGATGCTCGCCACCATCACCACACGCAGCATCGTAAAGCATGTGTAGTTGACCCTCAGTCGCTGAATCCTAAACAAACTCTCATAAGCATCCGATAGACGCAGCAGTGCTAAGACATCAGATAAATAATAAAACGCCACATAAGCCGCGACCAAGAAAACGAGATAGAGCACATAATGCCTACGCCGCAAGAGCCATAATCCTAGCTCCAAAAACAGCAGCAAGTAGCAGCACACCACCACGTAGTGATGAGGCACCAAATCCCAAACAACGCCAGCCGTGTGCCACCAGTGGGGGAGACTCACAGAGAGCAGCGCGAGGACAGCCAGTCTGATGAGGAAGCTGTGATTCTGAAGCAAGCCTTTCATAAAATGCTTTGCCTAGTATAGGCTAGCCACCCCCTTTAGGGAAGGAAAATGACACGCATCGGACAGAGACGACAGCCTGCGCGGGGGAGATAGAGCCGAATTCACGCTTGCGTTCTGCGGGCGGCATTTGCTATAGTCAGACATCTATGAAGAATGTCGCCGCCTCCCTCCTCCTGCTGAGCTGCACGCTACAGCCACTGCGTGCAGCCGCTCTCCCCGCGAGCCCTCCCACTCCCGCAACCGCTGCCTCCCATGGCACCATCGCGTGGGAATTCCACCCTCGCTGGTCACAGCTCGCTCAGCAGGACCTACGCCCCGCCCTACGCGAAGCCATCGCACAGGCGCAGCGGCGATACGAGGGGATCGCCCAGCTGCGCGAGGAGGAGATGAACTTTGAAAACACCTTCGGCGTCCTTGATTCCTGTAGCTACGATATTGCCAGCCTCACCCAGATCATCTTCGTGCTGACCATCATAGCCGATACACCACAGGTGCGCGCCAACATGACCTCCATGATCCAGCAGCATACCCAATACAGCTCGGAGGTCAAACAAAACCGCCCCCTCTGGCAAGCCCTCGAACGCGCTGCCGCCCAGCCATGGGTGCGACACCTCAGCCCTGAGCGCCAACTCTACATCCGCGACACCCTGCGCGACTACAAACAGAGAGGCGGTCACCTCGACGAAAGCCAGCACAAGCAACTCCAAGCCATCACCGTGCGCCTCACCCAGCTCAGCGAGCAATTCAAGAGCAACATCATCGCCTCCACGCAGGCATGGCAGCAC
>CAYJID010000210.1:0-4146 GCA_964370135.1 uncultured Akkermansia sp. | reverse complement strand
CCTCGGTGATGGACTCGCCGAGCTGGGGCATGAGGATGGGGACTTGGGGCATGATGGGGGGAAGAGGGGAAAGGGTGGGGGAGTGTTCAGAATAAAATTATAAGGACAGCAGGTAGCGCAGCGAGTGGCTGATGTCTTGGGCATGCGGGCGGTGGGCGCGCCAGAGATCGGGATGCTGAGGGATGGGGGTGTCCTTCGCACAGTGGCGCAGGGGAGGGGTGTCCAGCAGGTGGAATCCCTCGCCGACGATGCGCGTGATGACCTCCGAGGCGACGCCGCCGTAGGGGAAGTCCTCACTCACGACCAGCACGCGCCCCGTGCGCGCGACCGACGCGAGCACCGTATCCATATCCAGCGGGCGTACGGAGCGCAGGTCGACGACCTCGATCTCGTAGCCGTTCTTCTCCGCGAGCTCGTCGGCGGCCTTCAGCGACTCGGCAACCATGGCGGAGTAGGTGACGACGGTGGCGTGACGACCGCTGCGCGCGATGCGCGCCTTGCCGATGGGCAGGGGGGCTTCTCCATCCTCAGGAAGCCAGCTATCGGCCTTGAGCCAGCGGTAGAGGAACTTATGCTCGGCAAAGACGACAGGATCGGGGATCTCGACGGCCATCTTGAGCATGGCGTAGGCATCGGCGACCGTGGCGGGGGTGTAGATATGCAGCCCAGGGAAATGGGCGAAGAGCGCCTCCATGCTCTGACTATGGTAGGGACCGCCACCGGGGGTGCCCCCCGTGGGCAGACGCAGCGTTACATTCACAGGGATGCCCGTGCGGTAGTAATGAGCGGCGCAATTGTTCGCAAACTGATTGAGCGCGATGGAGGAGAAGTCGGCGAACTGCATCTCCACGATGGGGCGCATGCCGCCGAGTGCCGCGCCCATGGCGAGCCCTATCATGGCGTCCTCGCTGATGGGGGCATTCTTCACACGCTCGGGGTAGAGCTCATAGAGCCCCTTGGTCGCCTTGAAGGCTCCGCCGAAGCTGCCGGCAATGTCCTGACCATAGAGAAAGACGCGGGAATCCTCGGCGAGGAGTTCCTTCATCGCCTGTTGGATGGCTTCGATGTAGGTGACGCTCATAGTCTATTGGATTAAAAAAGTGTGATGGGAGAAAAGATTAGAGTGAATGCGCCGCAGACATATCCCACGAGGTCGCCGACCAGTCCTGATCGCGCACGAGCGGTGCGGGTTCTTTCTGCGCCTGCGCGACACCTTGGCGCACGTCTTCGTTGCAGGCGGCTTGGGTATCGGCTATATCTTGCTGCGTGATCCAGCCCAGATCGAGCAGCTGCTGGCGGGCGATGACGAGGCAATCGCGCTCGGCGTAGGCGTCCCTGAGCTGCTGGGGGACATAGCTCGCATCATCATGCTCACCGTGCCCGCATTGGCGCAGGGTGTTGGCGAGCACCCACTGGGGCTTCTGCTCGCGGCGCGCCGTCGAGATGGCGTCGTGCATGGTCTGGAGTGTGGCGAGGAAATCTGTGCCATCGCATTCCCATGTCTGCATGCCATAGCCCGCCCCGCGATCGAGGAGCGACGCGCAGGCGAACTCCTCGTCATTGCGCGTGGAGTAGGCGAATTGATTGTTCGTCACCACGACGACGAGAGGTAGGCTCTCGACGGCGGCGGTGTTGCAGGCCTCATGAAAGGCACCCGTGGATGTCGTCCCATCGCCCGCACAGGCGACGCCGACGCTATCGCTGCTGCCTTGGAATTTCTTGGCGAGCAGCATCCCCGCGGCGACGGCTAGCATCGCGCCGAGGTGGGAGATAGGGGCAGGATTGCCCTCATGGGGACGTCCCCAGTGGACATTGCCGTCGCGACCGCGCGTGAGGCTCGTCACGGTGCCGAGGTAGACGCGGGCGTAATCCAGCGGTGTGTCACCCCAGACGAAGCGTCCTGCATTCTCACGGATGAAGGGGGAGTAGATATCATGACCGCGCTGCAAGAAGGTCGCCTGACAGGCCGCGATCGCCTCATGGCCGCGCCCGAGGAAGACGCCGCCCATGATTTTGCCGGCCTTGTAGAGTGAAGAAATCTTATGATCAAAGGCGCGGGCTAGCTCCATGCCACGGTACGCCCTGAGAGCGGCGTCTTTGAGTTCGCTGATATCCTGCTGGTTTTTCACCTAGCTATTCTACGAAGGATGCACGAGAAAAGCAAGCCTCTTTCTCTCGGGTAGCTCGCTTCATTTACATATCGCTGTTCAAATCGAATGTTCTCACCTTGAGACGCCACCTCAAAAAGCTCGATAGGAGCATCAGAGTATGCAGGTCAGGCTGATTTGTATCGATGATAGTAATTGCTTTGCCGTAAATTTAATACAGTGAAAAGAAAGTGATAAATTTACATTACAAACGTATATGCAATGCGCTAGATTTCTATTGGGATACTTGAATTGCATCCGAGGGCGCGAGCTTGATCACCTCTAGCATGCTCAAGATCCCCTGAGTCTCCACGAGCATAAAGTAAGCAGCAAGATGCGCGTCGCTCGTCTCGATAGGAGGGGGAGTCCCGAGACCCTCAGGGCTGGTGATCATATGCTGGAGTGCCGCCCGAAAGGCAGCGCGCATCTCGCTGGGGAGGCTCTCCACATGCGTCAGCATCGTCTCGGCCAGCGCGATCTCCGCCTCGCGTATCTGCACCTGCTTCTTGCGCTCCTGCTCTGTGCGGTTTTTTTCTTGCTCAGCGCGCCGTGCAGGGTCTTCGGAGAAGGGTTCGTAGGTCGTGTAGCCCCACTGGATACGCGCATGCGTCTGCGTATAGGTCTGGGCAAAGAGAGCCAAAAACTGCTGCAGTTCTCTTTTTTGCAGCCAGCTGAGCTCCATGCGCAGCATCTGCACGAGACGCATGACGACTCGGCCGACATCGCCCTTCTCGCCTCCCTTGCGCATCAGAGTCATGGCGCGCATTTCCAAATTCGATGCTGCGGAGAATAGCACAGAGCCGTAGAGCATATAGCGCTGGGTCAGCTTCGCGTAGATGCTACCATTGCGCTGCTCGAGCCCCTCGACGTAGAGGCGTGTGAACTCGCGCAGTGCGGGGGAGGCGTGCTGGCTGTCCCACGCGCGTAGCTTGGCGACGAGCTGGTTGCGATAGAGCTGCTCTGCTCCCTCCTCGGTGACGCCCGGCATGGGCTTCATCATGTCGATCTCATTGAGGAGGTGCAGCGCGATCAGGGCATTGATCCCGGATTCATAGCGATTGACTTGCTGAGCCTCTGAGGCTATGACGATGGTAGTAGCGGCGAGAGGCAGCGCACAAAGCGGAAAGAGTTTCATCGGCTAATTTATACCACGCTCGCTCCAGATTTCAAGAGCATTTTTCTGCAAATTTGCTCCTCAACCGTAGTTGAGCGAGCGGATGAATTTCTTGCACGCGGCACTCAGTGCCTCGCTGGCGTAGTGTCGCTGCTGCTGGGCTGCCTCATTGAGCACGTTCATACGCTCGTCTATTTTTTTGATACACTCCATACGCTCGTTGCTCTCGAGGTACTTCCAGTAGGCGTCGCCATCCTGCTCACTGAGCTGGTGGACTGCCTCCTCGATGCGCTTGCGCAGGCGCTCGAGGCGCTGAGCGAGGTCACTGATGACAGACGCTGCCTCATCGGGGGTCATGCTCTGGGAGCTGAGATGCCCCATGATGCCAAAATACTCGTAATAGATACTCAGAGTCTCCTCCTCCATGGCGAGGACTCGGTGGAGCTCGTCACTTGCGTACGCTGACTGAACCAAGGCGGGGACGGCGCAGAGCGCACCGAGAACCATAGTTTGATAAGTATTCATCTGCGAAAATGTATCACAGAAACAGAAATTCGTCAATTTTAATGAGTCTAAAACCGAAAAAATATTCTGCCTTCATGATTCACACTCAGAGATGAGGGTGTCCCAGTGTGGCAAGGCCTCGCGGATCACCTCGGGCTTGATGGACGAGGATAGCTCCCATGTGAGCGGCATGCTCTGCTTGAAAAAGCGAGGCATGAGGCGAGAGAAGTTCACATCTCCTCCAAAGAATGGTGCGCGGTGGTCGCGTGCGGGCCACTGAACATCATTCACATGCGCCCCATAGATGTAGGGCTGCAGCTCGCTGAGGTACTGCTCGTGATCGAGCATGAGCAGATTGTGCTTGCGCTGGATATGGCCAAA
>CAYJID010000209.1:0-4151 GCA_964370135.1 uncultured Akkermansia sp. | reverse complement strand
GAAGCGATTTTCTGTATTTGCTTATTTAGAATGACGAGAATTTAGAAGCCCCCTATACAACAACGCCCTGCGTTCTTGATTGCTAAAACCCGCCACTTGTCCACCGCCGCAAACGCGAAGCGACCGTGTAAAGTCAAATCCCAGCAAGCAACTACTCAATACTTTAGCTACGGTTATCACGCAACAACAGCCTGCGTACCTCATCGCGCGAAGTCCGTCAAGATAAAATCCGGCACAAATTGCATGCCAATTTGAGACGAAGCAAAATGCTGAGGATACGCGGCGCGTCGCTACGCTCCGCTTGCTATTTATACGGATTTTCACTTGACAGACTTCGCGCGATGAGGTCTGTGGCATGTATCTTCATTTGGTTGAAAAAGACTTTGTCTTTTCCCTCCAAATGAAGCTCATGAACGAAAAAAGCTCTTCAATATCCGCACTTCTTGCAATGACCCATTATCGTTTGCCCCCCACACAAGTCAAACATCCCCCCCTACTTATGGTAAAACTTGCGCGCATAAATATCCCTCGCATCCACCGCCTTATACACAATCTCCCTGAAACGCTCCACATCCTCCTTGGGCAGAAGATAAAAAATCGAGCCTGTCCGGTACTCTTTAGGAATACGCTCCGTCACCCTCGAAGGCTTGATCGACCCCACCACCTTCCCCTGCCCATCCTTCAAGTGCAAGTGGAGCTGAACTTTAAAATTAACGAGCCGCATTTTCTGGAGATCAAAAGGCATCTTCACCACCCGCATCTGAGAGATCAGCCCCAGCAGCTCCTCCTGCTCACTCCGAGGCAAAGAAATGAAAAACTCACTCTGCAAATTTTTCTTCCCATGCTTCTTCATAAAGCCCTTGCTATACCTACCCTTGATCATAAGAAAATGCAGCTCCACCTGCCGCGCCTCCGAAACCGACTGCTCCCAATGCACCTGAGCGCGCCTCGACTTCTCCGACTGCTCACTCAGAGCAGTACAAGAAAAAAGCGGCAACAAAGCCAACAAAAAATACTTCTTCATCCCAGTACAATACCACAATACCCTCCCCCTGTCAAAGCACGACGCACGGAGCCAAACATCACTCATGCCTCTCACCACACGTCGGACACGGCGCATCAGGCTCACGATACAGCTTCCTAAAATAAATATCCCTCGCATCCACCGCCTTGTGCACGATCTCTCTAAAACGCTCCACGCCCTCCCTAGGCAGGAGGTAAAAAGTCGACCCTGTCAGGTACTTGCTGGGAACACGCTCCCTCACACTCGAAGGCTCGATCGACCCCACCACCTTCCCCTGCCCATCCTTCAAGAGCAAGTAGAGCTTGTACGCATAAGAAATGCGCGGCATTTTCTGAATATCAAAAGGCATCTGCACCACCCGCATCTGAGAACAAAGTCGCAGCAACTCCTCCTGCTCACGCGCAGTCAAAGAAATAAAAAACTCCCTCCGTAAATTTTTCTTCCCATGCTTCTTCATAAACCCCTTGCTATAGCCACCTCTCATCATATGAAACTGCAACTCCACCTGCCGCGCCTCCGAAACCGACTGCTCCAAATGCACCTGAGCGCGCCTCGACTTCTCCGACTGCTCACTCAGAGCAATACAAGAAAAAAGCGGCAACAAAGCCAACAAAAAATACTTCTTCATCACGGCAGAATACCACAGTGCTCTTCCACTGTCAAAACATCTATCAATCATAGCTGCCTCGTGAAGCGATTTTACATATTTACTTATTTAGAATGACGAGAATTTAGAAGCCCCCTATAACTATAGGAGATCTTGCAAAAGACGTGCTGTGGCGCTCATTTTCGAAATCTGCAATTTCTGAAAACTAATTTTGCAAGGTCCCTATAGCCAAAGCAATAATAAAATAATCTTAGTCTGTGTGCTTTACTTAGAAGAGACCCCCATAGATAAAGCCCCCTCAGGTCAGCGGTAGAATGACGAGGAAGGTGCTCCCCGTGACCTCGCTGCGTGTGCGCTCATAGCGCAGCTCTCCGCCTATGGAGCGCAGAAGATCGCGCGAGAGGGCGAGCCCGAGACCGATGCCCGCTTGCTTGCCCTTCTGTGCTTCGGCACTGCGTTGGAAGGGGGCAAAGAGCTGCTTCTCTCGCCCTTCCTCTATTCCCGGTCCCTTGTCACTGAAGCGAATGTGCAGCTCACGCGTCGTTTGCAAGACATGTATTTGCACGCTGGCCTGCGGGCGACTGGCGTATTTTATCGCGTTGTCACTCAGATTCGTCAGCGCTTGCTCGAGCGTGAGGAGATCCGTGCGTAGTTGCACGTGGTGGCAGCGTTTGTCCAGCGTGTATTGATAGTGGAAGCCCGCAGCTCGGAGAGGTTTGCCAATTTTTGCAAAGAGCTCTGGCAGCAGCACGCCGCAGAGACCGAGGTCTTGGCGTCCGCGAATTTTCCCTCGACTCAGACGCGCATAGGCGAGGACATTCTCCACGAGATGGTTGAGCCGCAGGCTCTCGCGGTGGAGCTTCTCGTGGTATTTCTCTACCGTCTCTGCTGGGAGGTCCTTGTTCTCCGCGAGCATCTCTGTATAGAGGGTGAAGCTGGTGAGAGGCGTGCGTAGCTCATGCGTCACGGCGGAGACAAAGTCGCTGCGGCGTCGCTCGATGAGACTATACACCCACATGAGCGACGCGATGAGGATGATGCATCCGATGCTAATCCCCCACGCGGTGAAGAGCGTGCCGCGCAGCGCCTCGGAGCGCTGCTGCGTGTCGGGCAGGTCGATGCGCGAGCCTGCGAGCAGCTCTAGCGGGAGGGGCGGGAGATTGCCTTTCTCATTGTTCGACGTGAGGCGGATGCTGGGGGAGAGTAGGCGTGGTTCGACGAGGGGGAGTAGCTGCTGGCTCAGGGCCTCGACGTCGATGACGAAGCCCTGCGCCGCGTGTCCGTGGCTCGTGCGAATCGAGCGCATGTAGATGAGCTCACCGTCTCCATGCCATGCGAAGTAGGCGCTGGGGTTCTCCATCACCTTGATAGGTTTGGAAAAATCAGTCTCATCGACTTGGTAGACGGCAAAGACGGGGACTTGGCTCGCGGCGTCGAAGCGGCTCTCTTGCAGGGGGTCAAAGAGCGGAGCATGGGGGTTGTACGCCTTGCGCCGCATGGTGTCGACGATGAGAGTCTTGCCCTCCAGCCAGTTGCCAAAGTCGCGCGCCTCGCGCGGATAGAAGAGCCCCGCGGGGCTCAGGAGGAAAAAGCCCTTGTTGAACGCGGCGCGCTGCGCGTGCGGGGCGCGGTAGTTCGCAAAGGCGAAATTGGGCATCGCCGTGCCCGTCTTCGCCGCCTCGGCATCGAGGAGCTGCTGGAGGCGTGCGTCGAGGCGCGGCAGGGAGAGCTCCATGAGGCGCGTGATCTGGCTCTGGCGGTCGATGTCGCGGAGACGCTCTTCGAGGCGCGAGGCTTCGTAGCTGAGCCAGACGGAGGCGAGGATGCAGAGCAGGGCAAAGCTGCCCGCGATGAGGTAGAAGCGTTTGTTCATGATTGTTTTTTCCAAATATAGCCGCGGCCGCGCACATTCTCGATGAGGGCGGCGGCGGCGGGGCGTATCTTTTCTTTGAGACGCGCGAGGGTGACGGCGACGGTGCGCGTCTGGCTGGCGCGCGTCTGGCTGCCCCAGATGCGGACGAGGAGTTCTTCTTGGGAGATGATGCGGTCGGGGTGGGTGAGCAAGTAGCGCAGCAGCTCAAATTCCTTGTCCGAGAGCTTTTCTGTCGATCCATCGTCGAATTGTAGCTGACGTGCCTCACCCGCTAGTGCGCCGCCGGGGAAGCAAAGCGTGGCGCGCAGCGTGACCTCGCGGTGGGGGTAGCGGCGCAGCACGGCGTTCACACGAGCGGTGAGCTCGGCGATGCTAAAGGGCTTGGTAATATAATCGTCCGCTCCGCGCTCGAGCCCCTTGATGCGGTCGGGCTCTTCTCCGCGAGCGCTTACCATGATGGTGGGCGTGCCCGTACACTCGCGCTCGATGAGCTCGAGCAGCTGAAAGCCGTCAATCTCGGGCATATTGATATCGAGTAGGGCGAGGTCGACTGGCTGACGGAGTAGCTGCTCAAAGGCCTCGCGCCCATCAGCGGCCTCGATGACGTGGTAATCTTTGGCACGCAGCGCATCGCAGACGATCTCGCG
>CAYJID010000208.1:0-4159 GCA_964370135.1 uncultured Akkermansia sp. | reverse complement strand
ATGAGGTCGGGAGCAAGTATCTTCTTTGTGAGAAGAAAAATAGATTTTTCTCCCCACAAAGAAGCTCCTCGCCAAAATCAACACCAATAAACACACCGCACACCTTTTCTCACGTTTCCTCTGTTTTCTCTGTTTTTGCCTTTTTCATTTATTCACTTATCCCCAATCTTATTCCCATGTCCCCCCCCAGCAGCCCCTTCCCACCCAGCACCCACACCGCCCCCAGCACCCAAGCCCAACGCCACGCCCAGCTCGAAGCCCGCCGCCACCGCGCCCGCCTCCTGCGCCTCCTCGACACCCCCGACGGCGAGCTCGTCCTAGCCCAGCTCGAAGCCCGCTTTGAAACCCATCTCCCCGCCTACCAAGGCAAAACCGGGCACTACGACCCCCTCGACGCCATGCGCCGAGACGCCCACCGAGAAGTCTTCCTCGTCATCCGCCACCAACTCGAACAGGCGCGACAAGAAGCAACCCAACACAACACAACCCCCAACACATGAACAAATACCCCCCCACCACCCACAACAGCCCCATGCCCCATATCCCCATGGCTCCCCCATCCCAAGCTCCCTACGACAACTACAGCAGCCCCGAGCAGGACGACATGTCCTCCCAGCCCTACAGCATGGATAGCGCCATGTCTCATCCCATGGCTGACCCCACGATGGCATCCATGATGGATGATCCCACCATGTCCGATCCCGCGATGATGCCCCCCACATCCTCCCCCAGCATGCAGCCTCCCATGCCATCACAGCCCGCCCCCATCATGGACGCCAACGGCGGCTTCACCCCCCAATGGTACGAGCAGTTCGAAGACCTGCGCGACTACGCCCCCACCCTCAGCAAGTTCCAACGCCCCGAGGCCCTCGCCAAGAGCTACGCCTCCCTCGAGAGACTCCGCGGCTACCCCGGCATCGAGGACACACGCCGCATGGGGGCATTCCGCCGCTCCGTCGGCCTCCCCGACCGCGCCGAGGATTTCTCTCTCTCCCGCCCCGATCAGCTCCCCGACGAGCTCTGGGATGAGGGACTCGCCACCAGCATGGCTCAGACCGCCTACGAATACGGCGTCCCCGTCGCCGCCATGGACGCGCTCAAGGAGAACTACTGCCGAGAGAACATGCGCCACCTCCAGCACTACCGCCAGCAGGAGGAGCAGCGCATCAAGCTCGCCGACGCCGAGCTCCAGCACGAGTGGGGCCTCGACTACGAGGACAACATGTCCGCCATCACCTCCGTCTTTGCCCGCCTCGGCATGTCCGCCGGCGTCGAGGTCGTCCCGCTGCTCCAGCACCCAGCACTCCGCGGCGACACCTCCTTCCGCCGCGTACTCCTCGAGGTCGCCCATGCGCTCGGTGAGGCACCCCACCGCGAGGGCACCTCCCCCGACTCGCGCAAGGAAGCCCACCGCATCGCCCACGACCCCAGCCACCCTCTCCATGAGGCCTACATGCGCAGCAGCCACCCCCAGCACAAGTACGCCAACGAGCAGTACGACCGCCACGCCTTTGGCCGCCCGATTTCTTAGTTGCTATTGTTGCTTGTAGCGGTCGTTGAATGCATGAACTAAGTGAAGAGCCTAGGTTTCTTACGAAACCTAGGCTCTTTATATTTTCTTAAACTCCGCTAGAGCTTAAGGGAACTTGCAAAATTAGTTCTGGGAAATTGTAGATTTCGAAAATGAGCGACACAGCACGTCTTTTGCAGCATTTTGGCGAGAATTCGCGGCTTTTTGGGCTTACATAGCTCGCTATGCGCGCCCAAACGCCGCAAATTCTCATCCAAACTGCCAGCAAAATCCGAAGCTGCTCATTTTGCAAGATCCCCTTAAGGCTTTTGCGTGACTTGCAGCGAGTAGATCTTGCCATCAATCTTCGCACCTACCGTCTTGAGAGGCAGGGGGAAGGTGGAGATCTTCTCCTTGTGCGTGCTCTTGAATGTAGTCAGCACAGGCTTGTCCGCGACGAGCTTGCCATCGACCCAGAGCTGTGTCTTGCCCAGTGTGCCGATGAGCTCGACCTTCACACGCTTGCCCAGAGGCAGCTTGTAGTCATAGGCAAAGCTCAGCGTGTCATCACGGCGGAAGCCCACACGACCATCTGCCATGACAGGCATGAAGGCTGCCTTGCCATCACTCAGTAGGATCTGATCCTTGCCAGCGGCACTCGCATTGATTTCAATCTCAGCGACGAGCTGGTAGTTGGGATTCACAAAGGCTGCATTCAGCGCCATGGGGGCTTTCACATTCTTCAAAGAAATAGCTTTTTCCAGCTTCTTGGGCGCAACGGGGAAGTAGCCGAGACGTGGCACGAGCGCGCGGTGCTCAGCATAGCTGCGTGGTACGATCTCATCACTCCATGTCTTCTGCGCCACGATGGCAATCGAGCTATTGATGCTCTCCGCAATGTCGCGGAAGTGGTAGCCAGGGTGCTTGATGTCAATCATGTCGTTCCACACAGCAAAGGTAGCACCGAGGAATTGGGGGTGACCCGAGGGCACCGTGTCTTGGGCAACATGATTGGGCTTGAAGTGCTCATAGACCCATTTCTGGTTCTTGTCCATGCGGTAGTAATCCGCAAAGGGGACGATATAAAGCGCGCCGTCATCGGTATTGATGACGTCAAAGCCTTGGTTGATTGAGTCCCATGCCTTTGCCCATCCGCCGTTCCAGAGGTTGAGCTGGACGCCTTTCGCGAGGACAGGGATAGGGCCTTGTTTCTTATTGAGGCTGCCCCAGACGCGTGGCTGGTAGCCGCGCTTCTTGACGTACTTCAAGATGGAGTCAGTATACTGACGGTAGCTCGCAGGCGTGCCGTAGAACTCATCCGATCCGACGTGGAAGGTGAGGCCTTCAAAGACGGCCTTGCCTGTCTTCTTGTCTGGCAGGAGGTACTCATCGAGGATGCTGGAGACGAATTCCAGTGTCTCCGGGCGCGAGGCGTCGAGCATTTCGCAGCGGCGTTTCTCGTTGTTCATGGGTCCTTGATAGATGAGGTCAGGACGCATGCGTGTGAAGCTCAGTGCGTGTGCCGGGCTGTTGATCTCAGGGACGATGGCGACACCTTGCTTTGCGGAGTCTTGGATGAACTGGACGAACTCTTTCTTCGTGTAGTGGAGGTCCTGTGAGTGGAGGGTCTCGCCCTTCGCATTCTTGTAGTTGGACTCCAGACGGTAGCCGGCGTAGCTTTCCTTGAAGGGGTCTTTGCCTGCATCCACGTAGTTCTCGTGGAAGATGTAGTTGTTGTTGAGGTTGATGTGGAAGTCATTCATCTTGTACCATGACATGGTATCGACAATTTCTTCCAGTGTGTTCAAGGTGAAGGGAGTGCGCGCCGCATCAAACATGAATCCACGGATCTTGAAGCGGGGGAAGTCGACGACCTCACCGCAGGGGACGCTGCCCTTGTGGAGCTTGAGGATCTGCAGCAGGCTGCGTGTGCCCCAGTAGAGGCCCTTCTCCGTGCCCGCCTCGATGGTGATCGCCGTGGGGCTGATCTTCATGGTGTAGCCTTCATCGCCCAACTGAGCGGCGGCGGCGGGGTTGACGTTGAGCTTGAGTGTGCTAGTTCCCTTGTCGCTCAGGTTGAGCCCCTTGGGGACGATGGCTTTGATCTCAGCCAGCAGCTCGGGGCTGGCTCCGACGATCTTGACGGCTTTCTGCGCATCGACGAAGCTGAATGCACCCTTGCCTCCGCGCCACTGGAGCAGCTCGGGGATGACGGCGGGCTTGACGTTCGCTCCTGCGGGGACGGGGCTAGCAGGCATGACTTCGATGAAGTAGTCCTTGCTAGTCACTCTCGTGTTGCCCTTGGTCACTTCAAAGCTGACAGCGACACGCGTAGGCGAGAGTACGGGACGAATGGTGCCATCTTCGCTGATGATTTCTTCGTAGTCTACTCCCAAGAGTTTAATTTGAGCGTCTTTAACAAATGGTATGGGCAGCTGCTTCTGCTCTGCCGAGAGCTTAGCACCCACGGGGAGGGTGTTGGCTATCTCTTGGATTGTCTGAGCATGGGCGAGTCCCATCATAAGCGTACATAGCAAAATCTGTTTTCGCATATGGAACAAGCATATCATAATTGATCGCGGCTGTCGAGTCAGCAGCTAAGTTGTTACCATATGGTAACTTTGCGCAAGATGTCTCTTTTGGGGCTTG
>CAYJID010000207.1:0-4187 GCA_964370135.1 uncultured Akkermansia sp. | reverse complement strand
TGAGACCTACCTCCTGCGCGACCTCGCCCCCCTCTGGGCACTCTACCTCTACACCACCGAGGTCGCCGAGGACGACAGCTTCCTACCACGCCTCATGGAGCGCCTGCGCCTCCTATCGACAGAGAAGCTCAGCCCCTCAGCATGGCGCATCGCCTTTTTGAAAGCACTCTGCGACGCGAGCCGACTCGACCTCACCGAGTTCTTCTTGCAGACCCGCATGCTCGCCCCCATGAACCGCACGATCGGCACAGGCGCGCGCCAGCAGACACTCACCATCACCCTCGATGATATCAAAAGCGTCTGGCAGCATGCGCAGAAATACCCCACCCCCAGCAGTCACGCGCTGCACCTCCTCCACGCGGGCAATGTGCAGCTCTACCGCGAGCAGCGCCCCCTTCTCAAAAAGGGCAATAGCACCCTGAGCCCCGCCCTCCACCGCATCAGCATCCCCGCAGGCTACCTCAGTGGAGCCGTCGCCTACGAAGTCAGCGCAGGCGCGCAAAGCCTACAAATCACGCAACCCCTCCCCAGCAAGGCAGGCAGCGGTGCCGCGCAGCTCGACTTCCCCAACGAAGCCACGCGCCTCGAAGCCATCGGCTGGGACGGCACACGCCTGCTACTCTACGAGCGATAAGCGTGCGCGCGTCATCGGATGAAAAACAGCACGGAGGGCACCCCCATTGCCCCTCAATAGGGTCACTCATCACCATACTTGCCCCCTTGCTCACTTTCTCCTTGCTGCCAAGATCCTGATTTGCTAGTATAACTCCTAATAAATTTTAATACTACTATGCTTGAAGCACGCCATATTTCCCTAGAAATACCTCTCTCTGACCAAGAAGAGCCCCTCTACCTGCTCCGCGATGTCAACTTCTGCGTGCCCAAAGGCCACTTCATGGCCATCGTCGGTCCCTCAGGATGTGGCAAATCCACCCTCCTCAAGACCATCGCCGGCATCAAAGAAGCCACCGACGGCGAGTTCCACTGGAGCGCGCGCAACCTCGAAGAAGAAGACTTCGAACCGGGAGAAGTCGGCTACGTCCCCCAATTCAGCATCGCCTACGAAGAACTCACCGTCGATGAGAACATCGAAAGCGCCGCCCGCCTCCGCGTCGCCGCTGACGAAGAAACGCTCAACGCCCTCATCGACGACGTGCTTGAGGAGACAGGGCTCGTCGACATCGCCGACCGCCCAGTGAAGCTCCTCTCTGGCGGGCAAAAGCGACGCCTCGCCCTCGCCATGGAGCTCGTCTCCCACCCCCGACTCCTCCTCTGCGACGAGGTCACCAGCGGACTCGACCCGAACTCCGAGCGCGAGATCGTCGAGCTACTCCACCAGCTCAGCCGCCGCGAGGGACGCATCGTCATCTCCGTCACCCACAGCCTCGCCCAGATGGAGCTCTACGACAGCCTCATGGTGCTCTACGCGGGAGCTCTCGCCTACCACGGTGCCCCCGACACGATGAACCACTACTTTGGCGTCACCAGCTTTGAAGAAGTCTATCCCCTGCTCTACCTCCGCGACAACGAAGGCTGGAAGCACAGCTGGCTCAAGCATAGAAAGCCCTACTACCTCGCTCTCGAGGAAGCACACCGCCAGCGTCAGGCAGCCCCCACAGCCGCTCCCACCCAAGCCCCTACTCCCAGCAAAGAGACGCTAGACGAGGAGATGGACCGCTGGGCACTCTTTGAATCCAAGCAGCTCAACCCTGTCCAGAAAGCCGAGGCCGAGGCCGCGCGAGCCAAGAGCCTCGCCGAGCAGCGCGAGCAGCACGCCCAGCAGCAGGAGAGCAGCAGCAGCTCCGAGCCCCACGCCCTGCCCAGCGTGCTCTCCCAGACCCTCACCATGCTCCAGAGGCGATTCAACATCCTGCTGCGCGATCGCTCCCAGCTCACGCTCCAGATCGCGATGATCGTCATCTTCCCCATCCTCGTCGCCCTCTTCTCGGGCAAAGGCATCGAGCAGCTCCTCGTCCTCACCGACAGCCAGAGCGGGGATCTCGCCAGCGACATCGCCGCCCAGCAGGCACAGGCCGAGGTACGCGCGCAGGTCGGATCCGCAGTATCCGGCATCATCATGTTCCAAGTCATCCTCCTCGGACTCATGGGCTCCAACAACGCCGCGCGCGAGATCGCGGGCGAGCGACTCCTGATGGAAAAAGAAAAATTTGGAGGAGCCTCCCCCCTCGCCTACCTCGGATCCAAGGTCATCTACCTGAGCATCCTCGTACTCATTCAGAGCCTCTGGATGTTCCTCTTTGTCCAGCACTTCTGGCCACTGCGCGGAGACACGATGAACCACCTACTCTTCCTCATCCTCGCGAATGCCGCCATGACCAGCACCTGTCTTGCCATCTCGGCGAACTGCCGCACCCCTGAGCAGAGCTCGCTGCTGAGCATCTACCTCGTCGGCTTCCAGCTCCCCCTCTCAGGAGCCGTCCTCGCGCTGCCCGCGGGAGTCGCCATGATCACCCAGCCCTTCATCTCCGCCTACTGGGCATGGAGCGGCAGCATCGAAGGAGGCATCCAAGCCGACGTCCTCAAGGCCATCAAGAGCATCGTGCAGACCGACTTTACCAACTCGCACCTCTGCCTCATCGTGCTGAGCCTCCACATCATCCTCGGACTCGGACTCAGCTACATCGGTGTGCGCCGCAAAGGCTGGGATTAACCCTTTTACATCCATTCAGAAAATCACAACATGGCTAGAAGAAAAAGAAGCAGCAACAGAGGCGGCGGCGGCATGCCCATCGCCAACTACATCCTCATCGGCATCGCCATCATCGCGGGAGCCTTCTTCCTCAACAAGCTGCTCCAAGGCAGCAACACCACCGAGCTCGGCGAGCCGACGAAGAACTTTAGCATCGCCGACTACCGCCGCGACGCCTCGCGCTACGCCTCCGTGGGGAACCGCTACGTGCTCCAAGGCCGCGTCGAAGACATCATCGCCAACAGCAGCGACCGGCTCATCCTCATCTCCATGGAAGGCAACGCCCAAGAGCGCCTCCCACTGCTACTACCCTCCAGCACCAAGACCGAGGTCAACGTCACACGCGGCGACACCTTCATCTTCCAAGTCGAGTGCCAGACAGGACGCGACGACCAGGGCAACCTCGTCAAGGGCATCTTCGTCATCAAGCAAGTCGCCGTCAACTAACCCCCCTTTTCACCCCACCCTCCCGCAACATGAAAAGCCCCCTCATCGCCGCCCTCATCCTCAGCATCCCCCTCTGCCACGCGCAAATGCCCAGCTCCTTTGACGCCTCGGGACGCTCCATCACCGACAAGTCCGGTGGCGGCGACAGCAGCTACAGTGAAGGCGAGCCCACCAACCCGCAGCTCTTTGGCATGGAAATGCCGCTGCTCGACCCCGCCTCTGATACAGCGAAATACAATGGTGCGCATATGGACGTCGGCAACAACGCCATCGTACGCGCCCGCTTTGAGAAATACCTCCAGCAGACCCCCGACGACACAGAGGAAGCACGCCGCTACCGCAGCCGCGTCCAAGGCATCCTTGATGAGACGCAGAACTCGCATCGCAACTCAAAGTATGTCGTCGGCAGTGCGGTGCTCATCAAGCTCGGACGCCGCCTCTATGACACGGGGCAATTCGAAGCCGACGGCGGCCAGTGCAACACACTCGCCAGCGCCATCGTCAGTGCTGTAGACGCCCAGCGGTCGAACTACAACCGCAACCAGCGCAACAAGCAAATCGACGCCGACATCGCCGAGCTGCAAAAAGACACCAACCGCATGGCGAACTCGAATGCAAACCAACAGCGTGCCGCGGCAAATACGAAGCGCACTCACGCGCCCAAAAACACGTCACAAATCGCCTACAACCAGAAGGACATCGTCACCAAGACCGCCGAGCAAGTCGCCAACAAGACCGAGAACGCCGCAGCCCTACTCGCCTCCAAGATCAACTACCAGAGCCTCATGCTCGGCATGCTCATGCAGCGACGCTTTGACCATGTCGTCATCGCGGCTCGCGTCTACCGCCACCTCTTCCGTGACGGCGACACGAGGCTCAATCTGGACAAGAACTCGGATGCCAACAAGATGTTCCAAGACGTCTCGGGCATGCCTCCTACAGTGAATACCATGGACTCACTGGCGAGCAACGCGAGACGCGACGCAGACCAGAGCATCCAAGCCGTGCACAGCCTACTCGCGCAGAACAA
>CAYJID010000206.1:0-4194 GCA_964370135.1 uncultured Akkermansia sp. | reverse complement strand
GATTCTGACGGAGTGCCGAAAATCCAGCCTAAAAGCACTCAAAAGCTGCCTCGTGTAGCGATTTTCTGTATTTGCTTATTTAGAATGACGAGAATTTAGAAGCCCCCGTAAGCTCAACAAGCTGTAAATTCTCGCCAAAATGTATACAAAAGACATGCTGTTGAGCTCATTTTTTAGATTCAGGTTCTGAACGGACTAATTTCGCAAGGTGCCCTTGACTCTCCTGCATTATTCTTGTAGACTTGACCGCGTATGAATCCCGTGGCTTCACCTGCAAAAATCAACCTCTCCCTGCGCATCCTAGGCAAGACAGACGATGGCTACCATCAGCTCGAAACCCTCATGGCGCGCCTCGACCTCTGCGATGAGCTACATTTCCACAACTCTCGCACCACCACCATCCTCTGCGACGATGAGAGCATCCCCACGGATGAAGACAATCTCATCATGAAGGCGATCCGCCTCTTTGAAGCCGCATACGGGCGCAAGGCCAAGCAGCGCATCACGCTCACCAAGCGCATCCCCCACGGCGCAGGTCTCGGAGGCGGCAGCAGCAATGCCATCAACACGCTGCTCTACATCAACGAGCAGCTCGACACCCGCTACGACGCCTCCACCCTCCACGCCATGGCAGCGCAGCTCGGCAGTGATACGAATTTCTTCCTCAACCCCGTGCCCAGCCTCTGCACAGGCCGCGGTGAGATCGTCGAGCCCGTCGCCGAGCTCGCGGGATGGACATCGCCCATCGTGCTGCTCAAGCCCGCCTTTGGCGTCTCCACCCCCCTCGCCTACCGCAGCTATGCTGACTCCAAGCGTCAGGAGGGCTTCTTCTACGAGCCACAGGAGGTGGACGGAGTCACGCTCTACAACGACCTCGAGCGCCCTGCTTTCGAGAAGTTCCCCATCCTCGGGTTGATGAAAAACTGGCTACTCGAGCAAAAAGGCACACGCGCTGCCCTCATGAGTGGCTCAGGCTCGACGCTCTACGCGCTCACGAAATCCCTCGCCCAGGCCGAGGCCATCGCCGCCGCCGCGCGCAAGCTCTACGGCGCGACACTCTACACCCACTGCGGCTACGTCAACCCTCAATAAACAATCGCCTCATGCTTCAAGACGCGACCAATAGGCTCATCCTCAGCATCGCTGAGGACCAGCTCACGGGCTTTCACCGCCACCCCTTTGCCTGCATCGCCGAGCGCACAGGGCTAGACGAGCAGCTCGTCATCCAGCGCCTGCGCGCGATGCTCGACGCGGGCGTGCTGCGCCGCATCCGCCAGACGCTGCTCTCCACCAGCCTCGCAGAGGGAGCACTCATCGCGTGGCGCGTCCCCGAGGAGCAGCTCGAGACGGCCTACGCATGGCTGCGCGACCACGACCCCTACACGGGACATGTCGTGCTGCGCCATTGCGAAGACCCCCACGCCCCAGGAGCGGACTACCGCCTCTGGACGACACTCAAGGTACCCACTGGTGTCGGCAGCATGCAGGCGCACTGCGCGGTGCTCATGCGCCACATAGGCGCGACAGACGTCGTCACCCTGCCCGTCGTGGGGATGTTCGCCCTCGCAGTCGGGCACATACGGCGCGCAGGGCTCGAGGTGGGCGCACGCCTCGACGAGCTCCCTCGCATGCAGTGCCCCAGCCAGCCTCAGCTCGATGAGCGCGAATGGGACGTGCTGCTCAGCCTCAAAGAAAGCCTGCTGCCAGAGGAGCTCTGCCACGACCCCTGGGCACGACGCGCAGCACTCCTAGGCATGAGTACGGAGCAATACTGCCAGCGAGCCGAAGAACTCGATGAGAAAAAAGTCATCGGCCGCTTCGCCTGCTTCCTCGATCACAAGGGGCAGCGTAGCAAGCACAGCGGCACGGGCGCGAGCGGACTCTTTCACTGGTCTGTGCCCGAGGGCTGGGAGGAGCGCGCGGGCGCCCTCTGCGGTCAGCACATCTGCATGACGCACTGCTACTGGCGCAGCGGTGGTGCGGCCTTTGGGCACGCACAGATCATGGGCGTCGTCCACGCCACCTCACGCGAGCGCGTGCTGGAGCACAAGGCAGCCATCGACCACTACCTCGCGCAGCAGGGCGTGCCTGTCACGCACACCGCCGTCTTCTGGAGCGATCGCTCCGAGGTGCGCCCCAGCGAGCTCAGCCCACAGATCTACCGCGAGTGGTGGCAGCGCTATAGCTGAGAGCGGAGAAAGAAGGGGCACTATTAAGGGAGCTTCTAAATTCTCGTCATTCTAAATAAGAAAATTCATAAAAACGCTTCACGAGGCAGCTTTTGAGTGCTTTTAGGCTGGATTTTCCCCGAATTTTCGTCTCAGAGGACACTCTGAGCCATCAATTCGTGAAAAATCCAGCTCTAAAATCATCTCAAAATCTTACCTCTCGAGAAATTAGAAGCCCCCTTAAGGGGCACTATTTTCTCCACAGCTGCCTTGCGGAGCGATTTCGCGTCTTTTCTTATTTAGAATGGCAAAAATTGAGAAGCCACCAGAAATACGCGACCTCGCCCCCCCCCTCACCCACAAACAACTGCCAAAGCAGCAAATACAAAACACATATAGCAACTATCTGTATAGAATACACCACCCCATCCTCTCGACTGAGAACACAATACCTAGCCTCCACTCATCGACATAACAGCAAAGGAATTGCTTTACCCTCTGGCTAGAATTCAGTAGAATAACGCAACGAGCGCAATCGAGGCTCACATGACAACGCGCCAAGCTTATGTTTAAACAACCCTTATCATCTTCCCCTGGGGCATCATCTCCACTCCCACCACAGGACAACCAGGGTTGTGCCTTCACCTCGGTGGCGACGATAGCCACCGTGCTCATCGGCATCGGGGCTCTCTGGTACCTCAACGAACGCGATCAGGCAGCTAAAGCAGAAGTCCAGTCACGCGAGCAGGGCAAACACGAGGCAAAATCCCCCCTAGGCAAAAAACCTGAGCCCAAAAAGCCCGCCCCCAAAAAGGCAGAGCCAAAGAAAGCGGATCCAAAGAAGCCTGAGCCCCAAAAACCTCCCGTCACCCCGCAGAGAGAGCTCCAGACTGACAACCGGAACAAGGGACTAAAAGCCGTAGACCGCCAACGCCAAGCGCGCTTCATCAAAGAAAACCTCGCGCCACTCACCGGCGCGTCCATGAGAAAGATCCAAGAAATCCGCGGACGAATCAAACAAAAACAGCCTTCCATCACCCCAGCGCCCACTCGCCCCACTCGCCCCACTCAGCCCACTCCGCCCAAGAAAGAAACGCGCAACCCCAACGACTGGAACTACCCCGCCCGCCCGACCGACGTCTGGCTGCTCGCGCCCCACCAGGCCATCGCCCTCGGCAATGCCCAATCCAACGGCAAGACCGTGGACATCTACCCCGCAGCCAGCAAGGCGCAAAGCCTCAGCTTGAGCTCAGAGGGCACCATCAGCAGCATATCCTTCTCCCCCGATAGCCGCTACTACGCCACAGGTGATGAGCAGGGCAACGTCCACCTCTATCGGGCACGCGACGAGAATCTCATCGAGCTCGTGCTGCATGATAGCGCGGTACGCGCGCTAGATTTCGACGACGAGAGCGAATACTTTGCCACGGGAGATGATGAGGGCATGACGCGCGTCTACAACATCGACACGCGCCGCAATGAGCACACCATGCGACAAGCAGGAGGCGTCAATGCGCTCGTGCTATCCCGTGATGGACGCTACCTCGCCGTCACCAACACGGACCGCTACACGCGCATCTACGACCTGGGGCAAAAGCGCATGATACGCAAGATCGCCCATCAGGCCGCGGGACGCAGCCTGAGCTTCTCCCCCGATGGAGAGTACCTCGCCATCGGTAGCGACCATGGCAAGACACAGATCTATAGGCTCAGGCAGGAGGCCGCGCTCGCTACACTGCCGCATCGAGACGCCGTCCTCGCGCTCGCCTTCTCCCCTGATGGGCAGACACTCGCGGCGGCGGCGGGGGAGATCGTCACGATCTACCACATCCCTAGCGAGCGCTCCCTGCGGAGTATACGCCATAGCTCGACGGTCATCGGCTTGAGCTTTTCGGATGATGGAGACACGCTACTCAGCGCGACGCGCACAGGATTGCGCAAGAGCGATCTGACAGCGCGCGATTAAAGGGAGCTTCTATTTTCTCGCGAGGTAAGATTTTGAGATGATTTTAGAGCTGGATTTTGT
>CAYJID010000205.1:0-4224 GCA_964370135.1 uncultured Akkermansia sp. | reverse complement strand
CACCTGAAGGTGGGCGACGTGGTGGAGTTCGGCTGTGATCGCATCGGCTGGGTCACACAGACCGTCGAGGCAGAGGAAGATTTTGAAAATTAATTTTCTTCCATAGATGAAATCGAGGCGTGCAGGGGAATCTTGCACGCCTTATTTTATGCGGGGCTGATCACCACGCCCGCCTTCTCAAAAATCTCGTGCAGCTGCTCCTTGGGTCGGGCAGGCCAATGCTTATTCGCTGTCGGACTCGCAGGACTCGGATGCAAGATCGTCCCCAGTGTGAACTCCCGCTCGGCGAGCTCTGCCGCTCCCGCCGCCTTCTCCAGCTGCTTGAGCGCATAGCCCCCCACGCCGATCAAGCAGCGCGGCTCGAGTATCGCAATCATCTCCACCAGATGCGCCTGACACAGACGCTCTACGCGCTCGCGCGTCTCGCGCGGCAGCTTATCGGGCGTGATATTGCCCCCTGACGCACTCATCCAAATCAAGGGAATAAAATTCGCCACAAAACTCTGGGCAAAAAACGCCTCAGCTGAGCCATAGAGCTCCGCAAAAAGCCCCCAGAGCCGTCGCCCACTCACCTCCGAGCGCCCACAGGCAAAGCCCTCGATGGGACGCTTCGGATGCATCGGATCAGGCTGACCGATCAGCGCATGCAGCCCCATCCAGCCGCTCACCGCCTCAATCTCGCCAAAGGGCACGCCCGTCTGCGCCATCCCAAAGGGACCAGGATTCATCCCGAGATAAAGCACCTCGACAGTGCCTGTCACATAGCGACGCACATAGGCCTCATAGCCCGTCATCGCGTAGGTGAGGGGATTGTAGGTATACGCCACGGGGGATTCAAAACACAGCTCCGAGCAGGCATCGCGCAGGCGATAGCTCGATTCTAATACCGCATCCGCTACACTCGTCATCCTTGTAATCAATCTGGTAAAATAAAAATGAAAAAAATCAAGCCCCGCCCTGCTTCAGCGTCCCACGCGCCCCCCAGAGGATGCGCAGCTGGAGCTGCGCGAGCTCCTCGGCAAAATACATCGGAGAAATCGTCTCCCAATTCTCCTGATAGCGCATACGCTGCATCAGACCTATCGTCGCTTCCGCATGCACGCAGCTGTGATCGAGCAGCGGCTCTAGCTTCACCACCGCATCATGGAGATAAGTACGGCTTGCCGTGCGCTTGCGAATCCCCGCCGTCGCGGGATTGTCCATGCGGAAGGCGTGATCGTGGTAGTAACAATGCTCCAGCTGAAAGCTCTCCCCCGCCACCCCCTCGATATCCAAGTACAGGCAGACATGGCACAGATTGAGCAGGAACTCACACAGACGCGCTGGCGGCAGGAATCCCCCCGTGCTCAGGATCATATCCAGCGACTCGCCGCTCACCTTCTCATAGACCAGATGCCAGGTCTCATTCTGAAAGAGCAGCTCTAGAGACAAACCGATGAACTTGAAACTCGAGCGCGATTTCGCCCGCGCCGACTCGAGGAAGAAAGCCACCTTCGCATCCTCATTGAGCATCTCAGGGCGAAGGGACCTCACATAGACCTCACGGCGTATATCCTTTTGCTGTGCGAGATAGATGACACAATCCGCCTCCTCCCGCACGATGCGCGTGAGGAGATACTGCTCGCCGAGCATCGCAGGGAGCACACGCGGGAGACCTTTTCTTTCTAAGTCCTTGTTCATAACAAAAGCAATCAGCTACATCAGTGAAAGTCACATGCTAACACATCGCTACACGCCTGTCAATGAATGGAATCAACAAGCGCGCTCCACGCGATACAGTATCCCCTTGATATTTAATCTCTGTATACATTCTCTGTTATATTTAACAATCAATAAATTGAGGAAAGCTCCTTAACATTCAGCGAAAAAAAATCATCTAATGCTTGCAAAAGCCAAATCCATCCCTATAATAGCGGCGATGCCACACGCTACAAACAAAACCGAGATCACAAGCCGATTGGAGGCTTGGCTTTGGCGTGGATACCTCGCACCATCTGACTCAGGGACGCATCAACATCTCTCGTGAGCCCCATCACCGCGACATCACCACATGATCCCTGTGATACTCATGAATAGTAATGACAGAAGCTGACACCCCCCTGAGGTAGTCAGCCTTTTTTATTTTCTCATTTTCACCCCCGATTCTTCACCAAGAACAACAAAATCTCATTACCACACAAGTAATCAACATATGAAAACACTCGATAACCAGCCGCGCCCAGGATACTTTGGAAAATTCGGCGGCCGCTACGTCGCCGAAGTCCTGCTCCCTCCTCTCAAGGAGCTCGAAGAAGCCATCGAACGCCTCATGCCCACGGAGGAATTCCAGCGCACCTACGCCGATCTGCTCACCCACTACTGCGGCCGCGAGACCCCGCTCTTCCACTGTGACAACCTCTCCCGCGAGCTCGGCTTTGACCTCTATCTGAAGCGCGAAGACCTCCTCCACACAGGCGCGCACAAGATCAACAACGCCATCGGCCAAGTCCTACTCGCCAAGATGATGGGCAAGACCCGCGTCATCGCTGAGACGGGAGCCGGGCAGCACGGTGTCGCCACCGCCACCGCCGCGGCAAAATTCGGCCTCGAATGCGTCATCTTCATGGGTGCCAAAGACGTCGCCCGCCAAGCCCCCAACGTCCAGCGCATGCGCCTGCTCGGAGCCGAGGTCGTCCCCGTCTCCTACGGCACAGGCACGCTCAAAGCCGCCATCAACCAAGCCCTGCGCTACTGGATCACCTGCCAAGAGTACACCCACTATGTCTTTGGTACAGCAGCAGGTCCCCATCCCTTCCCCACCCTCGTGCGCGACCTCCAGAAAGTCATCGGCACCGAGGCACGCCGCCAGATCATCGAGCGCACCGGCAGTCTCCCCGACGTCGTCGTCGCCGCTATCGGCGGTGGATCGAATGCGATTGGCATGCTCTACCCCTTCATCGAGGACGAGAGCGTGCGCCTCATCGGCGTTGAGGCCGGCGGCACAGGCGAGCCTGGCTGCATGACCTCCGCGTCGCTCAATCTTGGCAAGCCCGGCGTCGTCCACGGCGAGCTCACCATGCTACTCATGGATGACCACGGCCAGATCGACGACTCCGCCTCCATCTCCGCAGGACTCGACTACCCCGGTGTCGGCCCCGAGCACGCCTACCTACAGGACATCGGCCGCGCCTACTACGGCATCGCCTATGACGATCAGGCCATCGACGCCTTCCGCCGCCTCACGCGCAGCGAAGGCATCATCCCCGCGCTGGAGTCCAGCCACGCGCTCGCATGGGTCTTCAACCACGTCGACGAGCTGCCCGCAGGCGGCAAAGTCATCGTCAACCTCTCGGGACGCGGTGACAAGGACCTCAACCACGCCATGCAGTACATCCAGCTCGACGAAGTCGCGGATGCCTAATAGATAAAATATTAATCACGAATAAAAAGATCACACATTATGACGATCAAAGAACGCATCGCCCAAGCCAATGCCAAAGGCCGCAAAGCCGTCATCCCCTACCTCACCGCAGGCTACCCGAATATGGGACGCTTCTGGTATGAGCTCAAGGAGATCGACGCTGCCGGAGCCGACGTCATCGAAATCGGCGTCCCCTTCTCCGACCCCGTCGCCGACGGCCCCGTCATCGAGAAGGCCAGCCACGACGCCATCGAACAAGGCGTCACCCTCGAATGGATACTCGCAGGGCTCAAGGAGCGCAAGGGACTCTATCAGGCAAAGCTCGTGCTCATGGGCTACCTCAACCCCTTCATGCAGTACGGTTATGAGAAGCTCGCGGCCGACGCCGTCGCCGGTGGCATCAGTGGCTTTATCATCCCCGACGCCCCTCTTGAGGAGACCCCCGAGCTGCGCGCCGCCTTCACCCCCCACGGCCTGAACCTCATCACGCTCGTAGGACCCAATACCTCCTTGGAGCGTATGAAGGAATACGCCCCCTACACCGAGGGATTCGTCTACGTCGTCTCCGTACTCGGCACGACAGGGCACAACGACCAGAACATCGAGGAGCTCACCAAGACCATGCTGCGCGCCCGCGAAGCCTTCGGCGACACGCCGCTGAGCCTCGGCTTCGGACTGGAGCGCCCCGACCAGCTGCTCTCCCTGCCCACGGACGCACAGCCCGACGCGGCGGTGCTGGGCACATCGCTCATGCTCCACATCGAGAGCGGCAAGCCCGTCGCCGACTTCCTCGCGCCTTGGCTCGCTGAATAAGGATTTTTTCC
>CAYJID010000204.1:0-4247 GCA_964370135.1 uncultured Akkermansia sp. | reverse complement strand
CTCCACCTACTATCAGGTGCAGCTGGATGCCGCGAGCGTCTACAAGCGCAATAGCGCGGCGGGCACAGGCACCCTGCCTCTCTATGCGGTCAACGGCTCGTTGAACTTCACCCAGCCCTAATGGGACCTTGCAAAATTAGTTTTCAGAACTTGCAGATTTCGAAAATGAGCGGCACAGCACGTCTTTTGCAAGATCCGAAGCTGCTAATTTTGCAAGATCCCCTAAGGCTGACTGAGACATTTCAAACAATTTAATCAAAATCCTCTCCTCGTCATGATGAGAGGATTTTGCTTGCTATCGCTTGACCATTTGAGCACCTTTGTGATATAGTCTCGCATCATGGAAGAGTCACGTTACTTCTGCCTCAATGCAGAGAAAAAGCCCATCGGTCCTTTTGGCATCAGCCAGCTCAGAGAAAAGCTCGCCATGGGCACGATCCAGCCCGACAGCTACGTCGCCGCCGTGGGAGGCAGCGCGTGGGTGAAGCTCGCAGAAGCCCTGCCCGAGCTCATCAAGCGCGAGAGAGCAGAGGTAGCCGTGGAGGGCATCCCAGCCCCCGCATTCCCCCAGCGGCAGGAGTACTGCCCCTGCTGCGGCGTGGAGCAGAGTAGTCACAGTGATGCGCCGATGCTGCGCTGTGAGAGCTGCCAGCGTGAGCTTGCGCCCGATCCACGCTCCTCCTTGCTCGCGCACTTCCTCAGCAGCCTACGCCGCTATGCCTGCTTCAAGGGGCGGGCGACGCGCAAGGAGTTCTGGTCTTTTTACATCGCGCAGAGCCTCATCTCGGTGGTCTTCACCCTGCCTATCGCCTACATCACGATGGAGCAGCAGCCCGATGCGAGCCCCGCGGAGCTGATGACAGCCCCCCTCTACAAGCTCTTTTCCGCGATGAGCCCGACGGAGCTCGCGATGCACATCGGACTGCTGGTCACGCAGCTACTCTTGCTGCTGCCCTACATCGGGGTGGCGGTGAGGCGCTTTCATGATACGGGGCGCATGGCATTTGTCCCCGTCATCGCAATCGCGCTGGGCTTTGCCGTGCAGCTCGCCCCGCATATCTCGGAGGCGGCAGCCGCAGCGGTAAAGCCCTATTCGCCGATCGCAAGTATCTTCTTCCTCGTGCTCATCGTCATCGCTTTCTTGGACAGCCATCGGGGGAACAACCCCTTTGGCCCTTCTAGCAAGTACCCACAGCAAAAGAACTAGCGGATCTGACCTAGCACATCACCCTGGCGCGCGTAGGTCTCATAGCCGCGCGCCGTATTCTCCAAGAGATCCTCGGCGATCTGCACGCGGTCAGGGAGGTAGAAGCTCATCACCGTCGAGCCGCCAAAGGCAAAGTAGCCCTGCTCCGCGCCCTTCTCCACGCGCGCATCTGGCGTGTAGGTCTGCAAGATGGAGCCGACTCCTGTCGCGCCTATGGGCAGCAGCAGCACATCACCCGCCTGCTCCGTGTGGAGGACGGTGAGATCGCGCTTGTTCGACCACAGCCACGAGAGCCTGTCTCGGAGGCAGTAGGGCGACACGCTGGCGAGAGCGCCCGCGATACGCTGAGGCGCGCTGGGCGTGCCCGCGAGGGGGAAGTGGAAGCGATGGTAATCCACAGGGCAGAGGCGCGAGAGTACGATGCTGCCGCGCGCGTAGCGCTCCGCGAGCTCAGAGCTACCGAGCAGAGCCGCGAGGTCGAATTGCTGCCCCTTGACAAAGACGCGCTCGATCTGCGAGGCATCCTGCCATGCCTGATGACGGGCGTCAGCGGGCAGCGCGACACAGTTCTCCGCGCAGAGGGGGCGCGCGTCGGGCTTGAGCTTTCTGTAGAAAAAGTCGTTGAAATGGGCGAAGTCTTCTGCGGCTCGTAGCGATTCTTCCATATTAATGCCGTACTGCTGGATAAAGGGCAGGATATCGCGCTTGCTCGCTGCCCGATTCTTGCTCCACCCCAGCAGGCGCGAAAAGATCCCGCGCTTGATGAGCAGATGCAGGCTGAGCTTGCCGAGGCTGGTGCCGTAGACCCAGCGCAGGGCGGCTTCACCGAGCACCTGCTCGCGTTGGGTTTGGCCTGTGTAGCGGTCGATGTAGTGGATGGAATCGGATGTAGACATAACAATGAGTGCGAAATAGAGAGCTAATGGTCAGAGGATACTTGTCTTTTCGGCGCTTTCTATCATCTCGCGAGGCAGCATATGGAGAAATGCCTCTGCACCTTGATGAGAATTAAGAAATCTGCGTCCATACAATGATCATCATCCTCGTCTCTAGCCTGACGCATAGGAGAGTCAATGTCAAGACAATTCCTAACAGCAGTCAGCGCAGTCAGTCAGCGCGGCGGCATCTATCCGCAGCCGCGCTCGTCGAGAGAAATCATCTGGCTATTCGAATGCAAAGCGCCCCCCCTCTGGCGCGAATTGGGACATCTCTCGTTGTCCTGATGATCAGCGGCGCGACTTTTCTTCAAAGTAAATGCGCAGCGTACGCCTCAGGACGATGGTATAGAAGAGATACAGCACCACGAGGGCAAAGACGCCACCTATGGCGGCTATCCCATAGTTCACCCCCCATGGAGTGGGCTTGCGTGCAAATCGCTCGAATACATTGGGGTAGCCTGATTGCTTGAGCTGATTTTCACTCAGATACCATTCAGAGATGTCTCCATCAAAGCGCGACGCGGAGAACATCGCTGACACATTGGCATCCACCCTGACGTCCCACTGCGAGATGTCGCCGTTGAACGTGGAGGATCGGAACATGCCGCTCATATCCGCGACCTTGCGCACGTCCCATTGGGAGATATCACCATTAAACTTCTTGCGTGCAAAGAGCTCTGACATATTCGTCACCTGACTCACATCGAGGTGATTGAGATTAGCCCGAGAGCCGAGTCTTTCCAATTCGGAATCGACGACAGAGTGGAGCGTCCTATCGGTGAGTGTCCGCGGAGCGGAGTAGGAGGAGAAAGCCTCGGAGTAGGAGGAGAGACTCAGGAGGGTGACGAGCGCGGGGGCGTATCGGTGAAAGCGATTCATGGTCATGTAATAATTAGGGTTCGAAAATATCTTTTACTTGCGCCTATCGGGCAAGATCTCGCGAGAAGCACCTAGCGGCAGATCTGCTGATGAAGGTAGCTCGTGCGCGTGACTCCCCCGTATCTAACTCTAGCGATTGATAAGAAGACAGCGATAACATTCTATCATAATCAGCCCTCTTGGCAACTATTGTTATTATGGAGGCTTCTAAATTCTCGTTATTCTAAATAAGCAAATACACAAAATCGCTTCAAGAGGCAGCTTTTGAGTGCTTTTAGGCTGAATATCCCGCAAACCTTTGTCTCAGAGGACACTCTGAGGCAACAATTCGCAAAAAATCCAGCTCAAAAATCATCTCAAAATCTTAGCTCGCGAGAAAGCTCCCTTTACTCCAAGGCTTGAGCTACATCATGGGGCGCGGTGTGAGGAGGCAGTGGTATTCTTCCAGCAAAAGCGTGTCTGTTGTAGATTATCAGCTTGATTGATCTGGTAGCATGCTCTATGCTCTGTGTCGTGGGCTCTGCTAGACAGAGGTTTCTTCTTCGTCTATCCCATGTTTTTGATATGAATAAGCTTAATTTATTGATTGTTTTAGTTATATTTGTGATCACAGCAGCGATCAGCGACGAGCTTAGCTTTGGCACGACGCTGCTGATATCTATACCCTTAGCCCTCATGTGCTTGGTCTACATGGGGCTCGCAGCCTTCCCATTGAGCAACCTGATGAAGCGTACCCTGATCCATTTCTTCATCGCGGGTGGGATGAGTGGGGCGGTGACTATTTACGCGCTGCTCGACTCTTCTCCGCTGGGTGAGGCGGTGTTCATCTTTGTGTTCGTTGGTGTGGTGAGCCTTGTTGCTACGTTCTGCATTCGTTTGCTCAAGGCTATCACGGGGATCAATTTGTTTGTCCTGCTCGATCCCTTCGCTGATTTCGAGGGATAGGCTCTAGGGGATCTTGCAAAAGACATGCTGTGTCGCTCATTTTCGAAATCTACAATTTCCCAGAACTAATTTTGCAAGATCCCCTCTAGGATGTGTGATGCGGCGGGCTTGAGCTCGCCGCTTTTTTGTGCTTGCTCGTTGCCCGATGGTTGCTTCTGGGTAGCTGGCACGGAGAAACCCCGCGCTTCTTCTCAGAAGGGCGGGGTCGCTGTAAAAAAAGGGGAAACCCTGTACGCGTGCTTAGCGGATGGTCTTCACCGTGATGGCGCTCTTACCGA
>CAYJID010000203.1:0-4271 GCA_964370135.1 uncultured Akkermansia sp. | reverse complement strand
TTCACAAGGCCTCACTCATCCACGATGATATCGAGGATGATGACAGCGAGCGCGACGGACTCGCAACGCTGCACTGCACCGAGGGGCTAGCCATCGCGTTGAACTGCGGTGACCTGCTGCTCGGTGAGGGCTACCGCCTTATTTCTGAGATCCAAGCCCCTGCTGATGCGCCCGTTGATCTCGGCGCGCTGCTGCGTACTGCGAGCCAAGGACATCTCGCGCTCTGCCGAGGGCAGGGGGATGAGCTCGCGCTGCTGCGTCGTGGTGATCTCTATGATGTGGCGCAGGTGCTGGAAATTTTCAAGGGCAAGACCGCTCCCGCCTTCGAGGTCGCGCTCGTGATGGGAGCTGTGTGCGCCCAAGCCGAGCCTGCTCTCTGCGAGCTGCTCAGTGCCTATAGTCAGTCCTTTGGCATCGCTTACCAAATCTACGATGACTTGGGCGACTTCCATGAGGGGAAGGACGCGCAGCTCGGCCGACTCTCTGTCTTCTTTGCCCTCGCGCATGAGGCGAGTCCTGAGCAGACGAACCTCGCGGATCTCCTGCCTCAGATGGATGTGACCGCTATACGCGCGCAGGCCGTGGAGCTCTACGAGCACTATCGCCATGAATCCTACCGCTGCCTCCAGCAGTTGAACAATCCCGAGCTCAAGCGTCTGCTCTTCCGCATTACTACACGTATTCTCAAAGATGTCTAAGCCTCCTCCATCCCACTCACGCGAGCTACGCGCGGTGCTGCGATCTGCCTTGACCACCATGAGCAGCGCGGCAGGGGAGAGGATGAAGGAATATTTGTTAAATGAAACTAACATCGAGCAAGGTGTCTTCCTCGACCGCGCACGCAAGCCCGATCTCTACTACAGCATGTTTGGGCTCGCCTGCGCCGATGCGCTGGGGCTGCGCCTGCCGTGGAAGAATTACCAACGCTACCTGCTGAGCTGCTCCTTGGCCTCACTCGATGTCATCCATCTCTGCTGTTGGGTCAAGTGCGCCCTGATCACGCTGGCGCATCGCCCGCTCTCGTGGATGTCGCTCCAGCTGAGCCTGCGCCTCGTGCAGCTCCGAGCTTACTTTCAGAAGAGCAAAATGCTCGCCGCTGATGCTCTGCTTCAAGATCCCTACATGATGTTCCTCGCCTTGAATATCTGCCAAGATCTCAAGATCAGTCTCCCCGAGAAGGGGCATGTTCTCGAGGCCTTGGACGCCTGCCGCGCCGCCGATGGTCGCAGCTACGCCAAGCGTCAGAGCGAGAGCCCCGAGGGGGTGGTCTCCATCACCGTGGCGGCTCTCCTTGCGAAGCGTCAGCTGGGCGCGGGCGTGGACGGTGAGGCGCTGCGCTGGCTCGCCGAGCAGCAGGACGCGCGCGGTGGATTCGCCGCGAGCAAGGCGAGCCCCCTGCCAGATACGCTCTCGACGGCGGTTGCTCTCTTTGCCCTGCGCGTCGGTGGCTGGGAGGAGCGCTCCACGTACAAGGCGGCCGCGGGCTACCTGCGTGACCATTGGCTGGACACGGGCGGCTTTGCCAGTGTCATCAATGATGAGCAGAGCGATAGCGAATATACATTTTATGGGCTCCTCGCCATGGGAGCATTACAGTCATGATAGAACAAGCTAGAGAACACCTCGCGCAGCAGCTGCGCGCGCGTCGCCAAGCGGGCTCCCTCTGGGAGGGACGCCTGTCGAATAGTGCCGTGTCGACCGCCGTCGCAAGCTTTGCGCTGTTCCAATGCGGAGCGGATGCGCGCACGGGATTGCAATGGCTCGTCGATCACGTCAACGAGGACGGCGCATGGGGCGATAGCCCTGAGAGTCCGAGCAACATGTCGGCGACGCTATTGAGCTATGCGGCTCTCTTTGCCGCACGCGAGACTGTCGTGAGCGAGGCGACGCGTGAGCGGGCGCAGGTCTGGCTCGTCTCCCAGCTCGGGCATCGTAATTTCCTGCAAGCTATTCTTGGTCATTATGGCAAGGATTTGACCTTCTCCGTTCCCATCCTCTGCATGTGTACGCTCGCGGGCATGTTCGAAGGGGAGGACGCGTGGGCGCGCATCCCGCATCTGCCCTTTAGCCTCGCGGTGCTGCCACGGCGTTTCTTCACGCTCATTAATATTTCTGTTGTTAGCTATGCTCTGCCCGCCCTCATTGCGGTGGGCTTGCTCCAATACAAGATGTCGGGCAAGCTCTCGGCGTGGAAAGAGAAAGTTATCATCCCTCGTGTGCTGCGCAAGCTAGAGGGCATGCTGCCCGCGAGCGGGGGCTTCCTTGAGGCCGCACCTCTCTCGGGCTTTGTGTCGATGTGTCTCTACGCGGCGGGCTATCCTGAGAACAAGGTGACGCACGGGACGCGTGCCTTCCTCCTCAGCAATCAGCGCGAGGAGGGAGCATGGCCCATTGATACGAATCTCTCGACGTGGCTCAGCTCGCTTTCTATCAAGGCACTGGCAGAGAATAATCTGCTCAGTGACAAGGAGCGCGCCTCCATGTGCAAGGAGCTGCTCTCACGCCAATGCCTGCACCAGCACCCCTTCACCGAGGCGGCAGCGGGCGGCTGGGCATGGACGGATCTCTCGGGCGGTGTGCCCGATGCCGATGACAGCTCGGGCGCGCTCGTCGCGCTGCACATGCTGGGGCATGCCTATGATGAGCAGATAGCGCTGGGCTTGGGCTGGCTGCTTGATCTGATGAATCGCGATGGCGGTGTGCCCACGTTCTGCCGTGGCTGGGGCTTCCTCCCCTTTGATCGCAGCTGTCCCGATATCACAGCGCATGCGCTGCGCGCCTTCGCGCTCTGGCAGCCGTCCGCGCCTGCCGCGATGCAGCAGAGATTACAACGCGCGATGCAGCGTATGATTTCCTATTTACGATCCGTGCAGAGCCCCGAGGGCGCGTGGATTCCCCTCTGGTTTGGCGCACAGGATGCCCCGCAGCAGCAGAGCCCCGTGTACGGCACGGCGGTCGTGCTGGAGCATCTCAGTGCTCTGCCCGCGCTGGCGGCGGAGGACTTTGTGCAGCGCGCCGTCGATTACCTCGTGCAGGCGCGCCATGATGACGCTCGCTGGGGCGGTGCGGCGGGTATGCCGAGCAACACTGAATGCACCGCAAAGGCCATCAAGGCGCTCGCTGCCTACCGACCCGATGCCGAGGCAACCGAGGCGCTCGCCGCCCGCGTCTTGCGTGCACCTCTGGACTCCAGCCCCATCGGTCTCTACTTTGCCTCTCTCTGGTATGATGAAGAACTCTATCCTCTTATTTTCACCCTCAGTGCTCTTGCCCCACAGAAATGAATGCCCATCTCGTTAAATGCCTCACCTTCACCGCCACCTCTGCCCTCTGTCTAGGGCTGATCACCAGCTGGCTCACCATGCCTATTGACTCGGAGCAAATGAGCCTACCGGGCGGCGATAAGGTGCCCGAGGGCGCGCGCAACGCCAGCGCGAATATCAAGATAGGCGAGTTCTTCGACTCCTTTGACCCGAGCATGATCGAGGCTCTCAACGCGAAGTGGGCGGGCATCTGGCCGCATTTTCGCGGGGCTGACATGAGCAATATCGTGCGCGATTGCCCGCCGCTCACCGAGCAATTCGACGACATGGAGGGGCGTATGAAGTGGAAAATCCCGCTCGGCGAGGGGCACTCTGCCCCCGTTGTCTACAAGGGCGTGGTCTACCTGCTGGATTATTCTGAGACGGAGAAGGCGGACGTGCTGCGCGCCTTTTCCTTGGAAGACGGCAAGGAGCTCTGGCGGCGCTGGTACAAGATTGATATCAAGCGCAATCACGGCTTCTCGCGCACCATCCCCGCTGTGAATGACGATGTCGTCGTCTGCATCGGTCCGAAGTGTCAGGTCATGGCGGTGGATCGCAAGAGCGGCGATCTGCTCTGGAGCATCGACATGGTGCAGGACTACGGCACAGAGATCCCCCAGTGGTACACGGGACAGTGTCCCATCATTGAGGATGGAGTCGTGCTGCTTGCTCCTGCGGGCCCCGAGGTGCTCGTCATGGGCGTGGATGCAAAGACAGGGGAGGTGCTCTGGAAGACCCCCAATCCCGAGGGCTGGCGCATGTCGCACGCCTCGCTCATCCCCATGGTGCATGAGGGCAAGAGGAGCCATGTTTACTCCGCTATCGGAGGTGTTGCCGGCATCAGTGCCGAGGCAGCAGATAAGGGCAAGATCCTCTGGAGCAACAGCGAATGGGCACCCTCCGTCGTCGCGCCCACACCGGTGCCCTGCGGAGATGGCAAGGTCTACCTCACGGCGGGCTACGGCG
>CAYJID010000202.1:0-4281 GCA_964370135.1 uncultured Akkermansia sp. | reverse complement strand
CCGAGACGGGCCGCGCCTTCCGCCGCTGCATCCTCGCCGCCGGCAGCAGCAAGCCTGCTGATGAGCTCTACCGCGACTTCATGGGACGCGAGCCCGATGCTGAGGCCATGCTCAAGCGCGACGGCATCGCGTAGAGGTCTTTTCGTTCAAACAAAGGCGTCCGTGGTATTTTCTCCACGGGCGCCTCTATCTTGCTGGTATCTAACAATATATTTGTGTATTTATCTGAATACAAACTACTTGAGTTATGCTTTATAATTGATTGATCGTTGCCTCAATAAATTAGATTGTCAACTCAATCATTTAATGTTAGTCTCTTTGCATATCAGAGAAAATATACATTATGATTAAGCAATTAAAAATATCAGCACTTTTTATTGGATCTCTCATTCTTTCATCCTGCGGTGGCGATAAGACGCCCTCAGACGTCAGTGTATCTATGATGGAGGCACTTTACGATCGTGATATGGAAGGAGTCATCGAGCGACTTAATCTTAACGAGAAAGATAAAGCCTTTATCCAATCCACATTTAGAACCAAAGTAGGCTCTCTCGTAGATGGTGAAATCATCAAGCATGGATCAGTGGACAGCATTGAAGCGAAGGATGAAGTCTTCTCCGATGATGGTAACAAATGCAAGCTTCAGCTCACGATCACCTTCGAGGATGGTACGAAAAAAACGGAAACGGTCAAGCTGTCGAAAATAGATGGTAAATGGCTTGTCGATTTCAAATAACAAACATCTGACACTCATAATCTAGGGGGGGGCTTTTCTCGCAGATCATCTCCAAATCTTAGCTCGCGAGAAAAGAGCAGCCCCTTTTAGACCCCCCTCAAGCCTTCCTCTATCAATCCATCGTCAGCAATGAATAGAGTAGCGGTTCCCATCATGCTCGCATCTGCTAACAGCGGGAATGAAGGATAGCAACAAGGCGGCACCTAGGTGATACTTGAGTGAGAGCGCGTTCTTACATCGCGACAGCATGGAGGCGAGGTGATAACTACCTGCGCCCCTGTGCCCTTGTCTTTGTAGCGGTCTTGAGCCTGCTGGCTTCTTGCGATCATCCCCAGCGCAAAGCCGCGCGCACATTGTGCCAAGGAGAGGTCGAGGAGGGCGATATTTTGTTGCGCTTGGGATGCACGCCAGAGAGTCAGCTCGTCATTGCTCTTGATCATGGCGTAGCCTATTCGCATATCGGCCTTGCGATCGAGGTAGAGGGAGTCATGATGGCGGCGCATGTCGTACCTGGTGAGGAGCAGCCTGAGTACGTGAAGTATGAGCCATTAGCAGACTTCTTTCACAAGGATAGATCTCTAGCTGGAGCTGTCGGACGCTTTTCTCTCACAGACAAGCAGAAAGCACAGCTGCGCGAGCGCGCGTTGCAGCTGATTCATCAGCGCATTCTCTTTGACCATCAGTATGATGATAGCGATGCGCAGCAGCTCTACTGCACGGAGTTCATCTGGTGTGTCTACGCGGCTCTGGGCATAGACGTGAGCGCAGGGCAGCGGCGCGCAATAAAATTTTTGTGGATTGACGCGCAGGTCATGCTGCCGAGCCACGTCTACCACCATCCACAGCTCCAAATCGTGCAAGAATTCTAGCGTAGCTCAGGCTCAATGACGAGATATTTATTATTTAATAATGAAGTAAAGCTACTCAAGCCCATGGCGAACTTTCCCACCCCTGAGCAGAGAAAACCTGTAGACGATTGTTTATGAACAGGGATCTTACGTCGTTAGGCTCCGAGATGCCAGAGGTGTAGCCCCGCTATCTCCCCATAGTGCTTCTGTAATATTCAGCCGTAGTGACGGCGAATACCTGCTTGACACTCGCTGCTGTTTACTCTATCCTAATGGGTAGTATACGACTCATACTTATTGTGATTCGTGTTTATAACTGTTATGTTATGTCAATTCTAAACAATTAGATTTATTATGAAGACGTTCAATCTCCTTCTGCTGTTAGTTGGTACTACTTTCGCACCACTCGCGCAAGCAGAGAACCCTGTCCGCGAGTCGCTCGAAAAAATGAGCTTCTTTAACGCCACGCCCAACCCGCAGGCCGACTACTACATCATCCTGCGCTCTGCCAGCTGGTGCCCCCCCTGCCAGCAGAGCATGCCACACTATGTCAAGATCTACCAAGAGATGAAGAAATCAGGCAAGGTAGAGCTCATCCTCTGGAGCGCGGACAAGGATCAGCCAGCGGCACAGAGCTTTGTCAATGAGCACGGCGCGAGCTTCCCCGTCACCATGGACGCCCAAATCCTGCGCAACATTTGCAAGGGCAGGAGCGTGCCTCGCGCCTACGTCCTCGACAAGTCTGGCAAGCTGCTCTACTCGGGACATGGCAACATCCTCAAGACCTGGCGCTACGCAACGCTGGACTACGAAAAGAACAAGCCCGAGATCGAGGCGAAGATGGCCATCGCCTCAAAGAATCAATCCCGATAGCGGGAGCAGGGGGAGCGCATGCAAAATTGAAGATTGACAGGGCGATGAGATGATCTATACTAGCGCTATATCATCTCCAACCCTGATGATCATCAATCAATATGCACAAAAAAATTCTCCCCCTTCTGCTCGCGGCAAGCCTACTCGCCCCCCTCAGCCACGCCCAGTTCAACCTCGGCGACGGCGACCGCCTCGGCGGCAACCCCCATCTCAACAAGGCGCTCAAGAACAAGAAGGAAGAAAGCAAGACACCCAAGAAGGTACGCAGCGTGAAAGAAGCGCTCAAGCAGATGAGCTTCTTCAACGGAGAGCCCAACCCCAACGCGCAGTACTACATCTTCCTACGCTCCGCGAGCTGGTGTGGTCCCTGCCGCGCCGAGATGCCCGAGATTGTGGAAATCTACAAAGACATCAAAGCTAGCAAGAAAGTCGAGCTCATCCTCTGGAGTGCGGACAATGATCTAGAAAAGGGTAAAAAATTCCTGACCGACCACAAAGCACCCTTCCCCGGTACGATGGATGTCAGCATCCTCACCGAGCTCAAGGGCGGCAGCAGCGTGCCGCATGCCTACGTGCTGGACAAGAAAGGCAAGCTCCTCTTCCGCGGACACGGCTCAATTCTCAAAAATTGGAAGTACGCGACGCTCGACTACCGCAAGAATCGCAAAGAAATCCAAGCGCGCATGGAGGGACTGACCGCGGCTCAATAAGAAATAGCGCTCAGATACCATTTTGCAACCCCAATCAGCGGAAGCACGCAAGGTGCTTGCGCTGATTTCGTATCGCTAGGACACCCATCACTGCCGAAACGTCCCCTTAGCGGAGGAGAATAAATTAGACCCACCTCTGCACTATTCACTCGTAATGAGACTGCATCCATGCTATAAGGTATAGACTGTCACATGGCAGACCCCATCTCAACTCCTCCTTGATATGAAAAAGAAATCCTACCACCAAAGCCTCCTGCGCGTCATCCAGCGCGGAGCCTTCCTCACCTTTCTCACGAGCATGCTCCTTGTCCCCACTTTTGCTGAAGAAGTAGACGAAGGCGATGATCGCATGCGCGAAGAGCTCAGCTCACTGCAAGCGCAGCATGACGACAGCCAGCTCATCCTCTCCCTACTAGAGCGCTACCGCAAGCAAATGACAGACGACGCTGAGAACATCTCCGAAGAGGACTTCCCCGATGGCAAGAGCATCTTGCGAAATCGCGCTCAAGCACTCGGGCAGTCACAGTATGCGTGGAATAAGCTCCAGAATGACCTTCGCAAATGGGCAGAGCTGCGAGGTGGTGCTGGCGACCCCGACTCGCCGCTGAGCGCAGACGAGCTCAAGAAAAACCTCCAGCAGCAGCGCGCGCTAGAGATCTGCACCACTAGTGAAAGCATGTCCGCCGCGGAGGAATTCGACTTCCTCAAAGCCTACGACGCCGATGCCAGCACAGCCACCATGATGAAATACGCTGACCCCTCGTGGAGCGAGGACGACATCACGCTCAGCGATGAGAGCATCATGGAGCACTACAACGAGCGACTGCGCGAGGCCTACAAACAGCGCATCGAGGCGGTCTCGTCTCATCCTGAGAAAAAGCGCCTCATCCAGCTCATCAAATCTGCGGAGAAAAACTTCCACACCTACGCGGAGAGCTGCTATGACATAGGGGGCAGCCAGCCCTTCCGTGCATCAAAATACATCGCAGCGGAGAATCAGTCGCGCGTCATCATCTGGCATCTGCGCGACCTCGACCGCTATTTCCCACTATAGGGGATCTTGCAAAATTAGCAGCTTCGGATTTTGCTAGCAGTTTGGATGAGAATTTGCGGC
>CAYJID010000201.1:0-4291 GCA_964370135.1 uncultured Akkermansia sp. | reverse complement strand
TCACTGGCGATCGTTCGCCAGCGGGTCTGGGCAGAGCCCAGCAGGGTCAAGGGACGGAGTCCCTTGCGGGTTCGGGCAGAGCCCGAGGAAGCGCGGGATCGCAGATCCCGCAGGGCGTCAGTTCCGAGTACGGTAGCACACGCCCGCGCAGCAAACCCAGCATGGCAGCAACGCCGCCAACTGACGCCCCCGTTTATCCTGCGCGCGAAGCGCGCCTCTATTTCACCGCCGCAAACGCGAAGCGTCTAGCCTTGCGATATCCATTATTCTTGGATCAAGAAGCTAGAGAATTTGGGGTACATCTTCGCCTCTTTGCTCTACTTCGCCTCCTTTCTCTAAGTAAGTGACGAGCTCGTCCATACTACCCTCAGTAACGAGACCTTCGTAAATGAGAATTTTATTAATGGCTATTCCTGTTTTTGGATCATTGTGGATAGTTGGCCCTCGACCTAGATATAAGTCTCTGAGGTATATATCTTTAAGGGGCGGTAGCTCTTCATTGTCGACTTCTAACTGACCCATGTCAGGTTTTTCGGAGGATATTTTATCGTTATTCTCGTATATATCTATTTCTAAATGAGATGTTCCATTTTTAGTGTATCCATTCATTATAAATGTATACCAAGTATCTCTTTTGATTTCTAGTGATTTTTGGGCACACTTTGGTAGTGAAAATGTCAATGGATCATTTTCATCACCTGTTCCAAAAGACAGTGTATACATACCTTTACCTATTAATAACGTAAAATTTATGATTGATGAATTATTCTGCGCTATTGTATTCTTCTGTCGATTTTCAAGCATTTCGACGGCTATCGTAGCGGCTACTGTGAAACCAGTCCTAAAAGAAAGATCTAAACTTTCGAATCCTATGGAAGTAGAGGCTGCACCTATATTAGATTTATTTTCAAAATATAATGCTTTTCTGCTTGCCACTTCCTTGATTGGAGACGCCAAGCCACGGCAATGCCATGGTTTAACCCGAGAAAGGGGGGCTTTCGCCAGATTGCGATCAAGAAAATTTTCACCACGATCACAATCAATTTCCTTGGCGAAATCGGCAAAATCCAGTGCCATTCTGAGGACTGCTTTTTCTGTAATGCTTATACTCATCACAGGCAGCATAATATCCTTTATTCCTTGTGTCAAATATAAACCCCTAACATTTGTATTCGCCCTCAACTATCACGCGCGAAGGGCGGGAAATTTCTGCTGAGGCAAACGCGAAGCGTCACCGCTCGACGCTTCGCGTTTGCTACAGTGGACAACAGGCGCGCTTCGCGCGCAGGAGGACGGGGGCGTCAGTGTAGGCTGTGGCTGCCATGCAGGGTTTGCCGCGCGGGCATTTGTGATAGAGCCTCACTGACGCCCGACGGAGGCTGCGCCTCCTTGCTGCTGTGGGCGCACACCTACGGTGCGCCCGAAGGGACGCTGTCCCTTCACCCTGCGAGGGGCTTTGCCCCTCGACCCCACTGGGCTCTGCCCAGACCCGCTGGGGAACGATCCCCAGACGATCGCTTAAGGTCGAGACCTTAAGAATCCAATGACTTGACGCGGACGTGCTATGCCACCCTATACCCCATGCGCATAACAAAAAAATCACCGTATCACACACTATCAACTTGACGAATTCACAATCTTGCATAGAATGAAAGCGTCTCTATCATTAACATTCATGAACACACGCCCCTTCGAAACAGAAGTACGTCAGCTGCTCGACATCGTCATCCACGCGCTCTACAGCGATCGTGAGGTCTTCGTCCGCGAGCTGGCATCCAACGGCTCGGATGCTCTCGAAAAGCTACGCCTCAAGCAGCTCACCGAGAACGCCATCCACCAGCCCGAACTCGAACTGCGCCTCAGCATCACCACCGATGAAGAGTCAAAGACCATCACCATCGCCGATAGCGGTATCGGCATGACCGAGGAAGAAATCGTCGAGTACCTCGGCACCATCGCTCACTCAGGCACCAAGAAATACCTAGAAAAGCTCAAGGAGAGCCAAGGAACCAGCACACAGGATCTCATCGGTCAGTTCGGCGTCGGTTTCTACAGCGTCTTCATGGTCGCCGACGAGGTCGAGGTCACCACACGCTCCTGGCAGCCCGACGCGAAGCCCGTAAAATGGACGAGCGACGGCCGCGAGGGCTACACTCTCGAGGAAGCCCCCGCCGACACGCCACGCGGTACCAGCATCCTCATCAAGCTCAAGGACGTCGACACTAGCAAAGAAGGCGCACAGGACTTCAGCTCCACCGAGCGCGTCCGCGGTATCGTGCAGCGCTATAGCAACTTCATCGGCTTCCCCATCGACTTCAACGGCGAGCACCTCAACACGGTGCAGGCCATCTGGCTGAAGAACAAGAAGGACGTCACCCCCGAGGAGTACCAGTCCTTCTACCAATTCATCGCGCACACGGACCGCGAGTCCATGAGCCACATGCACTTCAACGCCGAGGCTCCTATCGCCATCGCGTCCGTGCTCTACATCCCCGAGGAGAATCCCGAGAGCATGGGCTTTGGCCGCACCGAGCCTCAGGTCTCGCTCTACTGCCACAAGGTGCTCATCGACGGCAAGCCTGAGGGGCTGCTCCCCGAGTGGCTGCGCTTCCTCGCTGGTGTCGTCGATAGCGAAGATCTCCCTCTGAACATCTCCCGCGAGATGCTCCAAGACAACTCGCTGATGCGCAAGATCTCCAACATCATCACGAGCCGCTTCATCAAGCACATGGAGTCCATGGCCAAGGATGACACGGAGCTCTATGCGAAGTTCTACACCCAGTTCTCCCGCTTCCTGAAGGAAGGTGTGGTCACCAGCTGGGAGCACAAGGAGAGCCTCGGCAAGCTGCTGCGCTTCGAGTCCACCTTCACCGAAGAGGGACAGACGACCTCCTTTGCTGACTACATCAGCCGCATGAAGGAGAACCAAAAGGACATCTACGTGCTCTACGGCAGCTCCCGCGCCCAGCTCGAGAGCTCGCCCTACCTCGACGCGCTCAAGGCACGCGGTTTTGAAGTCGCCTACTTCACCGAGGGTGGCGACCAATTCGTCATCGACAGCCTCATGCGCATGGAGGACAAGGAGATCAAGTCCATCGACCGTGCGAACCTCGATCTCCCCGAGCTCGATGCGACGGACGACGGTGCGCCCAGCCTCGATGCCACCGAGGCGGCAGGACTCACCGAGTGGGTCAACAAGCGCTTTGAGAACCAATTCGACAAGGTCACGACCAGCGACCGCGCGAGTGCCGTGCCCGCCATTGCGCTGCAAAGTGAGAATGGCATCTCGCCTGAGGTACGCGCCTACCTCCAGGCCATGGGGCAATCCGTCCCCGAGTCCAAGGCCGAGATCGCGTTGAATCCCAAGAACCCCATCGTCATGAAGCTCGCCTCCCTGCGCCAGAGCGACGAGGAGCTCGCGGGGCTGCTCGCAGGCCAGATCATCGACACAGCCCTGCTGCGCGCCGGCATGCTGGAGAATCCCGCCCAGCTCGCCGAGAACTCACAGGCTCTGCTCGAACGCTTATTAAATGATAAATAAATAGCTAGCTTTGGCAAATAAAAAATCAAGTCAGCAGAATTTGTTATTCTAACAATCACGCCGACTCAACAAACAGCTAATTTTCAGCGTCCCTATGAGCAAAATGCCCTAGGGACGCTCTTGTTTTTTGTGTCTTAATGAGCAGCCTGTCAAAAAAAAAGCTTGCCATGCGAGAATCACTTTGCTATGCTCCGATCAATCACCGCCCGCTGCGTTTTACACGTTAACTGGTGAGAAACAACACATTAATTGAATGAGAATATTATCTATTATTGCTCCTCGTACGGTCCTTCTTCTTGCGCTTGGTTTCTTCGCTTTGCAACCTATGGAACTCGCAGCAAGAAGCAAGACACCTGTCGCCACGAGCAAGGGCTTCGTTGCACCCGCAGCACCCACTCCTTCAGCCCGTCCATCTACCCGCCTGCCATTCTTGGGACGTGACAAGCACGGTATGCCCTTCTACCATCCCAAGCAGCTCAACCGCGTGGTGCGTACGACCGCCTACACGCACACGGAGAGCGATCACATCGGCTACGGCGCGCTCAACGCCATCAGCACACGCCTGATGTACACCAATACGGTCCGCAGTGCGGCAGCCGATTGGTCTGTCTACCCTCTGGGTACCAAGTTCCGCATCAAGGGGCAGCCCTACACCTACATCGTCGATGACTACGGCAGTGCTCTCGTCGGTACAGGCACCATCGACCTCTACCAGCCCACACGCAGCCTCATGAACAAGTGGGGACGCCG